>NZ_CP027727.1:5050227-5365866 GCF_003851685.1 Pseudomonas sp. R5-89-07 | reverse complement strand
CGGCTAACGGGTGCCGAACACCACCATCGTCTTGCCTTTGACGTGCACCAGGTTGCGCTCTTCCAGATCCTTGAGTACGCGACCTACCATCTCCCGCGAACAGCCCACGATGCGCCCGATTTCCTGGCGCGTGACCTTGATCTGCATCCCATCGGGGTGAGTCATGGCGTCGGGCTGCTTGCACAGCTCCAGCAGGCAGCGAGCGACACGCCCGGTGACATCGAAGAACGCCAGGTCGCCGACCTTGCGGGTGGTATCGCGCAGCCGCTGGGCGATCTGCCCGCTCAGGGCGTACAGAATGTCCGGATCATGTTGGGCCAGTTCGCGAAATTTGGTGTAGCTGATCTCGGCCACTTCGCATTCCACCTTGGTGCGCACCCAGGCGCTGCGCTGTTGCTCCTTGCCGGCCTGCTCGAACAGCCCCAGCTCGCCAAAAAAATCCCCGGTGTTGAGGTAGGCGATGATCATTTCGCGACCGTCTTCGTCCTCGATCAGAATGGTGACCGAGCCCTTGATGATGAAGAACAGTGTTTCGGAGCGCTCGCCCGCGCAGATGATGTTGTGCTTGGCCGGATGCCGCCGGCGCTGGCAATGCATCAGCAGCTTGTCGAGGTTCTTGATCTTGGGTGTGGGAGTGAGAGCAACCATGGTTGTATCCCGAAAGACTGCACGATGTGGTTGGATTTGTTTTTATCAGCGATGCCGGTATTGAGGCATGCTGTACAAAGGATGGCAATGCGCCATTGATTTGGCGCCAGCTTACCAGACACATTCTGACTCGATTAGCGTATTTCACCGGCAAACGCTGTTTATTGATCGTTTTCCTGCAGGGCACTGCTGCTGCGGGGCCTTGTGCTAAGCTGGCGACCCTTTTTTAGCAGTGGAGTCTGGGCGATGAAGGCACGCATCCAATGGGCGGGCGAAGCCATGTTCCTCGGTGAATCGGGCAGTGGCCATGTAGTGGTCATGGATGGCCCGCCGGAAGCCGGTGGCCGCAACCTGGGTGTACGCCCGATGGAAATGCTGCTGCTGGGTGTCGGCGGTTGCAGCAATTTCGACGTGGTCAGTATCTTGAAAAAGTCCCGTCAGGCCGTGGAAAGCTGCGAAGCCTTTCTGGAAGCCGAGCGTGCGACTGAAGATCCCAAGGTATTTACCAAGATCCATATGCACTTTGTGGTCAAGGGGCGCGCGCTGAAGGAAGCGCAGGTCAAGCGGGCCATCGAGCTGTCGGCAGAAAAGTACTGCTCGGCATCGATCATGCTGGGCGCGGCCGGCGTGGCCATTACCCATGATTACGAGATCATCGAACTCGGCTGATCTGGCCCTATGCTGTGGCGAGGGAGTTGCTCCCTTGCCACAGGGGCCAATTTCAAACCGCCGACGTGTTTATATGCGGTAAGTGCTCTTGGTCATCACCTTGGCCAGCATGCTCATGCCGAATCTTACCGGCGCCGGAAAACGGAAGCCGCCAGCATCCAGTGCGCTCTCAGCGTGGTGTTCTTCATCGATGCGCATCTGCTCAAGAATGGCCCGGGACTTTTCGTCCTCGGCCGGCAGTTGCTCAAGATGCTCGTCCAGATGCTTGCAGACCTGACGCTCGGTCGCTGCGACAAAACCCAGGCTGACCTTGTCACTGATCAGGCCGGCAGCGGCGCCGATCCCGAACGACAGGCCATAAAACACGGGGTTCAGCACGCTGGGGTGACTGCCCAACTGGCGAATGCGTTGTTCGCACCAGGCCAGGTGGTCAATCTCTTCCTCGGCCGCGTGCTCCATCGCCGCGCGTACCTGCGGTAACTTGGCGGTCAGGGCCTGGCCTTGGTACAACGCCTGGGCACACACTTCACCGGTATGGTTGATGCGCATCAGGCCGGCGACATGGCGGGTCTCGGTCTCGCTCATCTGTGCCTCTGGCTGCACGATGGCGGGGGACGGGCGGTACGGCTGGCCGCTGAATGGCAGCAGCGTACGCATGGCCGTGTCGGCTTGCAGTAACAGACGGTCAATCGGCGAGTAGTGACGTTGGGTAGTCATGCTGACCTCCGGGAAGAATCTCGGCGGCCAGTTTACCGCAAGAGAGGACGTCGCGTTTGCGCTGAGTCAATTTGCCCCTGCGCACTCAGCCCGGCGGCCAATTCATCTGACGCTGACCCAGTACATGCATATGAATGTGGTAAACGGTCTGCCCGCCGTCTTCATTGCAGTTCATCACCACACGGAAGCCTTTTTCGCAGCCTTGCTCCACTGCCAGGCGCTGGGCGGTGAACAGAATATGGCCGGCCAGGGCTTTGTCGTCTTCGGTCAGGTCATTAAGGGTACGAATCGGTTTTTTTGGGATCACCAGGAAATGGACTGGCGCTTGTGGCGCGATATCGTGGAAAGCGAGTACCTGGTCATCTTCATAGATGATTTTGGCGGGTATTTCTCTGTTGATGATCTTGGTGAACAGAGTATCCACAGCGGTTTCTCCATTGAAAAGTTAGGTGAGTGTACTCAGGCGGTCAACGCGGACAATAGGCCTTGTTGATGGCGCCGGCAATTTTGCGGGTCAGCAACCTAGGGCTCAGGCGTGGGCTGAAGGTCAGCCAGCGGTTACGGCGTCCGGGAATGATGATCGCCTTGTTCTTTTCCAGCGCCCGCACGGTGTAGAGCGCGACTTCTTCGGGGCTCATCAACTGTTGGCTGCGGTCGAGTTTCGCGGTGTCCATCTGCGCGGTGCCGAAGAAGGCGGTGCGTGTGGGGCCTGGGCACAATACCGAGACTTTGATACCGCACGTCTTCAGTTCCTCGCGCAAACCTTCGGAGAAGTGCAGTACATAGGCTTTGCTCGCGTAATAGCTGCTCATCCACGGGCCTGGCTGGAAAGCCGCGACCGAGGCCACGTTGAGGATCTGCCCGCCGCCCTGCAGCGCCATGGCGTTACCCAGCGCATGGCACATGCGGGTCAGGGCGAGGATGTTGACTTCGATCAGGTCCTGCTCGGTCATCCAGTCCTGTGCCAGGAAAGGCCCACTGGTGCCTATACCTGCGCAGTTGACCAGCAGATCGATCTGCCGCTCACCTTCTTCCAGTTCCAGCAAAAAGCCCGACAACCGCAGCGGCTCGCCCAGGTCGCAGGCACGAAACAGCACCTCGACGCCGAAACGCTGAGTCAGTTCGATTGCAATGCTTTCCAACTGATCACGCTGGCGGGCCACCAGAATCAAGCTGCGGCCACGTCGGGCCAGGGCTTCGGCCAAAGCCAGGCCGATACCGCTGGAGGCACCGGTGATCAGAGCGTAACGGGTCATGCCTTTCTCCATCGCAACGCCGCCGGGCCTGTGACAGAGGCATCACAGGCGGCGGGCGTTTCTTCACTGTTCTGGAGAGTCTACAGGTTCGGCCGCTTCGTCAGCACTTTGCGCTGCTTCTTCATCAACGATGGCGCTTTGGTCGGCATCTTCATCGGTGGTCATGGAGCTGCTTTCATAGCCGCTGTCCATGTTGGCTTCAAGCTGGTCCAGGTAGCCGTTCATGCCCAGGGTTACCACGATGATGAGTATCAGCGGGATAAACGCCAGCCACAACGAAGCCAGGATTTTAACGGCGGTGGAGTTGCGCGGAGGAGGGGCGCCGTACTGGTTGGCACCCGTGTTACCCGGCAATACCAGCAACAGCAGAGGAAACACGCTGTTTACCAGCGGAACCAGGTTCAGCAGATACAGCCAGCCCGACCAGCCGAGGTCGTGCAGGCGCTGCACACCGATTTGCACACTGACAACGGCGACTGCAATAAACAGCGCGAAACCCAGCAGCGAGCCAATAATGATCGCGATCGTTGGCGAGGCCGTGGCCACCGCGAAGCCCACGGTGCTGATGATGCCCGCGGCCACCAGTAGCGCGACGGTCAGTGCCAGCGTCCAGGCGAGGTAGCGCAGGCGACCGATACGGCCATGGATGGTGAAGATTTTAAGGGTGGAGTATTCCGGCAAGTCATCACCGACAGCGGCGCGTGGCGGTGCGTAAGGCGATGCGGCGGCGTGCGAGAAGTCCGAGGCGGATGAGCCGGTTTCGTGGGTTTCGGCCAGGCTGAAAGCCACGGGTTGTTCGGCTTCGATACGTGCCTCGATGCCGGCGTTCTGCAAGGCGGTGAGATAGGTGTCGGCATCGGCGCGGGACAGATCGCGCTTGAGCGCGACCGGGCGGCCGGTGAACAGCTTTTCGATCGCTTCGACATCGCTCTTGAACAGCTCGGCGAGGTTCAGTTTGGCAGTAGTGCTTTCGACACCCGGGCGCAAGGCCCCGTCAAACACAATCTTGAAACGGCTGTCGCTCATGCGGGCATCCTTGTCACTTAATCAGGGAGGGGTATGCAGGCCACCGAATTGGCAGGCCTGGCATTTGGGTTAACGTGGCCAGCGCAATTGTGCCGCGTTTTCGCGTGCCTTGCGGTATTCCGCGTCCAGGCGCGCGACGAGTTCATCCACGCCGGGCAAATCATGGATCTCACCGACGCCTTGGCCGGCAGACCATACAGTCTTCCATGCTTTGGCCTCATCGCTCAATGGTTTGAGCTTGGAACCGAAGTTGACCTCGCCTTTTCCTTGAAGGGCGGCGAGATCAAAACCGGCGTTTTCCAGGCTCTGGCGCATAAAGCTTGCAGGCACGCCGGAAACAGCCGGAGTGTGCACGATGTCGGCGGCGCGCGCTGTGAGCAGCATCTCTTTATACGCATCCGGCGCATGACTTTCGGTGGTTGCGATAAAGCGTGTGCCGAAATACGCCAGGTCCGCGCCGAGCAGTTGGGCGGCGAGAATCTCCCGCCCATGGTTGAGACAGCCGGCCAGTAGCAGGGTCTTGTCGAAGAACTGGCGTATCTCGGCAATTAGCGCAAAGGGGCTCCAGGTGCCGGCGTGACCGCCCGCGCCGGCGGCGACCGCAATCAAGCCATCGACACCCGCTTGGGCCGCTTTTTCCGCATGGCGCCGCGTGGTGACGTCATGAAAAACCAACCCACCGTAGCTGTGCACGGCATCGACCAGTTCCTTCACCGCACCAAGGCTGGTGATGACGATAGGCACTTTGTGCTCGACGCAGATTGCCAGGTCGGCTTGCAGCCGTGGGTTGCTGTTGTGCACGATCAGGTTCACGGCATAGGGCGCGGGGTTATCCAGCAGCGCCAGGCCCGCTTCGATTTCCTCCAGCCAGGCCCTGAAGCCGCTGCTTTCGCGTTGGTTGAGTGCCGGGAAACTGCCGACGACTCCGTTGCGGCAGCAGGCCAGCACCAGTTGCGGGTTGGAAATCAGGAACATCGGCGCAGCCACCACGGGCAGGCGCAGACGTTGTTCAAGCAGAGCGGGCAGCGACATTGGAGGTTCCCCGAGTAATTGACGTTAAAACGGTTTGACCACGACCAAAATTACGATAGCTAGCAATATCAGAACGGGGACTTCATTGAACCAGCGATAAAAGACATGGCTGCGGGTGTTTTCGCCACGGGCGAAGCGTTTCACCTGGGCTCCGCACATGTGGTGGTAACCGATCAGCAGAACGACCAGGGTGAGCTTGGCGTGGATCCAGGCGCCCGATTGGAAAATCCCAGGGTTCAGCGCCAGCATCCAGATGCCGAAAACCAGCGTGGCAACCATCGCCGGGCCCATGATGCCGCGATACAGCTTGCGCTCCATGATACTGAAACGCTCCTGGCTGACGGTGTCTTCGCTTTGCGCGTGATAGACAAACAGGCGTGGCAGGTAGAACAGCCCGGCAAACCAGCAGACGATGCTGACGATATGGAAGGCTTTGACCCATAGATAAAGCATTTTTAGTTATTCCCAGGTTCACGGTAGCGAAGATAGTAGTAGCTCATGCACCCGTACGTCACGTTGGCGGTTGTCGCAGGACGATGCGGCCCCTATTATCGACGGCTTTCCAGTGGGTTCGTTGAGGGCAGGTTTATGGTCAAGGTCGGTATCGTCGGCGGCACGGGTTACACCGGTGTCGAATTGCTGCGTCTGTTGGCTCAGCATCCGCAGGCTGAGGTGATGGTCATCACTTCACGCTCCGAGGCTGGCCTGGCCGTGGCCGATATGTACCCCAACCTGCGAGGCCACTACGACGGCCTGGCGTTCAGCGTGCCGGACATCAAGACCTTGGGCGCCTGTGATGTGGTGTTCTTCGCCACGCCACACGGGGTTGCACATGCGTTGGCCGGTGAGTTGCTGGCGGCGGGCACCAAGGTTATCGATCTGTCCGCGGACTTCCGGCTGCAGGATGCCGATGAGTGGGCCAAGTGGTACGGCCAGCCTCACGGCGCGCCGCAGTTGCTGGAGGAGGCTGTGTACGGCTTGCCGGAAGTCAACCGTGAGCAGATCAAGCAGGCGCGCCTGATTGCGGTGCCGGGTTGTTATCCGACTGCGACCCAGCTGGGTTTCCTGCCACTGCTGGAAGCCGGCTTGGCGGATGCCTCGCGTTTGATCGCGGACTGCAAGTCGGGCGTTAGCGGCGCCGGTCGCGGTGCTGCGGTGGGCTCGCTGTACTCAGAGACATCGGAAAGCATGAAAGCTTACGCGGTCAAAGGGCATCGTCACCTGCCTGAAATTCGTCAGGGGCTGCGCCGTGCAGCGGGTAAGGACGTTGGGCTGACCTTCGTACCCCACCTGACGCCGATGATCCGCGGGATTCATTCCACGTTGTACGCGACCGTTGTCGATCGCTCGGTAGACCTGCAGGCCCTGTTCGAAAAGCGTTATGCCAACGAGCCGTTCGTCGACGTGATGCCGGCGGGCAGCCATCCGGAAACCCGCAGCGTGCGCGGTGCCAACGTATGCCGAATTGCCGTGCATCGTCCGCAGGATGGCGACCTGGTGGTGGTGCTGTCAGTGATCGATAACCTGGTCAAGGGCGCATCGGGCCAGGCGGTGCAGAACATGAACATTCTGTTCGGTCTGGATGAGAAGCTGGGCTTGTCCCACGCGGGCATGTTGCCTTAACGCTTGCTCCTTGCAGCGCAAAAGGCCCGCACTTCGGGCCTTTTGCGTTTTTAATGGCCGCAGCGCAGATTGATATACCGTAACAATAGTTGACCGCTTTTCTAGGAGAAGCGGATAATGCCCGCCATTACGCATATGGCGGCGCTACGCCGGGAGATTATCAGCATGAGCGTTGAATCCTTCACCCCCACGGCTTTGCAATTCACCCACGGTGCTGCGCACAAGGTGAAGAGCCTGGTCGATGAAGAGGGTAATGATCGCTTGAAGCTGCGCGTATTCGTTACGGGCGGCGGTTGTTCAGGGTTTCAGTACGGTTTTACCTTCGATGAAGATGTGGCCGATGACGACACCATTGTTGAACGCGAGGGCGTGAGCCTGGTTGTGGACCCGATGAGCTTCCAGTACTTGGCTGGCGCTGAGGTGGATTACCAGGAAGGGCTCGAGGGGTCGCGTTTTGTGATCAAGAACCCTAACGCTACGACTACCTGTGGTTGCGGGTCTTCGTTCTCGATCTGATCGAAAACCTGATCTGCGCGCATAAAAAACGCCGCTTGGCTTTGATAGGCCAAGCGGCGTTTTGCTGTCTGAAGATCAGGTGGGGTAGATCGCACCCAGCACGCGCAGCCCACGAGCACCTGTGACACTCGGGCGGTTCGCGGCGATGCCTTCCAGGCAGCAATGGGCCAGCCAGGCGAAGGCCATGGCTTCCACCCAGTCCGGGTCTACGCCATAAACCGCAGTGCTGCTTACCTGTGTGGACGGCAGCAGCGCGGCCAATCGTTTCATCAGCGTACCGTTATGGGCGCCACCGCCGCAGATCAACAGGGTTTCGGTCCGGGGTTGAGCGCTTTGCAGGGATTCGACGATGGTCAGGCAGGTCAGCTCCAGCAACGTGGCTTGCACGTCCTGAGGAAGAAACGCCGGCAGCGCGCCGATGTGTTGCTGTAGCCAGCGCAGGTTGAACACTTCCCGTCCGGTACTTTTCGGGCCCTTGGTCGCGAAAAAGGGGTCGCTGAGCAGTGCGTTGAGTAACTGCGGCTGAACCTTGCCACTGGCCGCCCATTGCCCGTCACGATCAAAGTGTTCGCCGCGTTGGTTATGAATCCAGGCGTCCAGCAGGACATTGCCTGGGCCGCAGTCAAAGCCAGAAACGGGCTTGCCGGTTTCTATCAGGCTCAGGTTGCTGAACCCTCCGACGTTCAACACGGCGCGGTGGCCGGTACTTTCACCGAACAGTGCCTCGTGGAAGGCTGGCACCAAGGGCGCGCCCTGACCGCCTGCGGCGACGTCGCGGCTGCGGAAATCGCTGACCACGGTGATGCCGGTCAACTCGGTGAGCAACGCCGGATTGCCGATCTGCACGGTAAAGCCCCGGGCAGGCTCATGGCGGATGGTCTGCCCATGGCTGCCAATCGCGCGAATGTCCTGAGGCTTGAGGTTTTGCTGCTCCAGCAAGGTATGGATACCTTGAGCGGCGAGCGTTACCCAGGACTGCTGAGCGACTGCCGAGCGAGCGATTTCATCCGGCCCGCTGGCGCACAGGCTCAGCAGCTCGGCGCGCAGGGTCGCAGGCATCGGGATATAGTGAGTGGCGATCAGACTGATCGCCGCACCCTGTTCGATGAGGGCGATATCCAGGCCATCAAGGCTGGTCCCGGACATCACACCGATATAGCGCGGCATGCCTTAACGCTTCGCCGAAGCCAGCAGGGTGGTGCGTTCCTGATCCATGCGGGCCATCAGCGGTTGGCTTTGTTGCATGAAACGCGCACGTTCGGCCTTGGCGATCGGGTCGGCCATTGGCAGTTTCTGGCCCAGAGGATCAACGTGTACGCCGTTGACCTGGAATTCATAATGCAAGTGTGGCCCGGTGGACAGGCCAGTCGTGCCGATATAGCCGATCACCTGACCCTGCTTCACGTTGCCACCGGTTTTCACGCCTTTGGCAAACCCCTGCATGTGGCCATACAGCGTGCGGTAAGTGTTGCCGTGCTGGATGATCACCGTATTGCCATAGCCACCGCGACGCCCGGCCAGCAGGACCTTGCCGTCGCCAGCTGCCTTGATCGGCGTGCCACGGGGCGCGGCATAGTCGACACCTTTGTGGGCGCGGATTTTGTTCAGAATTGGATGCTTGCGACCCATGGAGAAACGCGAGCTAATACGAGCGAAGTCCACCGGCGTACGGATGAACGCCTTGCGCATGCTGTTCCCATCGGCGGTGTAGTAACTGGTATTGCCCTGTTTGTTGGTATAGCGCACTGCGGTGTAGGTCTTGCCGCGGTTGGTGAAGCGTGCAGAGAGGATGTTGCCGGTGCCGACGACTTTGCCGTTGGCGACTTTCTGTTCGTAGATCACATCGAATTCGTCACCCTGGCGGATGTCCTGGGCGAAGTCGATGTCGTAGCCGAAGACGCTGGCCATGTCCATGGTCATGCTGTGGGACAGGCCTGCACGGGCGGCGGATTGCGACAGCGAGCTATTGATCACGCCATGTACGTAGGCAGAACGCATGACCGGCTTGGTGGTGATGCGATTGAAGGCAAAACCCTTCGCGCCCTTGCTCAGGCTGATGCTTTCAAGGTCGCTGATATTGGTGTGCAGGTTGTTCAGCTGGCCGTCGGGCGTCAGTTCGAACTCAAGCTTCTGACCATTTTTGAGCTGGGTGAATTGCTTGGCTTGCTTGTCGGTAGCCAGCACGTCGCTGACGGTGGCGGCAGGCAATCCGACCTTTTCAAACAGCGTTGAGAGCGTGTCGCCTTTGCTCACGATGACTTCGCGATGCTGAGGGTTTTTGCTCGCGATTGCCGCGGGCTTTTCCTGGGCGGCCTCCTGAGTCTCTTCTGGAGTGTTTTCGATCTGGGCGAACGGAGACTCGGCCGGGGTATTTGTGGCTTCTTGTGCGTCGGAAGCGTCTTGATCTTGTGTCAGTTGCTCAACAGGGCTTTCCAGGTCGAGGCTTAGGGATGTTCGTTTGGCTTCTACGTCACTGGAAGGGAATACCAGGAGTGCCAGGCTGAGTAGGGCGGCGATACCACTTGCGGCGAGCAGGTGGGTCTTCGGGTAAAGCGGCGGCGCTTTAGACGGTTCAGTGGTCATAGGTATTTTGACTTTGAAGATGAAATGGAAAAGATGAATGACATGATGAAGATGAAATAACTGTATAAAATATAACCAAATCATCTGTGGTGCAAGCTCGCAAACGCTGGGCTTGCGCAATGGTGTCCGTGCGCAGGGCAAAACTTGTAATTAGTCCCTGATCTTGTATGGTTGTTCCCTTTTGAATCTGAGCCTTGCGGGTCTGTTATGAAGTCGGTTGAAGAGCAGTTAGCGCTGATAAAACGTGGTGCGGAAGAACTGTTGGTCGAAGCTGAGCTGATCGAAAAGCTCAAGCGTGGCCAGCCCCTGCGTATTAAGGCTGGCTTCGATCCAACCGCGCCGGATCTGCACCTTGGTCATACCGTGCTTATTAATAAGCTGCGACAGTTCCAGGAGCTGGGCCATCAGGTCATCTTCCTTATCGGTGACTTCACCGGGATGATCGGCGACCCGAGCGGCAAGAGCGCAACGCGCCCGCCGCTGACTCGCGAGCAGGTTCTCGATAACGCCGAGACCTACAAGACCCAGGTATTCAAAATCCTTGATCCGGCCAAGACCGAGGTGGCGTTCAACTCCACCTGGATGGATCAGATGGGGCCTGCGGACTTCATTCGGCTGACGTCGCAATATACCGTCGCGCGCATGCTTGAACGTGATGACTTCGACAAGCGCTACTCCACCAACCAGCCGATTGCGATCCATGAGTTTCTTTACCCGCTGGTCCAGGGGTATGACTCAGTGGCTTTGCGTGCGGACGTTGAGCTTGGCGGGACGGATCAGAAGTTCAACCTGCTGATGGGGCGTGAGCTGCAGCGTGCATATGGTCAGGAAGCTCAGTGTATTTTGACCATGCCGTTGCTGGAGGGGTTGGACGGCGTCAAGAAGATGTCCAAATCCCTGGGTAACTATGTCGGTATTCAGGAGGCGCCAGGCGTGATGTACGGCAAGCTGGTGTCCATTCCGGATTCGCTGATGTGGCGTTACTTCGAATTGCTCAGCTTTCGCTCGATGGATGAGATCAATGCGTTGCGTGCCGATGTCGAGGCGGGGGCTAATCCGCGTGATGTGAAGATCAAGCTGGCCGAAGAAATCGTCGCGCGTTTTCATGGCGAAGAGGCTGCGGCCAATGCTCACCGTGCGGCGGGTAACCGGATGAAGGATGGCGAGTTGCCGGACGACCTGCCTGAGGTCGAACTGACAGCGGCAGAGGCGATGCCAATCGCTGCCGTCCTTAATAAGGCAGGTCTGGTGAAGAATTCGGCGGTTGCGCGTGATCTTCTCGGTTCGGGTGGTGTGCGTATAGATGGTGAGGTGGTTGATCGCACCTTTATATACGAGCTGGGCGCGACTCACGTTTGCCAGGCGGGGAAGAAGGCGTTTGCGCGTATTACGCTCAAATCCGAATAAGTCTTTAATTAGCACTTGACGGCGAATTATATCTCTCTATAATTCGCCCCACTTCCGGCGCAGTCGAAACGGAAAACTCCTTGGTAAACAATGAGTTAAGTAGGTTTCAGCAGTAGGGTGCTTCAGTTCATCGAAGCCAAAAGGAAGTTGAAAAAGAGGTGTTGACAGCAGCGTGTAACGCTGTAGAATTCGCCTCCCGCTTACGAGAGATCGCAAGCGCAAGTGGTTGAAGTTGTTGAAGAAATCTTTGAAAACTTCTGAAAATAACCACTTGACAGTAAATGAGGCTGCTGTAGAATGCGCGCCTCGGTTGAGACGAAAGATCTTAACCAACCGCTCTTTAACAACTGAATCAAGCAATTCGTGTGGGTGCTTGTGGAGTCAGGCTGATAGTCAACAAGATTATCAGCATCACAAGTTACTCCGCGAGAAATCAAAGATGTAACCAACGATTGCTGAGCCAAGTTTAGGGTTTCTTAAAAACCCAAAGATGTTTGAACTGAAGAGTTTGATCATGGCTCAGATTGAACGCTGGCGGCAGGCCTAACACATGCAAGTCGAGCGGTAGAGAGAAGCTTGCTTCTCTTGAGAGCGGCGGACGGGTGAGTAATGCCTAGGAATCTGCCTGGTAGTGGGGGATAACGTTCGGAAACGGACGCTAATACCGCATACGTCCTACGGGAGAAAGCAGGGGACCTTCGGGCCTTGCGCTATCAGATGAGCCTAGGTCGGATTAGCTAGTTGGTGAGGTAATGGCTCACCAAGGCGACGATCCGTAACTGGTCTGAGAGGATGATCAGTCACACTGGAACTGAGACACGGTCCAGACTCCTACGGGAGGCAGCAGTGGGGAATATTGGACAATGGGCGAAAGCCTGATCCAGCCATGCCGCGTGTGTGAAGAAGGTCTTCGGATTGTAAAGCACTTTAAGTTGGGAGGAAGGGCAGTTACCTAATACGTGATTGTTTTGACGTTACCGACAGAATAAGCACCGGCTAACTCTGTGCCAGCAGCCGCGGTAATACAGAGGGTGCAAGCGTTAATCGGAATTACTGGGCGTAAAGCGCGCGTAGGTGGTTTGTTAAGTTGGATGTGAAATCCCCGGGCTCAACCTGGGAACTGCATTCAAAACTGACTGACTAGAGTGTGGTAGAGGGTGGTGGAATTTCCTGTGTAGCGGTGAAATGCGTAGATATAGGAAGGAACACCAGTGGCGAAGGCGACCACCTGGACCAACACTGACACTGAGGTGCGAAAGCGTGGGGAGCAAACAGGATTAGATACCCTGGTAGTCCACGCCGTAAACGATGTCAACTAGCCGTTGGGAGCCTTGAGCTCTTAGTGGCGCAGCTAACGCATTAAGTTGACCGCCTGGGGAGTACGGCCGCAAGGTTAAAACTCAAATGAATTGACGGGGGCCCGCACAAGCGGTGGAGCATGTGGTTTAATTCGAAGCAACGCGAAGAACCTTACCAGGCCTTGACATCCAATGAACTTTCCAGAGATGGATTGGTGCCTTCGGGAACATTGAGACAGGTGCTGCATGGCTGTCGTCAGCTCGTGTCGTGAGATGTTGGGTTAAGTCCCGTAACGAGCGCAACCCTTGTCCTTAGTTACCAGCACGTAATGGTGGGCACTCTAAGGAGACTGCCGGTGACAAACCGGAGGAAGGTGGGGATGACGTCAAGTCATCATGGCCCTTACGGCCTGGGCTACACACGTGCTACAATGGTCGGTACAGAGGGTTGCCAAGCCGCGAGGTGGAGCTAATCCCACAAAACCGATCGTAGTCCGGATCGCAGTCTGCAACTCGACTGCGTGAAGTCGGAATCGCTAGTAATCGCGAATCAGAATGTCGCGGTGAATACGTTCCCGGGCCTTGTACACACCGCCCGTCACACCATGGGAGTGGGTTGCACCAGAAGTAGCTAGTCTAACCTTCGGGAGGACGGTTACCACGGTGTGATTCATGACTGGGGTGAAGTCGTAACAAGGTAGCCGTAGGGGAACCTGCGGCTGGATCACCTCCTTAATCGACGACATCAGCTGCTCCATAAGTTCCCACACGAATTGCTTGATTCATTGAAGAAGACGAAAGAAGCAGCCCGAAATTGGGTCTGTAGCTCAGTTGGTTAGAGCGCACCCCTGATAAGGGTGAGGTCGGCAGTTCGAATCTGCCCAGACCCACCAATTTTGTGTGGGAAACGCCTGTAGAAATACGGGGCCATAGCTCAGCTGGGAGAGCGCCTGCCTTGCACGCAGGAGGTCAACGGTTCGATCCCGTTTGGCTCCACCACTACTGCTTCTGTCGGTATAAAGCTTAGAAATGAGCATTCCATCGTTGTGATGGTGAATGTTGATTTCTAGTCTTTGACTAGTTCGTTCTTTAAAAATTTGGGTATGTGATAGAAAGATAGACTGAACGTTACTTTCACTGGTAACGGATCAGGCTAAGGTAAAATTTGTGAGTTCTCTTAACTGAGAAATTCGAATTTTCGGCGAATGTTGTCTTCACAGTATAACCAGATTGCTTGGGGTTATATGGTCAAGTGAAGAAGCGCATACGGTGGATGCCTTGGCAGTCAGAGGCGATGAAAGACGTGGTAGCCTGCGAAAAGCTTCGGGGAGTCGGCAAACAGACTTTGATCCGGAGATGTCTGAATGGGGGAACCCAGCCATCATAAGATGGTTACCTTACACTGAATACATAGGTGTATGGAGCGAACCAGGGGAACTGAAACATCTAAGTACCCTGAGGAAAAGAAATCAACCGAGATTCCCTTAGTAGTGGCGAGCGAACGGGGACTAGCCCTTAAGTGGCTTTGAGATTAGCGGAACGCTCTGGAAAGTGCGGCCATAGTGGGTGATAGCCCTGTACGCGAAAATCTCTTAGTCATGAAATCGAGTAGGACGGAGCACGAGAAACTTTGTCTGAATATGGGGGGACCATCCTCCAAGGCTAAATACTACTGACTGACCGATAGTGAACTAGTACCGTGAGGGAAAGGCGAAAAGAACCCCGGAGAGGGGAGTGAAATAGATCCTGAAACCGTATGCGTACAAGCAGTGGGAGCCCACTTTGTTGGGTGACTGCGTACCTTTTGTATAATGGGTCAGCGACTTATTTTCAGTGGCGAGCTTAACCGAATAGGGGAGGCGTAGCGAAAGCGAGTCTTAATAGGGCGTCTAGTCGCTGGGAATAGACCCGAAACCGGGCGATCTATCCATGGGCAGGTTGAAGGTTGGGTAACACTAACTGGAGGACCGAACCGACTACCGTTGAAAAGTTAGCGGATGACCTGTGGATCGGAGTGAAAGGCTAATCAAGCTCGGAGATAGCTGGTTCTCCTCGAAAGCTATTTAGGTAGCGCCTCATGTATCACTGTAGGGGGTAGAGCACTGTTTCGGCTAGGGGGTCATCCCGACTTACCAAACCGATGCAAACTCCGAATACCTACAAGTGCCGAGCATGGGAGACACACGGCGGGTGCTAACGTCCGTCGTGAAAAGGGAAACAACCCAGACCGTCAGCTAAGGTCCCAAAGTTATGGTTAAGTGGGAAACGATGTGGGAAGGCTTAGACAGCTAGGAGGTTGGCTTAGAAGCAGCCACCCTTTAAAGAAAGCGTAATAGCTCACTAGTCGAGTCGGCCTGCGCGGAAGATGTAACGGGGCTCAAACCATACACCGAAGCTACGGGTATCACGTAAGTGATGCGGTAGAGGAGCGTTCTGTAAGCCTGTGAAGGTGAGTTGAGAAGCTTGCTGGAGGTATCAGAAGTGCGAATGCTGACATGAGTAACGACAATGGGTGTGAAAAACACCCACGCCGAAAGACCAAGGTTTCCTGCGCAACGTTAATCGACGCAGGGTTAGTCGGTCCCTAAGGCGAGGCTGAAAAGCGTAGTCGATGGAAAACAGGTTAATATTCCTGTACTTCTGGTTATTGCGATGGAGGGACGGAGAAGGCTAGGCCAGCTTGGCGTTGGTTGTCCAAGTTTAAGGTGGTAGGCTGGAATCTTAGGTAAATCCGGGATTCTAAGGCCGAGAGCTGATGACGAGTCATCTTTTAGATGACGAAGTGGTTGATGCCATGCTTCCAAGAAAAGCTTCTAAGCTTCAGGTAACCAGGAACCGTACCCCAAACCGACACAGGTGGTTGGGTAGAGAATACCAAGGCGCTTGAGAGAACTCGGGTGAAGGAACTAGGCAAAATGGCACCGTAACTTCGGGAGAAGGTGCGCCGGTGAGGGTGAAGGACTTGCTCCGTAAGCTCATGCCGGTCGAAGATACCAGGCCGCTGCGACTGTTTATTAAAAACACAGCACTCTGCAAACACGAAAGTGGACGTATAGGGTGTGACGCCTGCCCGGTGCCGGAAGGTTAATTGATGGGGTTAGCTAACGCGAAGCTCTTGATCGAAGCCCCGGTAAACGGCGGCCGTAACTATAACGGTCCTAAGGTAGCGAAATTCCTTGTCGGGTAAGTTCCGACCTGCACGAATGGCGTAACGATGGCGGCGCTGTCTCCACCCGAGACTCAGTGAAATTGAAATCGCTGTGAAGATGCAGTGTATCCGCGGCTAGACGGAAAGACCCCGTGAACCTTTACTATAGCTTTGCACTGGACTTTGAATTTGCTTGTGTAGGATAGGTGGGAGGCTTTGAAGCGTGGACGCCAGTCTGCGTGGAGCCAACCTTGAAATACCACCCTGGCAACTTTGAGGTTCTAACTCAGGTCCGTTATCCGGATCGAGGACAGTGTATGGTGGGTAGTTTGACTGGGGCGGTCTCCTCCTAAAGAGTAACGGAGGAGTACGAAGGTGCGCTCAGACCGGTCGGAAATCGGTCGTAGAGTATAAAGGCAAAAGCGCGCTTGACTGCGAGACAGACACGTCGAGCAGGTACGAAAGTAGGTCTTAGTGATCCGGTGGTTCTGTATGGAAGGGCCATCGCTCAACGGATAAAAGGTACTCCGGGGATAACAGGCTGATACCGCCCAAGAGTTCATATCGACGGCGGTGTTTGGCACCTCGATGTCGGCTCATCACATCCTGGGGCTGAAGCCGGTCCCAAGGGTATGGCTGTTCGCCATTTAAAGTGGTACGCGAGCTGGGTTTAGAACGTCGTGAGACAGTTCGGTCCCTATCTGCCGTGGACGTTTGAGATTTGAGAGGGGCTGCTCCTAGTACGAGAGGACCGGAGTGGACGAACCTCTGGTGTTCCGGTTGTCACGCCAGTGGCATTGCCGGGTAGCTATGTTCGGAATAGATAACCGCTGAAAGCATCTAAGCGGGAAACTAGCCTCAAGATGAGATCTCACTGGAACCTTGAGTTCCCTGAAGGGCCGTCGAAGACTACGACGTTGATAGGTTGGGTGTGTAAGCGCTGTGAGGCGTTGAGCTAACCAATACTAATTGCCCGTGAGGCTTGACCATATAACACCCAAGCAATTTGCGTCGAAAGGCCAGATTGCGGTGTGTGAAGACGCAATGAACCGAAAGTTCGACGCTCGCAAAACACCGACTTCTATTACATACCCAATTTGCTGAAGCGAGGCCAGCTGGTCACGACTCAGTACCCGAATTTCTTGACGACCATAGAGCATTGGAACCACCTGATCCCATCCCGAACTCAGCAGTGAAACGATGCATCGCCGATGGTAGTGTGGGGTTTCCCCATGTGAGAGTAGGTCATCGTCAAGATTAAATTCCAGAACCCCAATTGCGAAAGCAGTTGGGGTTTTGTTTTGCGCGGTCGAAAAGACGCCTAGGGCACTCACCCCTGCCTGATGACGCGCGGCCTTTCTATGCAATGCCTCTTCGCATGGCTATCATGCGGGCCTCATTGTGAGGCGATACCTGCATGCTTACGCTGTTAGAACTTCTGAAAGATGGCCGATTCCATTCCGGGGAGGCGTTGGGTGCTGCCCTGGGCGTTAGCCGGAGTGCCGTGTGGAAGCAACTTCAGCTACTTGAGGCTGAATTGAATCTACCTATTCATAAGGTGCGTGGTAAGGGGTACCGGTTAGCATCGCCGCTGGTGTTCCTGGATGCGCAAGAGATCTCGCGAAGTGCACCGTCATTGCAGTGGCCCATTCATATCTACGACTCGATCGACTCTACCAACGCGGAGGCGTTGCGCTTGGTTGGTATTGCCCAGGCGGCACCCTTCCTGGTGTTGGCTGAGCAGCAGGTGGCCGGGCGGGGTAGGCGTGGTCGAAAGTGGGTCAGTCCATTCGCCCAAAACATCTATTACAGCCTCGTGCTGCGTATTGAGGATGGGCTCCGGCAATTGGAAGGGCTGAGCCTTGTTGTTGGCTTGGCGGTCATCCAGGCTTTGCGAGAGTCGGGTGTACAGGACGCAGTTTTGAAATGGCCGAATGACGTATTGGTCGGGCAGAAGAAAATTGCTGGGATATTGTTGGAACTGGTGGGCGATCCGGCAGATATCTGTCACGTGGTTGTCGGAATCGGCGTCAACGTGAATATGCAGAAAGCTGCCGAGGTTGACCAGCAATGGACGTCAGTGCAGCTTGAAACGGGTACTGCCGCTGACCGTAACGCCCTGGTGGCTCAGGTCGGCTTGCAGCTCCAGCGCTACCTGGACCGGCACAAGGCGTCAGGCTTTGCCGCTCTCCAGGAGGAATGGGAGCAACATCATGCATGGCAGGGGCGGTCGGTATCACTGATTGCGGGCGTGAACCGAGTTGATGGTGTGGTGCTTGGTGTTGACCGTCAAGGTGCATTGCGCTTGAGCGTTGACGGTGTTGAGAGAACATACAGCGGTGGTGAGCTAAGCCTGAGGTTGCGTGATGATTCTTGAGCTCGACTGTGGCAATAGCTTTATCAAATGGCGAGTACTGGATGTCGAAAGGATGGGCACCTTTGCCGAGGGTGTTGTCGGTTCGAATATCGCCTTGATTGAGAGCCTGAATGCCGTGCCGGGCATGTTGCTGACGCGCTGTCGGCTAGTGAGTGTTCGCGCGCTGGAGGAAACAGACAAGCTGGTCGAAACATTGGTTGAGGCTTTTGGTGTCACTGTTTCGTGTGCGACGTCAGCCCGGGAAATGGCGGGCGTTCGCAATGGTTATGACGATTTCGAGCGGCTTGGTCTTGACCGTTGGCTGGCGATCCTTGGTGGGCACAAATTAGCGCCAGGTGCTTGCCTGGTGCTGGATTTCGGTACTGCTGCGACTGCGGACTTCATCGGTGCCGATGGCGAGCATTTGGGTGGCTTCATTTGTCCCGGCCTGCCTCTTATGCGAAACCAGCTGCGCACGCACACCCGTAAAATACGCTACGACGATGCTGCTGCTGAGCGCGCGTTGGAGCGTCTTTTACCTGGACGTACGACTGCCGAGGCGGTTGAGCGTGGTTGTACGCTCATGCTTAGGGGATTTGTGCTGACCCAAATCGAGCTCGCCAGGAGCTACTGGGGGGATGACTTCACGGTATTCCTGACAGGGGGAGATGCTGCTCTGGTGTTCGACGCTGTGCCGCAGGCGCGGCTTGTTCCGGATCTGGTATTCATTGGTCTGGCAATGGCGTGTCCTTTGCCCTGAGGTGCTTATGCGTTGGTTGTTTCTGCTTCTACTGATTCTCAACGTCTTCTATTACGTATGGCATCAGCAAGAGGCGCCGTTGCGTGCCAAGGACGTCACCCCGCTGAGTCTTTATCGTGGCTCCCAGCAGGACATAAGGTTGCTGAGTGAGTCTTCCGAGGGGATGGCTCGAAGGGATCGTCCGAAAGCGTCCGATACTCAGAATACCTGCTTGTACATAGGCGGATTTACCGATCAGCGTCAGGCGCGATCCCTCGAGCAGCGCCTCACCAGCCTGGATATAAAGGTTGAGGTTAAATTGCTGGGCGCGCCGGAGGTTGGCGGTTACTGGCTTCGAGTGGCCCCTGAAAGCAGGCGCTTGGCGGATGATCTGCCCTTTGAAAACCTTGCTAAGGAATTCAATGAGTTAAAACATAAAATAATGCTGTGCGAAGGCATTGCAAGTCTCGAATAGTTTGCATAGAATGGCGCCCGCTTCGCAGTGAAGACCTTCAGGGGCTTCGGTGAGAAGTGACGTCAATGCAGCTAACCTCATAATTTAAATGAGAAAATGCTTGACAGAAGGTCGGCGTGATGTAAAATGCCGGCTCGCTTAGGAGGGGTTCCCGAGCGGCCAAAGGGATCAGACTGTAAATCTGACGTCTACGACTTCGAAGGTTCGAATCCTTCCCCCTCCACCATTTTAGCGTGAGCTGCAAGCTCCGCGGGTATAGTTTAGTGGTAGAACCTCAGCCTTCCAAGCTGATGATGCGGGTTCGATTCCCGCTACCCGCTCCAAGTTTGCAGGTTGTGCACGGTGTTTCGCTCTTGTAGCTCAGTTGGTAGAGCACACCCTTGGTAAGGGTGAGGTCAGCGGTTCAAATCCGCTCAAGAGCTCCATATGACAAGGCAGATATGAAAATATCTGCCTTTGTTTTAACAGCTGCCTCGGCTTGTATCGTGTTGTTTCTGGCGCTGTTTGCCGGTTGATTTCAAGTCTGTTGGGGTTGGTTGTTGTAAAGTCTTTTTCAGGCCTGCATAATGGTCGGCCTGATTTTGTTTTAGGTCAGTAGCTCAATTGGCAGAGCGACGGTCTCCAAAACCGTAGGTTGGGGGTTCGATTCCCTCCTGACCTGCCAGATTCACGTGGTGTGTCTGGCTTTCTTTTCACAGGATCTTCATAGATGACTCCTAAGGCTGAAGCTCAAAGCTCTCGTTTCGATCTGTTCAAGTGGCTCGCCGTAGTCGCCTTGGTGGTCGTAGGCGTTGTTGGCAATCAGTACTATTCTGCTTCGCCGATCCTGTACCGCGTTCTCGCTTTGCTTGCCCTTGCCGCTGTAGCTGCCTTTGTAGGCCTGCAGACTGCTAAAGGCAAGTCTTTCGCGGTCCTGGTAAAGGAAGCTCGCACCGAAATTCGTAAAGTCGTTTGGCCGACTCGCCAAGAAACCACGCAGACCACATTGATTGTCGTGGCTGTCGTTCTGGTTATGGCGTTGCTGTTGTGGGGGCTTGATTCCCTGCTCGGCTGGCTTGTTTCCTTGATTGTTGGCTAAGGGTGTCCCGTGGCTAAGCGTTGGTACGTTGTGCATGCTTACTCGGGTTACGAGAAGCATGTTATGCGCTCTTTGCTAGAGCGCGTAAAGCTGGCAGGCATGGAAGATGGCTTCGGCGAAATTCTGGTTCCCACTGAAGAAGTGGTTGAAATGCGGAATGGTCAGAAGCGCAAGAGTGAACGCAAGTTCTTCCCTGGCTACGTGCTGGTACAGATGGACATGAACGAAGGTACTTGGCACTTGGTCAAGGACACTCCTCGCGTCATGGGTTTCATTGGCGGTACCGCTGATAAGCCTGCGCCGATCACTGATAAAGAAGCGGAAGCAATTCTGCGTCGTGTTGCTGACGGTAGCGACAAGCCTAAGCCGAAGACATTGTTCGAGCCGGGTGAGGTTGTTCGTGTTACAGACGGTCCGTTCGCTGATTTCAACGGTACTGTCGAAGAAGTTAACTACGAAAAGAGCCGGATCCAAGTGGCGGTGCTCATTTTCGGTCGCTCTACTCCGGTAGAGTTGGAGTTCAGCCAGGTCGAGAAGGTCTAGCTGAGCAAGCATCCCAACCCCGCAGCCTAGGCTGTGGGGTTTTGTCGTCACTGGGATAAACGCGCAAGTAACCGGGGAGCCTTTCGAGGCGCTTGAACCCGTAATTGGAGTGCCTCATGGCCAAGAAGATTACCGCTTACATCAAGCTGCAAGTGAAGGCCGCTCAGGCCAACCCTAGCCCACCCGTCGGTCCAGCTCTGGGTCAGCACGGCGTGAACATCATGGAATTCTGCAAGGCCTTCAACGCCCGTACTCAGGGTCTTGAGCCAGGTCTGCCGACTCCAGTGATCATCACTGTATACAGCGACCGTAGCTTCACTTTCGAAACCAAGTCGACCCCGGCTTCGGTTCTCCTGAAGAAAGCTGCTGGTCTGACTAGCGGTTCCGCTCGTCCGAACACCGTTAAGGTTGGCACCGTCACTCGTGCTCAGCTGGAAGAAATCGCGAAAACCAAAAACGCGGATCTGACTGCAGCTGATATGGATGCAGCCGTGCGTACCATCGCCGGTTCTGCTCGTAGCATGGGCCTTAACGTGGAGGGTGTGTAATGGCTAAGCTGACCAAGCGCCAAAAGGCTATCGCCGGCAAAATCGAAGCAGGCAAGTCCTACAGCTTTGTAGACGCTGCTGCCCTGCTGACAGAGCTGTCGACTGTCAAGTTCAGCGAGTCCGTTGACGTTGCTGTGAACCTGGGTGTTGACCCACGTAAATCCGACCAGGTCGTTCGTAGCGCTACTGTGCTGCCACACGGTACTGGCAAGACTGTACGTGTTGCTGTCTTCACCCAAGGCCCGGCAGCTGAAGCTGCTCTGGCCGCCGGCGCCGATCGCGTTGGCATGGACGACCTGGCTGCCGAAATGAAAGGCGGCGACCTGAACTATGACGTGGTTATTGCCTCCCCGGATGCAATGCGCGTTGTAGGTCAGTTGGGTCAGATCCTGGGTCCACGCGGCCTGATGCCTAACCCTAAAGTCGGCACCGTAACCCCAGACGTAGCTACTGCGGTTAAAAACGCCAAGGCTGGTCAGGTTCGTTATCGCACCGACAAAAACGGCATCATTCACACCTCCGTTGGCAAAGTCGGCTTTGATGCCGTCAAGCTGAAGGAAAACGTTGAAGCCCTGATCGCTGATCTGAAGCGTATCAAGCCTGCTTCCTCGAAAGGTATCTACGTCAAGCGCGTTACCCTGAGCACCACTATGGGCCCAGGTCTGGTCATCGACCAAGGCTCGCTGGACGTATAAGACACAAGTTGGCGCAAGTGATTGCGCCAATTGAAAGATTGGGGTCCCTGCCTGGCGGGGGCTATCCAAGACCGTAGGCGACGCAAGTCTTAAACCAACAAGCCTACGCAGATGGTGCTCCCGGTTCCTTACCGAATCAGACACCAAAACGACATCAGGCCTAGGCCGGATGAAACGGTAACAAGCAGGAGTTAAACCCGTGGCAATTAATCTCGAAGACAAGAAGGCCATCGTCGCTGAAGTCAACGAGGCTGCCAAAGCTGCTCTGTCCGCTGTCGTGGCTGATGCCCGTGGTGTGACAGTAGGCGCTATGACCGGACTCCGTAAAGAGGCTCGTGAAGCTGGCGTTTACGTACGTGTTGTACGTAACACCTTGCTCAAGCGCGCTGTTGCTGACACTGAATACAGTGTTCTCAATGACGTGTTCACTGGCCCGACTCTGATCGCGTTTTCCAAAGACCATCCAGGCGCTGCTGCCCGTTTGTTCAAGGAATTTGCCAAGAGTCAGGATAAGTTCGAGATCAAGGCAGCTGCGTTCGAGGGCAAGTTCCTCGCAGCTAACCAAATCGACGTACTGGCAACACTGCCGACCCGCGACGAAGCCATTTCGCAGCTGATGAGCGTGATTCAAGGCGCTACCAGCAAGCTGGCTCGTACTCTGGCTGCAGTTCGCGAGCAAAAAGAAGCTGCCGCAGCCTAAGGCTGAGCAACTTCTCTCGCGTATTTTTGTTTATTTCGATGGCCGCGTAGGCCGTCCCCCAATTCAGGAAATACAGCAATGTCTATCTCCCAAGACGATATCCTCAACGCCGTAGCTGAAATGTCGGTTCTGCAGGTTGTTGAGCTGATCAAAGCTTTCGAAGAAAAATTCGGCGTTTCCGCTGCCGCTGCTTCCGCTGGCCCAGCTGTTGCTGCTGTCGCTGCTGAAGAGCAAACCGAATTCAACGTCATGCTGCTGGAAGCTGGCGAGAAGAAAGTAAACGTGATCAAGGCAGTACGTGAACTGACCGGTCTGGGCCTGAAAGAAGCCAAGGCTGTAGTTGACGGCGCTCCTGCCCAGGTTCTGGAAGCAGTGTCGAAAGACGCCGCTGACAAAGCCAAAGCTACTCTGGAAGAAGCAGGCGCTAAAGTCGAGCTGAAGTAAGCATCGACCTTGCGTCTCCAGCCCAAGCTTTAAGCTGAAGGCTGATGGCTGGTGGCTCTTGCCACCGGCCTTTTTCCGTTCTTGGCTGACGACTCGGTCGCCGCCATTAACGCGCTGTAGCCACCCGATGCGGTGGTGCAAACCATGGGGTTTGCAAGATTTTCTGGCTGCTCCCGTCGGGAGGGCCAAACAAGCAGGTGACCAAGCTGGGGAACGCTGATGGCTTACTCATATACTGAGAAAAAACGTATCCGCAAGGACTTTAGCAAGTTGCCGGACGTCATGGATGTCCCGTACCTTCTGGCTATCCAGCTGGATTCGTATCGTGAATTCTTGCAGGCGGGAGCGACCAAAGATCAGTTCCGCGACGTGGGCCTGCATGCGGCCTTCAAATCCGTTTTCCCGATCATCAGCTACTCCGGCAATGCTGCGCTGGAGTACGTCGGTTATCGCCTGGGCGAACCGGCATTTGATGTCAAAGAATGCGTGTTGCGCGGTGTTACGTACGCCGTACCTTTGCGGGTAAAAGTCCGTCTGATCATTTTCGACAAAGAATCGTCGAACAAAGCGATCAAGGACATCAAAGAGCAAGAAGTCTACATGGGCGAAATCCCACTGATGACTGAAAACGGTACCTTCGTTATCAACGGTACCGAGCGCGTAATCGTTTCCCAGCTGCACCGTTCCCCGGGCGTGTTCTTCGACCACGACCGCGGCAAGACGCACAGCTCCGGTAAGCTCCTGTACTCCGCGCGGATCATTCCGTACCGCGGTTCGTGGTTGGACTTCGAGTTCGACCCGAAAGACTGCGTGTTCGTGCGTATCGACCGTCGTCGCAAGCTGCCGGCCTCGGTACTGCTGCGCGCGCTCGGCTATACCACCGAGCAAGTGCTGGACGCCTTCTACACCACCAACGTATTCAGCCTGAAGGATGAAACCCTCAAGCTGGAGCTGATCGCTTCGCGTCTGCGTGGTGAAATTGCCGTCCTGGACATCCAGGATGAAAAGGGCAAGGTCATTGTTGAAGCTGGCCGTCGTATTACCGCGCGCCACATCAACCAGATCGAAAAAGCCGGTCTCAAAGAATTGGAAGTGCCGCTGGACTATGTCCTGGGCCGCACGACCGCCAAGGTCATCGTTCACCCGGCTACAGGCGAAATCCTGGCTGAGTGCAACACCGAGCTGAACACCGAGATCCTGGCCAAAATCGCCAAGGCCCAGGTTGTTCGCATCGAGACCCTGTATACCAACGACATCGACTGCGGTCCGTTCATCTCCGACACCCTGAAGATCGACTCCACCAGCAACCAATTGGAAGCGCTGGTTGAGATCTATCGCATGATGCGTCCGGGTGAGCCGCCAACCAAAGACGCTGCCGAGACCCTGTTCAACAACCTGTTCTTCAGCCCTGAGCGCTATGACCTGTCTGCGGTCGGCCGGATGAAGTTCAACCGTCGTATCGGTCGTACCGAAATCGAAGGTTCGGGCGTGCTGTGCAAGGAAGACATCGTCGCGGTACTGAAGACCCTGGTCGACATCCGTAACGGCAAAGGCATTGTCGATGACATCGACCACCTGGGTAACCGTCGTGTTCGCTGCGTAGGCGAAATGGCCGAGAACCAGTTCCGCGTTGGCCTGGTACGTGTTGAGCGTGCGGTCAAAGAGCGTCTGTCGATGGCTGAAAGCGAAGGCCTGATGCCGCAAGACCTGATCAACGCCAAGCCAGTGGCTGCAGCGGTGAAAGAGTTCTTCGGTTCCAGCCAGCTCTCGCAGTTCATGGACCAGAACAACCCGCTCTCCGAGATCACCCACAAGCGCCGTGTCTCTGCACTGGGCCCGGGCGGTCTGACCCGTGAGCGCGCTGGCTTTGAAGTTCGTGACGTTCACCCGACGCACTACGGTCGTGTATGCCCGATCGAAACGCCGGAAGGTCCGAACATCGGTCTGATCAACTCCCTGGCCGCTTATGCGCGCACCAACCAGTACGGCTTCCTCGAGAGCCCGTACCGTGTGGTGAAAGAGGGTCTGGTCACCGACGAGATCGTATTCCTGTCCGCCATCGAAGAAGCTGATCACGTGATCGCTCAGGCTTCGGCCACGATGAACGACAAGAAAGTCCTGATCGACGAGCTGGTAGCCGTTCGTCACTTGAACGAGTTCACCGTCAAGGCGCCGGAAGACGTCACCCTGATGGACGTTTCGCCCAAGCAGGTAGTTTCGGTTGCAGCGTCGCTGATCCCGTTCCTGGAGCACGATGACGCCAACCGTGCGTTGATGGGTTCCAACATGCAGCGTCAAGCTGTACCGACCCTGCGCGCCGACAAGCCGCTGGTAGGTACCGGCATGGAGCGTAACGTAGCCCGTGACTCCGGCGTTTGCGTCGTAGCTCGTCGTGGCGGCGTAATCGACTCCGTTGATGCCAGCCGTATCGTGGTGCGTGTTGCCGATGACGAAGTTGAAACCGGTGAAGCTGGTGTCGACATCTACAACCTGACCAAATACACCCGTTCGAACCAGAACACCTGCATTAACCAGCGTCCGCTGGTGCGTAAGGGTGACCGTGTTCAGCGTAGCGACATCATGGCCGACGGCCCGTCCACCGACATGGGTGAGCTGGCACTGGGTCAGAACATGCGCATCGCGTTCATGGCCTGGAACGGTTACAACTTCGAAGACTCCATCTGCCTGTCGGAACGAGTTGTTCAAGAAGATCGCTTTACCACGATCCACATCCAGGAACTGACCTGTGTGGCGCGTGACACCAAGCTTGGGCCTGAGGAAATCACTGCAGACATCCCGAACGTGGGTGAAGCTGCACTGAACAAACTGGACGAAGCCGGTATCGTTTATGTAGGTGCTGAAGTTGGCGCTGGCGACATCCTGGTCGGTAAGGTCACTCCGAAAGGCGAGACCCAACTGACTCCGGAAGAGAAGCTGCTGCGTGCCATCTTCGGTGAAAAAGCCAGCGACGTTAAAGACACCTCCCTGCGTGTACCTACCGGTACCAAGGGTACTGTCATCGACGTACAGGTCTTCACCCGTGACGGCGTTGAGCGTGATGCTCGTGCACTGTCCATCGAGAAGACCCAGCTCGACGAGATCCGCAAGGACCTGAACGAAGAGTTCCGTATCGTTGAAGGCGCGACCTTCGAACGTCTGCGTTCCGCTTTGGTAGGCCACAAGGCTGAAGGCGGCGCAGGTCTGAAGAAAGGTCAGGACATCACCGACGAAATCCTCGACGGTCTTGAGCACGGCCAGTGGTTCAAACTGCGCATGGCTGAAGATGCTCTGAACGAGCAGCTCGAGAAGGCTCAGGCCTACATCGTTGATCGCCGCCGTCTGCTGGACGACAAGTTCGAAGACAAGAAGCGCAAACTGCAGCAGGGCGATGACCTGGCTCCAGGCGTGCTGAAAATCGTCAAGGTTTACCTGGCAATCCGTCGTCGCATCCAGCCGGGCGACAAGATGGCCGGTCGTCACGGTAACAAGGGTGTGGTCTCTGTGATCATGCCGGTTGAAGACATGCCGCACGATGCCAATGGCACCCCGGTCGACGTCGTCCTCAACCCGTTGGGCGTACCTTCGCGTATGAACGTCGGTCAGATCCTTGAAACCCACCTGGGCCTCGCGGCCAAAGGTCTGGGCGAAAAGATCAACCGTATGATCGAAGAGCAGCGCAAGGTCGCTGACCTGCGTAAGTTCCTGCACGAGATCTACAACGAGATCGGCGGTCGCAACGAAGAGCTGGACACCTTCTCCGACCAGGAAATCCTGGACTTGGCGAAGAACCTGCGCGGCGGCGTTCCAATGGCTACCCCGGTGTTCGACGGTGCCAAGGAAAGCGAAATCAAGGCCATGCTGAAACTGGCAGACCTGCCGGAAAGCGGCCAGATGCAGCTGTTCGACGGCCGTACCGGCAACAAGTTCGAGCGCCCGGTTACTGTTGGCTACATGTACATGCTGAAGCTGAACCACTTGGTAGACGACAAGATGCACGCTCGTTCTACCGGTTCGTACAGCCTGGTTACCCAGCAGCCGCTGGGTGGTAAGGCTCAGTTCGGTGGTCAGCGTTTCGGGGAGATGGAGGTCTGGGCACTGGAAGCATACGGTGCTGCATACACTCTGCAAGAAATGCTCACAGTGAAGTCGGACGATGTGAACGGTCGTACCAAGATGTACAAAAACATCGTGGACGGCGATCACCGTATGGAGCCGGGCATGCCCGAGTCTTTCAACGTGTTGATCAAAGAAATTCGTTCCCTCGGCATCGATATCGATCTGGAAACCGAATAACACGTGACGCGAATCGAGAGCGGGGCAGCTTAGCCCGCTCTCTGCTCCGCCAGGAGGAAAGGCCTTGAAAGACCTACTGAATTTGCTGAAAAACCAGGGTCAAGTCGAAGAGTTCGACGCCATCCGTATTGGATTGGCATCGCCTGAGATGATCCGTTCGTGGTCGTTCGGTGAAGTTAAAAAGCCGGAAACCATCAACTACCGTACGTTCAAACCTGAGCGTGACGGCCTGTTCTGCGCCAAGATCTTTGGCCCGGTAAAGGATTACGAGTGCCTGTGCGGTAAGTACAAGCGCTTGAAGCACCGTGGTGTGATCTGCGAGAAGTGCGGCGTTGAAGTTGCGCTGGCCAAGGTTCGTCGTGAGCGCATGGCGCACATTGAACTGGCTTCGCCGGTTGCCCACATCTGGTTCCTGAAATCGCTGCCGTCCCGTATCGGCTTGCTGATGGACATGACCCTGCGTGATATCGAACGCGTTCTCTACTTCGAGAGCTATGTCGTTATCGACCCAGGCATGACCACCCTTGAAAAAGGTCAGCTGCTGAACGACGAGCAGTACTTCGAAGCGCTGGAAGAGTTCGGCGACGACTTTGATGCCCGCATGGGTGCCGAAGCTGTCCGTGAGCTGCTGCACGCTATCGACCTGGAACACGAGATTGGCCGTCTGCGCGAAGAAATTCCGCAAACCAACTCCGAAACCAAGATCAAGAAGCTGTCCAAGCGTCTGAAGTTGATGGAAGCCTTCCAGGGTTCCGGCAACCTGCCAGAGTGGATGGTGCTGACCGTTCTGCCGGTTCTGCCGCCAGACTTGCGTCCGCTGGTACCGTTGGACGGTGGTCGTTTCGCGACGTCCGACCTCAACGACCTGTACCGCCGCGTGATCAACCGTAACAACCGCTTGAAGCGCCTGCTCGATCTGTCCGCTCCGGACATCATCGTGCGCAACGAAAAGCGTATGTTGCAGGAAGCTGTCGATGCTCTGCTCGACAACGGTCGTCGTGGCCGCGCTATCACCGGTTCGAACAAGCGTCCTCTGAAATCCCTGGCTGACATGATCAAGGGTAAGCAAGGTCGTTTCCGTCAGAACTTGCTCGGTAAGCGTGTTGACTACTCCGGTCGTTCGGTAATTACCGTAGGCCCGACCCTGCGTCTGCACCAGTGCGGTCTGCCTAAGAAGATGGCGCTCGAGCTGTTCAAGCCGTTCATCTTCGGCAAGCTGGAAATGCGCGGTCTCGCGACCACCATCAAAGCGGCCAAGAAAATGGTCGAGCGCGAACTGCCAGAGGTTTGGGACGTTCTCGCTGAAGTGATTCGCGAACACCCGGTTCTCCTCAACCGTGCACCGACCCTTCACCGTCTGGGTATCCAGGCGTTTGAACCGGTACTGATCGAAGGCAAGGCTATCCAGCTGCACCCTCTGGTCTGTGCTGCGTACAACGCCGACTTCGACGGCGACCAAATGGCCGTGCACGTACCGCTGACACTGGAAGCCCAGTTGGAAGCGCGTGCGTTGATGATGTCGACCAACAACATTCTGTCGCCAGCCAACGGTGAGCCAATCATCGTTCCGTCGCAGGACGTTGTATTGGGTCTGTACTACATGACCCGTGAAGCGATCAATGCCAAGGGCGAAGGTCGTGTGTTCGCTGACCTGCAGGAAGTTGACCGTGTGTTCCGTGCCGGCGAAGCCGCACTGCACGCCAAGGTCAAAGTGCGGATCCACGAAACCGTCAATGACCGTGACGGCGGCAGCGTGAGCAATGTTCGTATCGTCGACACGACTGTCGGCCGTGCGCTGTTGTATCAGGTTGTACCAAAAGGTCTGTCGTACGACGTCGTCAACCTGCCAATGAAGAAAAAGGCGATCTCCAGGCTGATCAACCAATGCTACCGCGTGGTTGGTTTGAAAGAGACCGTGATCTTCGCTGACCAGTTGATGTACACCGGTTTTGCTTATTCGACCATTTCCGGCGTTTCCATCGGTGTTAACGACTTCGTTATCCCTGATGAAAAAGCTCGCATCATCGCGGCTGCAACCGATGAAGTGAAAGAGATCGAGAGCCAGTACGCCTCCGGCCTGGTAACCCAGGGCGAGAAGTACAACAAAGTAATCGACCTTTGGTCCAAGGCCAACGACGAAGTTTCCAAGGCGATGATGGCCAACCTCTCGAAAGAGAAAGTCATCGACCGTCACGGCGACGAAGTTGACCAAGAGTCCTTCAACTCGATGTACATGATGGCCGACTCGGGCGCGCGGGGTTCTGCTGCGCAGATCCGTCAGCTCGCCGGTATGCGTGGCCTGATGGCCAAGCCGGACGGTTCCATCATCGAAACGCCGATTACCGCGAACTTCCGTGAAGGTTTGAGCGTACTTCAGTACTTCATCTCCACTCACGGTGCTCGTAAGGGTCTGGCGGATACCGCGTTGAAAACCGCTAACTCCGGTTACCTGACACGTCGTCTGGTAGACGTTGCCCAGGATCTGGTTGTAACCGAGATCGATTGCGGCACCGAGCATGGCCTGCTGATGACTCCGCACATTGAAGGCGGTGACGTTGTAGAGCCACTGGGTGAACGCGTATTGGGTCGTGTTATTGCCCGTGACGTATTCAAGCCGGGTACCGAGGAAGTTATCGTTCCTGCCGGCACTCTGGTGGATGAGAAGTGGGTCGAGTTCATCGAGCTCAACAGCATCGACGAAGTAATCGTTCGTTCGCCGATCAGCTGCGAAACCCGCTACGGCATCTGCGCCAAGTGCTACGGTCGTGATTTGGCTCGTGGTCACCAGGTGAACATCGGTGAAGCGGTCGGCGTTATCGCTGCCCAGTCCATCGGTGAGCCGGGTACCCAGCTGACCATGCGTACGTTCCACATTGGTGGTGCGGCAAGCCGGACCTCCGCAGCCGACAGCGTTCAGGTGAAGAACGGCGGTACTGTCCGTCTGCACAACCTGAAGCACGTTGAGCGAGTGGATGGTCACCTGGTTGCTGTGTCCCGTTCTGGTGAGCTGGCGATCGCTGATGACTACGGTCGTGAGCGTGAGCGTTACAAGCTGCCGTACGGTGCTGTAATTTCGGTCAAGGAAGGTGACAAGGTCGACGCTGGCGCAATCGTGGCCAAGTGGGATCCGCACACTCACCCAATCGTTACCGAAATGAAAGGTACCGTGACCTACGTGGGCATGGAAGAAGGCATCACGATCAAACGTCAGACTGACGAATTGACCGGTATGACCAACATTGAAGTACTCGACGCGAAAGATCGTCCAGCTGCCGGTAAAGACATCCGTCCTGCCGTGAAGATGGTCGATGACAACGGCAAGGACTTGTTGCTGCCAGGCACTGACGTAATCGCTCAGTACTTCCTGCCAGCCAACGCCCTGGTCGGTGTAGCGGATGGTGCGAAGATCGCGATCGGTGATGTTATCGCGCGTATCCCGCAAGAAACCTCGAAGACTCGAGACATCACCGGTGGTCTGCCGCGTGTTGCCGACTTGTTCGAAGCTCGTCGTCCGAAAGAGGCGTCGATTCTGGCTGAAGTCAGCGGCACCATCGCGTTCGGTAAAGAGACCAAGGGCAAGCGCCGTCTGGTCATTACCCCGAACGACGGTAGCGATCCGTACGAAGAGCTGATTCCTAAGTGGCGTCACCTGAACGTCTTCGAAGGCGAACAGGTAAACCGCGGCGAAGTTATCTCCGACGGCCCGAGCGATCCACACGACATCCTGCGTCTGCTGGGTGTGAGTGCGCTGGCCAAGTACATCGTTAACGAGATCCAGGACGTTTACCGTCTGCAAGGCGTGAAGATCAACGATAAGCACATCGAGACCATCCTGCGTCAGATGTTGCGTAAAGTTGAAATCGCTGAATCCGGCGATTCCAGTTTCATCAAGGGCGACCAGATGGAACTGACTCACGTACTGGTAGAGAACGAGCGTCTGGCTGGCGACGAGAAATTCGTTTCCAAGTTCACTCGTGTACTGCTGGGTATTACCAAGGCGTCGTTGTCCACTGAGTCGTTCATCTCGGCGGCCTCCTTCCAGGAGACCACTCGCGTACTGACCGAAGCAGCGGTAACCGGCAAGCGCGATTACCTGCGCGGCCTGAAAGAAAACGTGGTCGTGGGTCGTTTGATCCCGGCGGGTACCGGTTTGGCTTACCACAGCGAGCGTAAGCGCCGCCGTGACGCTGACAAACCGTTGCGCGTAAGCGCCAGTGAAGTGGAAGCTGCACTGACCGAAGCGCTGAACTCAAGCGGTAACTGAGTTCTGCGATAAATAAGTCCGGGCCCTGGCAGCCCCATTCGTCGGATCGAGGCATTTTTGCCCCGGTTCGACGGGAGGGGAGGTCGGGGCCTTGCCTTGACTGGGGACAAGATCCTCTTTAGACTCTTGTACCCCTAAATTTGGCGGGAATTCGTTCCTGCCATTTTGCTTTTCTTGCAAGACAATAGCGTCGCAAGACAACAGTGGAGCTAGTAGATGGCAACTATCAACCAGCTGGTACGTCAGCCGCGTAAGCGTATCGTCGAGAAATCCGACGTGCCTGCGCTGCAGAACTGCCCGCAACGTCGTGGCGTATGCACCCGTGTGTATACCACCACGCCGAAAAAACCTAACTCGGCACTGCGTAAAGTATGCCGTGTGCGTCTGACCAACGGTTTCGAGGTTTCCTCGTACATCGGCGGTGAAGGCCACAACCTGCAAGAGCACAGCGTGGTACTGATCCGCGGCGGTCGTGTAAAAGACTTGCCAGGTGTTCGTTACCACACCGTACGTGGCTCCTTGGATACTTCCGGTGTTAAAGGTCGTAACCAGGGTCGTTCGAAGTACGGTACCAAAAAGCCTAAGTAGTAGCGGCTTTTTGTAAACCTGAATCATCTTATTTTCTGAGTCGATAAGAGTAAGGTCGGAGGCGTCCCGAAAGGGCACCGATTCCGAGCGAACCTGAAGACCGTTTGAGGGCTTATCCATGCCAAGAAGACGCGTAGCAGCCAAGCGCGAAGTGCTTGACGATCCAAAATACGGAAGCCAAATTCTGGCCAAGTTCATGAACCACGTGATGGAAAGCGGCAAGAAAGCCGTTGCCGAGCGTATCGTTTATGGCGCGCTGGAAAAGGTTAAAGAACGCAAGAACAGCGACCCCCTGGAAATCTTCGAGAAAGCTCTCGACGCCATCGCTCCGCTGGTCGAAGTGAAGTCGCGCCGTGTAGGCGGTGCTACTTACCAGGTTCCGGTTGAAGTTCGTCCGTCCCGTCGTAACGCTCTGGCAATGCGCTGGTTGGTAGACTTCGCCCGTAAGCGCGGCGAGAAGTCTATGGCCCTGCGTTTGGCCGGCGAACTGTTGGACGCTGCTGAAGGTAAAGGTGCTGCTGTTAAGAAGCGTGAAGACGTGCACCGTATGGCTGAAGCTAACAAAGCTTTCTCGCACTACCGCTTCTAATTTTAGCTTCACTAATTTTGCGAGGGCTTTATGGCTCGTACTACTCCGATTAGCCGTTACCGTAACATCGGTATCGTCGCTCACGTGGATGCTGGTAAAACCACCACCACCGAGCGCGTACTGTTTTACACCGGCAAAAGTCACAAGATGGGCGAGGTGCATGATGGCGCCGCGACCACAGACTGGATGGTTCAGGAGCAGGAGCGTGGTATTACCATTACTTCTGCTGCTATTACCGCCTTCTGGAAAGGTTCCGAGAAGCAGTACAAAGACGAGCACCGCTTCAACGTAATCGATACCCCAGGCCACGTAGACTTCACCATTGAAGTTGAACGTTCCCTGCGCGTACTCGACGGCGCTGTCGTTGTGTTCTGTGGTACCTCGGGTGTTGAGCCTCAGTCGGAAACCGTATGGCGCCAAGCCAACAAATACGGCGTTCCACGTCTTGTTTACGTAAACAAGATGGACCGTGCTGGTGCCAACTTCCTGCGCGTGATCGGTCAGATCAAACAGCGTCTGGGTCACACCCCGGTTCCTATCCAATTGGCTATCGGTTCCGAAGATAATTTCCAGGGGCAGATCGATCTGCTGACCATGGAAGCTGTCTACTGGAACGATGCCGACAAAGGTATGGTTCCTGTTCGCAAGCCTATCCCTGCTGAACTGCAGGAACTGGCTGACGAATGGCGCAACAACATGGTTGAAGCTGCGGCCGAAGCCAATGAAGAGCTGATGAACAAATACCTCGAAGGTGAAGAACTCACCAACGCGGAAATCAAGGCCGCTCTGCGTCAGCGTACTATCGCTGGTGAGATCGTCTTGGCTGTTTGTGGTTCCTCGTTCAAGAACAAGGGCGTTCCCCTGGTTCTCGATGCTGTGATCGACTACCTGCCGGCACCGGTTGATATTCCTGCCATCAAGGGTACTGACCCGGATGACGAGACTATCGAGCTGGAGCGTCATGCAGACGACGCAGAACCGTTCTCCGCTCTGGCATTTAAAATTGCCACTGACCCATTCGTGGGTACCTTGACCTTCGTCCGCGTTTACTCGGGCGTGTTGAACTCCGGCGACGGCGTAATCAACTCGGTTAAAGGCAAGAAAGAGCGCGTGGGCCGTATGGTGCAAATGCACGCAAACGCCCGCGAAGAGATCAAGGAAGTGCGCGCTGGTGACATCGCGGCCTTGATCGGCATGAAGGACGTCACCACCGGTGAAACCTTGTGCAACGCTGACAAGCCAATCATCCTGGTTCGCATGGACTTCCCGGAGCCGGTTATTTCGGTTGCCGTAGAGCCAAAGACCAAGGATGACCAGGAAAAAATGGGTATCGCTCTGGGCAAACTTGCTCAGGAAGATCCATCTTTCCGCGTCAAGACTGATGAAGAGACTGGTCAAACGATCATCTCCGGCATGGGCGAGCTTCACCTGGACATCCTGGTTGACCGGATGCGCCGTGAGTTCAACGTCGAAGCCAACATCGGTAAGCCTCAGGTTTCCTATCGTGAGCGCATCACGAAGAACTGTGAAATCGAAGGCAAGTTCGTTCGTCAATCCGGCGGTCGTGGTCAGTTCGGTCACTGCTGGATCCGTTTTGCTCCTGCTGACGAAGGTCAGGAAGGTCTGCAATTCGTGAACGAAGTAGTAGGTGGTGTTGTTCCTAAGGAATACATCCCTGCTATCCAGAAGGGTATCGAAGAGCAGATGAAGAACGGTGTTGTTGCCGGCTATCCGCTGATCGGCCTGAAAGCAACCGTTTTTGACGGTTCTTACCACGACGTCGACTCCAACGAGATGGCGTTTAAGGTGGCTGCCTCCATGGCAACCAAGCAGCTGGCCCAGAAGGGCGGTGGTGAGTTGCTTGAGCCAATCATGGCGGTAGAAGTTGTTACACCTGAAGACTATATGGGTGATGTCATGGGCGACCTTAACCGTCGTCGCGGCATGATCTTGGGTATGGAAGACACGGTTTCCGGCAAAGTGATTCGCGCCGAGGTTCCGTTGGGTGAGATGTTCGGTTATGCGACCGACGTTCGCTCCATGTCTCAGGGTCGCGCAAGCTACTCTATGGAATTCAAAAAATACAACACAGCTCCGGCGCACATCGCTGAAACTGTATCCAAAAAACAAGGCTGATTCAGTCCTTTAGGCAAGGAGTTAATTGTCGTGGCTAAAGAAAAATTTGATCGTTCCCTACCGCACGTCAACGTTGGCACTATCGGTCACGTTGACCACGGTAAAACCACTCTGACTGCTGCTCTGACTCGCGTTTGCTCCGAAGTATTCGGTTCCGCAATCGTTGATTTCGATAAAATCGACAGCGCGCCAGAAGAAAAAGCTCGTGGTATCACCATCAACACCGCGCACGTTGAATACAACTCGCTGATCCGTCACTACGCTCACGTTGACTGCCCAGGTCACGCTGACTATGTGAAGAACATGATCACCGGTGCTGCCCAGATGGACGGCGCAATCCTGGTTTGCTCGGCCGCTGATGGTCCGATGCCACAAACCCGTGAGCACATCCTGCTGTCCCGTCAGGTTGGCGTTCCGTACATCGTGGTTTACCTGAACAAGGCTGACCTGGTAGACGACGCTGAGCTGCTGGAACTGGTTGAGATGGAAGTGCGCGACCTGCTGAGCACTTACGACTTCCCAGGTGACGACACTCCGATCATCATCGGTTCTGCTCGTATGGCTCTGGAAGGCAAAGACGACAACGAAATGGGCACCACGTCCGTTCGTAAACTGGTTGAGACTCTGGACAGCTACATCCCAGATCCAGTCCGTGTTATCGACAAGCCGTTCCTGATGCCAATCGAAGACGTATTCTCGATCTCCGGTCGCGGTACTGTTGTAACTGGTCGTATCGAGCGCGGTATCGTCAAGGTTCAAGATCCACTGGAAATCGTTGGTCTGCGTGACACTACCGTCACCACCTGCACCGGTGTTGAAATGTTCCGTAAACTGCTCGACGAAGGTCGTGCTGGCGAGAACTGCGGCGTGCTGCTGCGTGGTACCAAGCGTGACGACGTTGAGCGTGGCCAGGTTCTGGTCAAGCCAGGTTCGGTTAAGCCGCACACCAAGTTCGAAGCTGAAGTGTACGTGCTGAGCAAAGAAGAAGGCGGTCGTCACACTCCGTTCTTCAAAGGCTACCGTCCACAGTTCTACTTCCGTACTACTGACGTGACTGGTAACTGCGAACTGCCGGAAGGCGTAGAAATGGTAATGCCAGGCGACAACATCAAAATGGTTGTCACCCTGATCAAAACCATCGCTATGGAAGACGGTCTGCGTTTCGCAATCCGTGAAGGCGGCCGTACCGTTGGTGCTGGCGTTGTAGCTAAAATCATCGAGTAATTATCTCTTCTGAGATAGTTCTGATGTTTTGAAAAGGCCCCCGCTCAGCGGGGGCCTTTTTTATTGGGTTGACACCCATCAGGGCCGTCTATAGAATTGCGCCTCCTTTTAACGGGCGTATTGCGCTCGCTGGGAATAGCAGCCGGAGTCTGAAATCCAATGCAAAATCAGCAAATCCGTATCAGGTTGAAGGCTTTTGACCATCGCCTGATCGACCAATCCACCCAGGAAATCGTGGAAACCGCGAAACGTACTGGTGCTCAAGTGCGTGGTCCAATTCCACTGCCTACCCGTAAAGAGCGGTTCACCGTTCTGGTCTCCCCGCACGTCAACAAAGACGCGCGTGACCAGTACGAGATCCGCACTCATAAGCGCGTACTGGACATCGTCCAGCCAACGGATAAAACCGTTGATGCACTTATGAAGCTTGATCTGGCGGCCGGTGTGGAAGTACAGATCAGCCTCGGCTAAGACTTGGGTCTTAGTCGTGTAACGCTCTGAAATGGGCGGCCATAGCGGGTGAAAGCCCCGTACACTCATGAGGTTTACAACATGACTATTGGTGTAGTCGGTCGTAAATGCGGTATGACCCGTATTTTCACCGAAGAAGGTGTCTCCATTCCGGTCACGGTCATTGAGATCGAACCGAATCGCGTCACCCAGTTCAAAACTGAAGAGACCGATGGCTATCGTGCAGTGCAAGTCACTGTCGGCGAGCGTCGTGCTTCGCGCGTGACTGCTGCTCAAGCAGGTCACTTCGCTAAAGCAAACGTTGCAGCTGGTCGCACCGTCATGGAGTTCCGTCTTGAAGACGGCGACTACCAGGCTGGCGATCTGATCAACGCTGAAATCTTCGCTGCTGGTCAACTGGTTGATGTAACCGGTCAGTCCAAAGGTAAAGGCTTCCAGGGTACGATCAAGCGTTGGAATTTCCGTGGTCAAGACAACACTCACGGTAACTCCGTTTCCCACCGCGTCCCGGGCTCTATTGGCCAGTGCCAGACTCCTGGTCGTGTATTCAAGGGCAAAAAAATGTCCGGTCATATGGGCGCTGAGCGCGTGACCGTGCAGTCCCTCGAAGTAGTGCGCGTCGACGCTGAACGCAATCTGTTGTTGGTCAAGGGTGCTGTTCCTGGCGCTACTGGCGGCAACCTGGTTGTACGTCCAGCGGCCAAGGCTCGCGGTTAAGGGGAAGCTGACATGCAATTAAATGTAAATGACGCTCAAGCGATCGAAGTTTCCGAACTGACATTTGGCGGCGAATTCAACGAGACGCTGGTTCACCAAGCAGTCGTGGCCTACATGGCTGGCGGCCGTCAAGGTAGCAAGCAGCAAAAGACCCGTTCCGACGTACGTGGTGGCGGTAAGCGCCCTTGGCGTCAGAAAGGCACTGGCCGTGCTCGTGCCGGTACTATCCGTAGCCCAATCTGGCGTGGCGGTGGTACCACTTTCGCAGCTCGTCCACAGGATCACTCTCAGAAGCTCAACAAGAAGATGTACCGCGCAGCTCTGCGCTCCATCCTTGCTGAACTCGTGCGTACTGATCGTCTGGTCGTGGTTCAAGACTTCGCTGTTGAAAGTCCAAAAACCAAAGATCTGCTGGGCAAACTGAACAACATGAGCCTGACCGATGTTTTGATCGTGTCTGAAGCTGTTGATCAGAACCTGTACCTGGCTGCTCGCAACCTGCCACACGTTGATGTACGTGACGTGCAAGGTTCCGATCCAGTTAGTCTGATCGCATACGACAAGGTGTTGATCACCGTGTCGGCCGTGAAGAAATTCGAGGAGCTGCTGGGATGAACCAGGAACGCGTATTTAAAGTTCTGCTTGGCCCGCACGTTTCCGAAAAGGCTACGGTTCTGGCTGACAAGAAAGGCCAGTTCGTTTTCAAGGTTGCAACTGACGCAACCAAGCTGGAAATCAAGAAGGCCGTCGAAAGCCTGTTCAGCGTGAAAGTAGAGCGTGTTACTACCCTGAATGTTCTGGGTAAGAGCAAGCGCACTGCTCGCGGTCTGGGCAAGCGTAATGACTGGAAGAAGGCAGTTATCTCCCTTCAGCCAGGCCAAGATCTCGATTTCAGCAGCAGTGCTGAGTAAGGAAGGGGTGCATCATGGCAATCGTTAAATGCAAACCGACTTCCCCTGGCCGCCGTTTTGTGGTCAAGGTGGTCAACCAGGAGCTGCATAAAGGCGCTCCTCACGCACCGCTGCTCGAGAAGAAATCGAAGACTGGTGGTCGTAACAACAATGGTCGTATTACCACTCGTCACATCGGTGGTGGCCATAAGCAGCATTATCGTCTGGTCGATTTCCGTCGCAACGACAAAGATGGCATCTCCGCCACTGTCGAGCGTATTGAATACGATCCAAACCGTACTGCTCACATCGCTCTGCTGCTGTACGCAGATGGCGAGCGTCGCTACATCATCGCCCCTAAAGGCGTGAGTGCTGGCGACCAGCTGATTGCAGGTGCCTTGGCACCGATCAAGCCGGGCAACGCTCTGCAATTGCGCAACATTCCAGTTGGTAGCACCGTACACGGCATCGAATTGAAGCCAGGTAAAGGCGCGCAAATCGCTCGTTCCGCTGGTGCTTCGGCTCAGCTGATCGCTCGTGAAGGTGTCTACGTGACCCTGCGTCTGCGTTCTGGTGAGATGCGTAAAGTGCTGGCTGAATGCCGTGCGACCCTGGGCGAAGTCTCGAACTCCGAGCACAGCCTGCGTTCGCTGGGTAAAGCTGGTGCCAAACGCTGGCGTGGCGTTCGCCCAACCGTTCGTGGTGTTGCCATGAACCCGGTTGACCACCCACACGGTGGTGGTGAAGGTCGTACCTCTGGTGGTCGTCATCCGGTATCGCCATGGGGCTTCCCGACTAAGGGCGCGAAGACTCGTGGTAATAAGCGTACCGACAAAATGATCGTCCGTCGTCGCAAGTAAATAGAGGGATACGACAGTGCCACGTTCTCTGAAAAAAGGTCCTTTTATTGATCTTCACCTACTGAAGAAGATCGAAGTGGCGGCGGAAAAGAACGATCGCAAACCAGTTAAGACCTGGTCGCGTCGTTCGATGATCCTGCCACAAATGGTCGGTCTGACCATCGCTGTACACAACGGTCGTCAACACGTCCCAGTTCTCGTTAACGAAGACATGGTCGGCCACAAACTGGGCGAGTTTGCCGGTACCCGCACTTATCGTGGGCACGTGGCAGACAAGAAAGCCAAGCGTTAAGGGGTTAGGAAATGGAAGTAGCCGCTAAGTTGTCGGGCGCTCGAATCTCCGCCCAGAAAGCCCGCTTGGTCGCCGACCAGATCCGCGGGAAGAAGGTGGGCGAAGCGCTCAACCTGTTGGCTTTCAGCAGTAAGAAAGCCGCCGAGATCATGAAGAAAGTGCTGGAGTCGGCCGTAGCCAACGCCGAGCATAACGAAGGCGCAGACGTTGATGACCTTAAGGTCAGCACCGTTTTCGTCAACGAAGGGCGTTCGCTGAAGCGCATCATGCCACGTGCCAAAGGCCGTGCTGATCGCATCGTCAAGCGGTCTTGCCATATCACTGTCAAGGTTGCTGACAAGTAACGGAGTCGAAGAGATGGGTCAGAAAGTACATCCCATTGGCATTCGCCTGGGAATCGTCAAGGAGCACACCTCCGTCTGGTACGCAGACGGTCGGACTTATGCGGACTATTTGTTCGCTGATCTGAAGGTGCGTGAGTATCTCCAAGACAAACTAAAAAGCGCGTCCGTAAGCCGTATCGATATCCATCGTCCGGCACAAACTGCACGTATCACCATCCACACCGCTCGTCCAGGTATCGTTATCGGGAAGAAAGGTGAAGATGTTGAGAAACTGCGTCAGGACCTGACCAAGCAAATGGGTGTGCCTGTGCACATCAATATCGAAGAGATCCGCAAGCCGGAGCTCGACGGTATGCTGGTTGCGCAGAGCGTAGCTCAGCAGCTGGAGCGTCGCGTAATGTTCCGTCGCGCTATGAAGCGCGCTGTACAGAACGCCATGCGCATTGGTGCCAAAGGCATCAAAATCCAAGTGAGCGGTCGTCTCGGCGGTGCTGAAATCGCACGTACTGAATGGTATCGCGAAGGTCGTGTGCCATTGCACACCCTGCGTGCCGACATCGACTATGCCAACTACGAAGCTCACACCACCTACGGTGTGATCGGTGTAAAGGTTTGGATCTTCAAAGGCGAAGTAATTGGTGGTCGCCAAGAAGAACTGAAACCACAAGCACCAGCGCCTCGTAAAAAAGCTGCTAAGTAAGGGGTACGCCAAATGTTGCAACCAAAGCGTACGAAGTTCCGCAAGCAGATGACCGGCCACAACCGTGGTCTGGCTCAGCGCGGTAGCAAAGTCAGCTTCGGCGAGTTCGCGCTGAAGTCTGTAGCTCGTGGTCGTCTCACCGCTCGTCAGATCGAGTCAGCGCGTCGTGCTCTGACCCGTCACGTTAAACGTGGCGGCAAGATCTGGATCCGTGTATTCCCGGACAAGCCGATCTCCAAAAAACCTCTCGAGGTTCGGATGGGTAAAGGTAAGGGTAACGTGGAATACTGGGTAGCCCAGATTCAGCCAGGCAAAGTCCTGTATGAAATCGAGGGTGTAACTGAAGAGCTGGCGCGTGAGGCTTTTGCCCTGGCTGCTGCAAAGCTGCCGCTCGCCACCGCCTTTGTTAAACGGACGGTGATGTGATGAAAGCGAATGAACTTCGTGAAAAATCCGCACAGCAGCTGAACGAGCAACTGCTCGGCCTGCTGCGCGACCAGTTCAATCTGCGTATGCAGAAAGCAACTGGCCAGTTGGGGCAGTCTCATCTGCTCTCGCAAGTTAAGCGTGACATCGCTCGCGTGAAGACTGTGCTCAACCAGCAGGCAGGTAAGTGATCATGGCTGAAGCCGAAAAGACTGTCCGTACGCTGACTGGCCGTGTTGTCAGCGACAAGATGGACAAAACCATCACCGTTTTGATCGAGCGTCGCGTTAAGCACCCGATCTACGGTAAATATGTTAAGCGTTCGACTAAGCTGCACGCGCACGACGAAACCAATCAGTGCCACATCGGCGACAAAGTCACTATTCGTGAAACTCGTCCGCTGGCCAAGACCAAGTCTTGGGCATTGGTTGATGTTCTCGAACGCGCTGTGGAAGTCTAAGGACTAGGGGTCGGAGAAATTATATGATTCAGACTCAATCCATGCTCGATGTGGCCGATAACAGCGGCGCTCGCCGCGTTATGTGCATCAAGGTGCTGGGTGGCTCCCATCGTCGTTACGCTGGTATCGGTGACATCATCAAGGTTACCGTCAAGGAAGCAATTCCTCGCGGTAAAGTGAAAAAAGGCCAAGTGATGACTGCTGTTGTAGTCCGCACTCGTCACGGCGTACGTCGTGCTGATGGCTCCATTATCCGCTTTGATGGCAACGCTGCTGTTCTTCTGAACAACAAGCAAGAGCCTATCGGCACCCGTATCTTTGGGCCAGTGACCCGTGAACTTCGTACTGAGAAGTTCATGAAGATCGTCTCGCTCGCCCCAGAAGTGCTGTAAGGAGATCCGACATGCAAAAGATTCGTCGTGACGACGAGATCATCGTGATCGCCGGCAAAGACAAAGGTAAGCGCGGTAAGGTGCTTAAGGTTCTCGCTAATAACCGTCTGGTTATCGGCGGTCTGAACCTGGTCAAGCGTCATACCAAGCCTAACCCGATGTCGGGCGTGCAGGGCGGTATCGTCGAAAAAGAAGCTCCGCTGGACGCTTCTAACGTCGCCATTTTCAACGGCGAAACCAACAAGGCTGACCGCGTTGGTTTCAAAGTAGAAGATGGCAAGAAAATTCGTGTCTTCAAGTCGACCCAAAAAGCGGTTGATGCTTGAACACTGCTAGGTAGAAGACCATGGCACGACTAAAAGAGATTTACTGGAAAGAAATCGCACCGAAACTTAAGGAAGAACTTAAGCTTTCGAACGTGATGGAAGTTCCACGCGTTACCAAAATCACCCTGAACATGGGTTTGGGCGAAGCGGTCGGTGACAAAAAAGTCATCGAGCACGCTGTTGCTGACCTGGAAAAGATCACCGGCCAGAAAGTCGTTGTGACCTACGCTCGGAAATCCATCGCTGGCTTTAAAGTCCGCGAAGGTTGGCCGATCGGCGTCAAAGTGACCCTGCGCCGTGAGCGTATGTACGAGTTCCTGGATCGTCTGCTGTCGATCTCCCTGCCTCGGGTTCGCGACTTCCGCGGCCTGAATGCCAAGTCCTTCGATGGTCGTGGTAACTACAGCATGGGCGTGAAAGAGCAGATCATCTTCCCGGAAATCGACTACGACAAGATCGATGCTCTCCGCGGTCTGGACATCACCCTGACCACCACTGCCAAGAACGATGATGAAGGTCGCGCCCTGTTGCGTGCTTTCAAATTCCCGTTCCGCAACTGATTGGAGTAGGACCATGGCCAAGATGAGCATGAAAAACCGCGAGCTGAAGCGTCAGCTCACGGTTGCCAAGTACGCCAAGAAGCGTGCAGCACTGAAAGCAATCATCGTTGATCTGAACGCAAGTCCAGAAGCGCGCTGGGAAGCTACAGTTGCTCTGCAGAAGCAGCCACGTGACGCAAGCGCCTCGCGCATGCGTAACCGCTGCCGCCTGACCGGTCGTCCACACGGCGTTTACCGCAAGTTCGGCCTCGGCCGTAACAAACTGCGTGAAGCGGCAATGCGTGGTGACGTACCAGGTCTGGTTAAAGCCAGCTGGTAAGTACTTTCAGCGTCAAGGCGGTTGGGATCGCAAGATACTGACCGCCGGTGACCTTGAATCTGGAACAAGCCCCTTTTGGGGCTTGTTTCATTTCCGCAGTGTGTCTAAAATACGCGGCTCGCCTGAGCCCGTGTTTTTTATGCTCGGAGATTCTCGGCGACATATGTAGCCGCAAGGCTAATTTTTTGTGTATTAGGAGCGTCTAGCCCATGAGTATGCAGGACCCGTTAGCGGACATGCTAACTCGTATCCGTAATGCCCAGATGGCTGAAAAGTCCGTCGTAAGCATGCCATCTTCCAAGTTGAAGGTAGCTGTTGCCAAAGTCCTGAAAGACGAAGGCTACATTGCGGGTTATCAGATCAGCAGCGAAATCAAGCCACTGCTGTCCATCGAGCTGAAGTACTTCGAAGGCCGTTCGGTCATCGAGGAAGTGAAGCGCGTTAGCCGTCCAGGCCTGCGTCAGTACAAGTCCGCTGAAGATCTGCCGAAAGTTCGTGGCGGTCTGGGCGTGTCTATCGTCTCCACCAACAAAGGTGTGATGACGGATCGTGCTGCGCGCGCTGCCGGTGTCGGCGGCGAAGTTCTTTGCACTGTGTTCTAAGGGGGGATAAGCATGTCTCGCGTCGCTAAGAACCCCGTTAAGCTGCCAGCCGGTGTCGAAGTCAAATTCGCAGGCCAACAGCTTTCGGTGAAGGGTGCCAAGGGCACTCTTGAACTGAACATCCATTCGTCCGTTGAGATCGTTGAAGAAGCTGGTGAGCTGCGTTTCGCTGCTCGCAATGGCGATCAACAAACTCGCGCAATGGCCGGTACCACGCGTGCGTTGGTAAACAACATGGTCCAAGGCGTAAGCCAAGGCTTCGAGCGTAAGCTCCAGCTGGTCGGTGTTGGTTACAAAGCGCAAGCAAAAGGCACGGTTCTGAACCTTGCCCTTGGCTTCTCGCACCCAGTGGATTACGAACTGCCGGAAGGCATCACCGCTGAGACCCCTAGCCAAACCGATATCCTGATCAAGGGCATCGATAAGCAGCTGGTAGGTCAGGTGGCCGCTGAGATCCGCGACTTCCGTCCACCAGAGCCGTACAAAGGCAAAGGTGTGCGCTACGCGGACGAAGTCGTCCGTCGTAAAGAAGCCAAGAAGAAGTAGGGCATAGCAAATGACCGACAAAAAAGTTACTCGACTGCGTCGCGCTCGCAAAGCACGCCTGAAAATGCACGAACTCGAAGTCGTGCGTCTCTGCGTGTACCGCTCGTCGCAGCACATCTACGCCCAGGTCATCTCGGCCGACGGCAACAAGGTCCTGGCAAGCGCCTCGACTTTGGATAAAGAACTGCGTGATGGTGCCACCGGCAACATCGACGCGGCCACAAAGGTTGGCCAGCTGGTCGCTACACGTGCTAAGGCCGTGGGCGTCTCGCAAGTGGCTTTCGACCGCTCTGGCTTCAAGTACCACGGCCGCGTTAAAGCGCTGGCTGATGCTGCTCGTGAAGCTGGGCTGGAGTTCTAAGTTATGTCAAATAACGACCAAAAGCGCGACGAAGGCTACATTGAGAAGCTGGTTCAAGTTAACCGCGTAGCCAAAACCGTTAAGGGCGGCCGTATCTTCACTTTTACCGCGTTGACCGTGGTTGGTGATGGTAAAGGGCGCGTTGGCTTCGGCCGTGGCAAGTCACGTGAAGTGCCTGCCGCGATCCAGAAGGCAATGGAAGCTGCTCGTCGCAACATGATCCAAGTTGATCTGAACGGCACCACTCTGCAGTACGCAATGAAGTCCGCCCATGGCGCTTCGAAGGTGTACATGCAGCCTGCTTCTGAAGGTACCGGTATCATCGCTGGCGGCGCTATGCGTGCTGTCCTCGAAGTTGCTGGCGTTCAGAACGTTCTGGCCAAGTGCTACGGCTCGACTAACCCGGTAAACGTGGTTCACGCCACTTTCAAGGGTCTGAAAGCCATGCAATCTCCTGAGTCCATTGCTGCCAAGCGCGGCTTGACTGTCAAGGAGATCTTCTGATCATGGCTACCGTTAAAGTAACGCTGATCAAAAGCATGACCGGCCGCATCCCTAACCACAAATTGTGCGTTAAAGGTCTGGGTCTGCGTCGCATCGGTCACACTGTAGAAGTCCAGGATACTCCCGAGAATCGCGGGATGATCAACAAGGCTTACTACATGCTGCGTGTAGAGGGTTAATCGATGAAACTCAATGATCTGAGTCCAGCGCCGGGTTCCCGTCGCGAAAAGCATCGTCCGGGCCGTGGTATCGGTAGCGGTTTGGGTAAGACTGGTGGCCGTGGCCACAAAGGTCAAACCTCCCGCTCCGGTGGCACCATCGCTCCAGGCTTTGAAGGCGGTCAACAGCCGCTGCATCGTCGCCTGCCTAAGTTCGGTTTCGTATCCCTGAAAGCCATGGACCGCGCAGAAGTGCGTCTGTCCGAGCTGGCTAAAGTGGAAGGCGACATCGTTACTGTGCAGACCCTGAAAGATGCCAACGTGATCAACGTCAACGTACAGCGTGTGAAAATCATGCTGTCCGGTGAAGTGACTCGCGCTGTCACTATCGGCAAGGGAATCGGCGCCACCAAAGGTGCGCGTTCGGCTATCGAAGCAGCTGGCGGCAAGTTCGAGGAATAAATGGCTAAGCAAGGTGCTCTCTCAGCGCTCGGCAAAGGCGGTATGTCTGAACTTTGGGCTCGTCTGCGTTTTCTGTTCCTGGCGATTATCGTCTACCGAATAGGCGCACACATCCCGGTTCCAGGTATCAACCCGGACCGACTCGCAGACCTGTTTCGACAGAATGAGGGGACCATTCTTAGCTTGTTCAACATGTTTTCCGGCGGCGCGCTGGAGCGGATGAGCATCTTTGCACTGGGGATCATGCCGTACATTTCGGCATCGATCATCATGCAACTGATGACCGCCGTCAGCCCGCAGCTGGAGCAGTTGAAGAAGGAAGGTGAAGCTGGCCGTCGCAAGATTAGCCAGTACACCCGCTACGGCACTGTCGTCCTCGCCCTGGTTCAAGCTATCGGCATGTCCGTTGGCCTGGCCGGGCAGGGCGTTGCGTTCACTGGTGACTTTGGCTTCCATTTCGTCGCGGTATCCACTTTTGTGGCTGGTGCGATGTTCATGATGTGGCTGGGTGAGCAGATTACTGAGCGTGGTGTTGGTAACGGTATCTCGATGTTGATTTTCGCAGGTATCGTCGCCGGTCTTCCGAGAGCAATCGGGCAGTCTTTCGAGTCTGCGCGTCAGGGTGATATCAATATCTTCGCCCTGGTTGCCATCGGTTTGCTGGCAGTAGCGATTATCGGTTTTGTGGTGTTCATTGAGCGTGGCCAGCGTCGTATTGCTGTTCACTACGCCAAGCGTCAGCAGGGCCGTAAGGTCTTTGCTGCGCAGACCAGCCACTTGCCGCTGAAAGTGAATATGGCCGGCGTCATTCCGGCAATTTTCGCGAGCAGCATCTTGCTGTTTCCGGCTTCGTTGGGTACCTGGTTTGGTCAGTCTGAAAATATGGGCTGGCTGCAGGACCTCTCTCAGTCGATCGCTCCTGGTCAGCCGTTGAATATTCTGCTGTTTAGTGCAGGGATTATTTTCTTCTGCTTCTTCTATACGGCGTTGATGTTCAATCCGAAAGACGTAGCGGAAAACCTGAAGAAGTCCGGTGCCTTTATTCCGGGTATTCGTCCAGGTGAGCAGTCTGCGCGCTACATTGATGGCGTTCTGACTCGTTTGACCCTGTTCGGTGCTCTATATATGACGGCCGTGTGCCTGCTTCCCCAGTTCCTGGTGGTTGCAGCAAACGTTCCGTTCTACCTTGGCGGGACCTCGTTGCTGATCGTGGTCGTGGTTGTGATGGACTTCATGTCCCAAGTACAATCGCACCTCGTTTCGCACCAGTACGAATCCCTGATGAAGAAAGCCAACCTGAAGGGCTACGGCAGCGGCATGTTGCGCTGAGTACCCCATAAGGTTCGAGGAGTTGGTGATGAAAGTTCGTGCATCGGTGAAAAAGCTGTGCCGTAACTGCAAGATTATTCGCCGCGAAGGTGTTGTTCGAGTAATTTGCAGCGCGGAACCGCGTCACAAACAGCGCCAAGGCTGAGTGTGATCCGCTTGAAGCCCGGCAGCTAGTGCGCTGCCGGGTTGATTATTTGTTATTACAGCGATATTATCTCGCGCCCTATTTCTTGGCTTCCGGGGCGTAGGTAGCTGTCAATTGGAGTCCCACTGAATGGCCCGTATTGCAGGCGTTAACATTCCAGATAACAAGCACACTGTTATCTCGCTGACCTACATCTATGGTGTTGGTCGCACTACTGCGCAGAAAATTTGCGCAGATACTGGGGTAAACCCAGCCGCAAAGATCAAGGATCTGAGCGACGAGCAGATTGAGCTGTTGCGTGGCGAAGTGGCGAAGTTCACCACTGAAGGTGACCTGCGTCGCGAAATCAACATGAAAATCAAGCGTTTGATGGACCTCGGTTGCTACCGTGGTCTGCGTCATCGTCGTGGTCTTCCAGTGCGCGGTCAGCGTACCAAGACTAACGCGCGTACCCGTAAAGGTCCGCGTAAGCCGATCCGCAAGTAATCGCCCACGCGAATCGACAGGAAAATTATCATGGCAAAACCTGCTGCTCGTCCTCGTAAAAAAGTTAAAAAGACAGTGGTTGATGGCATCGCCCACATCCATGCATCTTTTAACAACACAATCGTGACCATCACCGACCGTCAAGGTAACGCGCTTTCTTGGGCTACCTCCGGTGGTTCGGGTTTCCGCGGTTCCCGCAAGTCCACCCCGTTCGCTGCTCAAGTAGCTGCTGAACGTGCTGGTCAAGCTGCGCTGGAATACGGCCTGAAAAACCTCGACGTTAACGTCAAAGGTCCAGGTCCAGGTCGTGAGTCTGCTGTCCGTGCTTTGAACGGCTGTGGCTATAAGATCGCCAGCATCACCGACGTGACGCCAATCCCGCACAACGGGTGCCGTCCGCCGAAGAAGCGCCGCGTGTAATCCAGGAGATTGTAAAGAATGGCTCGTTACATTGGTCCAAAATGCAAACTCGCTCGTCGCGAAGGCACCGATCTCTTCTTGAAGAGCGGCGTGCGCGCGATCGAATCGAAGTGCAACATTGAAGCGGCACCTGGTATCCACGGCCAACGCCGCGGTCGCCAGTCCGATTACGGCACCCAACTGCGTGAAAAGCAGAAGGTCCGTCGTATCTACGGCGTTCTCGAGCGTCAGTTCAGCGGCTACTACAAAGAAGCTGCTGGCAAGAAAGGTGCAACCGGTGAAAACCTGCTGCAACTGCTCGAATGCCGTCTGGACAACGTTGTATACCGTATGGGCTTTGGTTCGACTCGTGCCGAATCCCGTCAGCTGGTATCGCACAAGTCGATCAGCGTTAACGGTCAAACCGTAAACGTTCCGTCCTACCAGGTTCGTGCTGGTGACGTGGTCGCAGTTCGCGAGAAAGCAAAAAACCAACTTCGCATTGTCCAAGCTCTCGATCTGTGTGCCCAACGTGGCCGCGTAGAATGGGTAGAAGTAGACACTGAGAAGAAGTCGGGCGTTTTCAAGAACGTTCCTGCTCGCAGTGATCTGTCCGCCGACATCAACGAAAGCCTGATTGTCGAGCTCTACTCCAAGTAAGGGCTAGAAAATAGGTGCATCCATGCAGATTTCGGTAAATGAGTTCCTGACACCCCGCCACATTGATGTGCAGGTTGTCAGTCCAACCCGCGCCAAAATTACTCTCGAGCCTCTCGAGCGTGGTTTTGGCCACACCCTGGGCAACGCGCTGCGCCGCATCCTGTTGTCCTCAATGCCCGGCTGTGCAGTAGTCGAGGCCGAGATTGACGGTGTGCTCCACGAGTACAGCGCCATCGAAGGTGTACAGGAAGACGTAATTGAAATCCTGTTGAACCTTAAAGGTCTGGCTATCAAGCTGCACGGCCGTGACGAAGTTACGCTGACCTTGTCGAAGAAGGGTTCGGGGGTGGTTACCGCTGCCGATATTCAGCTGGATCATGATGTCGAGATCGTTAACCCCGATCACGTAATCGCTAACCTGGCGTCTAACGGCGCCCTGAACATGAAGCTCACCGTAGCTCGTGGTCGTGGTTATGAACCGGCCGACTCGCGTCAGAGCGATGAAGACGAAAGCCGCAGCATTGGTCGCTTGCAGCTTGACTCTTCGTTCAGCCCGGTTCGCCGTATCGCATACGTGGTGGAAAACGCCCGTGTCGAGCAGCGTACTAACCTGGATAAGCTGGTTATTGATCTGGAAACCAACGGTACTCTGGATCCTGAAGAGGCTATTCGCCGCGCTGCAACCATTCTGCAACAGCAGTTGGCTGCGTTCGTCGACCTCAAGGGTGACAGCGAACCAGTGGTAATCGAGCAGGAAGACGAGATCGATCCGATCCTGCTTCGCCCGGTTGACGATCTGGAACTGACTGTACGTTCGGCTAACTGCCTTAAGGCGGAAAACATTTACTACATCGGCGACCTGATTCAGCGTACCGAAGTAGAACTGTTGAAGACTCCGAACCTGGGCAAGAAATCCTTGACTGAAATCAAGGACGTTCTGGCCTCCCGCGGTCTGTCCCTCGGCATGCGCCTCGACAACTGGCCGCCTGCAAGTCTTAAGAAGGACGACAAGGCGACTGCCTGATCGTCGTAATCACCGAACGTGAGTTTGGTAAGGAATGAACCATGCGTCATCGTAAAAGTGGTCGTCACCTGAGCCGTACCAGCTCGCACCGCAAGGCCATGTTTCAAAACATGGCGGTGTCGCTGTTCGAGCACGAGCTGATCAAAACTACACTGCCGAAAGCTAAAGAACTGCGTCGCGTTGCTGAGCCGCTGATCACTTTGGCCAAGACAGACAGCCTGGCTAACCGCCGTCTGGCTTTCGACCGTACTCGTTCGAAAGCTATCGTTGGTAAGCTCTTCAACGACCTGGGTAAGCGTTACGCTACCCGTGAGGGTGGCTACCTGCGCATCCTCAAGTGCGGCTTCCGCGCTGGCGACAACGCGCCTATGGCGTACGTCGAGTTGGTTGATCGTGCTACTGCCGGCGAAGCTGTAAGCGCCGAGTAAGACGACAGTCTGTAACGAAGAACCGGGCCTAGCGCCCGGTTTTTTGTGCGCGCAATAAAAGCGCGATACGTACAAGTTTCCCTGTGTGGCTGTGGGCATTATGGGCGTCGGCGTGGCTGGTAGTAATTTTCTATTGATGTCTACAATTTAATAAATTTGTAGGCGTCATGGTGTTGGTCAATACTCCCTCCAAGCCGATTAGCCGGCAGTTCCAAGTCCGACCTGAGGAAGATTGCGCATGAGCCAGAATAAAATCCTTACCACCGCCAGCGGTGCTCCCGTTGCGGATAATCAAAATTCCCGTTCCGCCGGGCCTCGTGGTCCGCTGCTGCTCGACGATTTTCACCTGATCGAGAAGCTTGCGCACTTCAACCGTGAGAATATTCCGGAGCGCCGTGTGCACGCCAAGGGTTCGGGCGCTTACGGTACGTTCACCGTTACCCAAGACATTACTCAATACACTAGCGCTAAGCTGTTCGAATCAGTGGGTAAGCAAACGCCGACTTTCCTGCGGTTCTCCACCGTAGGCGGCGAGCGCGGTTCGGCTGACACTGAGCGCGACCCACGTGGTTTCGCCTTGAAGTTCTACACCGAGGAAGGCAATTGGGACATCGTCGGTAACAACACGCCTGTGTTCTTCATCCGCGACCCACTGAAATTCCCGGATTTCATCCACACCCAAAAACGCTTGCCGCAAAGCAATCTGAAAAGCGCGCAGATGATGTGGGACTTCTGGTCACACTCCCCAGAGGCGCTGCACCAGGTCACCATCCTGTTTTCGGATCGTGGCATACCTGACGGCTACCGCCACATGCACGGCTTCGGCAGTCACACCTACAGCCTGATCAACGCCAAAGGCGAGCGTCACTGGGTGAAGTGGCACTACAAGACCAAGCAAGGCATCAAGAACCTGGCACCGGCTGAAGCCGCGCGCCTGGCGGGTACCGACCCGGACTATGCTCAGCGTGATTTGTTCGGTGCAATCGAGCGTGGTGATTTCCCGAAATGGCGCGTCTGCATCCAGATCATGACCGAGGCCCAGGCGAACACCCATTACGAAAACCCGTTTGACGTGACCAAGACCTGGTCGCAAAAAGAGTTCCCCCTGATCGAAGTGGGTGAACTGGAGCTTAACCGCAACCCGCAGAACTATTTCGCTGAAGTGGAGCAGGCCGCGTTTGGCCCAAGCAACATGGTTCCAGGTGTAGGTCTGTCGCCAGACCGTATGTTGCAAGGTCGTGTCTTCGCCTACGCGGATGCTCATCGCTACCGTGTCGGCACCAACCACCAACAACTGCCGGTGAATGCCCCACGTAACCCGGTCAATAGCTACCAGCGTGACGGTTCCATGGCATTCGGCAGCAACGGTGGCGCAGCGCCAAACTACGAACCGAACAGCTACGCCGACGCGCCAAAACAGGCGCCACAGTACGCAGAACCTGCATTGGCCTTGAGCGGCGCGGCAGATCGTTACGATCATCGCGAAGACACTGACTACTACAGCCACGCCGGCGCGCTTTTTCGCTTGATGAACGACGAACAGAAAGCGCTGCTTACCAGCAACATTGCCGGTGCGATGGGCGGTGTTTCCAGTGATGTAGTCCAGCGCCAGTTGCAGCATTTCTACAAAGCGGATCCTGCTTATGGAGAAGCAATCGCAAAGGCACTGGGTGTATCGCTTAACTGACTCTAAACGATAAGCAGAACCGCCCTCATTTGGGCGGTTTTTGCGTTATTTCAGCTACTTTTCTCCGCAAATCTTCGCTTTTCTGCCGTTGATCCCGTGACCTTGAAGTCATCATGGTTCAAACTACAGACTTTAAAGCAGGGAGATGTAGGGCGATGCAAGGTCACCCCGACGTAATCGATTACCTAAACACGTTGCTGACGGGCGAACTGGCAGCTCGTGACCAATATTTCATCCATTCGCGCATGTACGAAGACTGGGGCTTTACCGAGCTCTACGAACGTATCAATCACGAGATGGAAGAAGAAGCACAGCACGCTGATGCGCTGATGCGCCGTATCCTCATGCTCGAAGGCACGCCGCGCATGCGCCCCGACGACCTGGACGTGGGTGCCACGGTGCCGGATATGCTTGCTGCTGACCTTCGCCTGGAATACAAAGTCCGAGCCGCACTCTGCAAGGGCATTGAACTCTGTGAGCAGCACAACGACTATGTCACCCGTGAGATCCTGCGGGTGCAGTTGAATGACACCGAAGAAGACCACACCTACTGGCTGGAAAAGCAGTTGGGTCTGATCAAGCTGATTGGCCTGGAAAATTATCTGCAATCGCAGTTCTGATTCCGGCTATGAAAAAGCCCCTGCCACCGATGAGGTGACAGGGGCTTTTTATTGGGCCCGATAAATCAGGCCCGGTCGCGCTCCAGCAGTGGCTTCAAATAGTAGCCAGTATGCGATTGCGGCATTTCCGAGACCTGCTCCGGCGTACCGACTGCAATGATCTGGCCGCCCTTGGAGCCGCCTTCCGGCCCAAGGTCCACCAGCCAGTCGGCGGTCTTGATGACGTCCAGGTTGTGCTCGATCACCACCACGGTATTGCCGTGGTCACGCAAGCGGTGCAGCACGTCCAGCAGTTGCTGGATATCGGCAAAGTGCAGGCCGGTGGTTGGCTCATCAAGGATATACAGGGTTTTGCCTGTATCGCGCTTGGACAGCTCGCGGGACAGCTTCACCCGCTGCGCCTCACCACCCGACAGCGTAGTCGCCGACTGCCCCAGCTTGATATAGGACAGACCAACGTCCATCAGCGTCTGCAGTTTGCGCGCCAGCGCCGGAACCGCGTCGAAGAACACCCGCGCTTCCTCGATGGTCATCTCCAGGGTTTCGTGGATGCTCTTGCCCTTGTATTTGATCTCAAGGGTTTCGCGGTTGTAGCGCTTGCTCTTGCACACATCGCACGGCACGTAGATATCCGGCAGGAAGTGCATCTCCACCTTGATCAAGCCATCGCCCTGGCAGGCTTCGCAGCGACCACCCTTGACGTTGAACGAGAACCGGCCCGGCCCATAGCCCCGTGAGCGGGATTCCGGAACGCCAGCGAACAACTCGCGAATAGGCGTGAACAGCCCGGTGTAAGTCGCTGGGTTGGAACGCGGCGTACGCCCAATCGGGCTCTGGTCGATATCGACCACCTTGTCCAGGTGTTCCAGGCCCTTGATGCTGTCGTGGGCCGCTGCTTCCAGTGTGGTGGCGCCGTTCAGGGCGGTGGCGCTTAGCGGGAACAGCGTGTTGTTGATCAGCGTTGACTTGCCCGAGCCGGAAACACCGGTCACACAGGTCAGCAAGCCCAGGGGAATTTCCAGATCCACATTGCGCAAGTTGTTGCCACGGGCACCCTTGAGGTGCAAGGCCATCTTCTTGTTGCGTGGGGTGCGTTTGGCCGGCACTTCAATTTTTACGCGGCCGGACAGGTATTTGCCGGTCAGGGAGTCCGGGTGGGCCATTACCTCGGCAGGCGTACCTTCGGCGACGATATGCCCACCGTGTACTCCAGCCCCCGGGCCGATATCGACGACGTAATCCGCCAGCCGAATAGCGTCCTCGTCGTGCTCGACCACAATCACCGTGTTGCCGATATCCCGCAGGTGTTTCAACGTACCCAGCAGGCGATCATTGTCACGTTGGTGCAAGCCGATCGATGGCTCGTCGAGGATGTACAACACGCCCACCAGCCCCGCGCCGATCTGGCTGGCCAGCCGAATGCGCTGGGCCTCGCCACCCGACAAGGTATCGGCACTGCGATCCAGCGACAGGTAGTCCAGGCCCACGTTCACCAAAAACTGCAGTCGCTCGCGAATTTCCTTGAGGATCTTGTCGGCAATTTCCCCACGACGACCGGTCAGCTTGAGCACACCAAAGTACTCACAGGCATCGCCGATTGGCAGGTTGGTCACCGCCGGCAAGGTCTTCTCACCCACCCATACATGCCGCGCTTCACGGCGTAGGCGAGTGCCGCGGCAATCCGGGCAGGGTTGAGTGCTGAGGAATTTCGCCAGTTCTTCGCGTACGCTCGCCGACTCGGTCTCGCGATAACGACGCTCCAGGTTCGGCACGATGCCTTCGAACGGGTGGGAGCGTTTAACAATATCGCCCCGGTCGTTCAGGTATTTGAAGTCGACATTCTGCGAACCACTGCCGTTGAGGATGACCTTCTGCTGGTCTGCCGGCAGTTGATTGAACGGCACCTCCAGGCTGAACTTGTAGTGGGACGCCAACGACCCCAGCATCTGGAAGTAGTAGACGTTGCGCCTGTCCCAGCCACGTATCGCACCCTCGGCCAAGGTCAGGTCGCCATTGACCAGGCGCTTGATGTCGAAGAACTGCTTGACGCCCAGGCCGTCGCAGGTCGGACAGGCGCCGGCCGGGTTGTTGAACGAAAACAGCTTGGGCTCCAGCTCACTGATGGCGTGGCCGCAGATCGGGCAGGCAAAGCGCGCGGAGAAGATGATCTCTTCGCCCGGCTCATCGTCCATCGGCGCTACCAGGGCGATACCGTCTGCCAGCTTCAACGCGGTCTCGAACGATTCCGCCAGGCGCTGCTGCAGATCGGCACGCACCTTGAAACGGTCAACCACCACATCGATGGAATGCTTCTTCTGTTTGTCGAGCTTCGGCGCTTCATCCAGTTCATAGAGCTTGCCGTTGATGCGCGCACGCACGAAACCTTGCGCCCGCAGCTCTTCGAAGACCGACAGGTGCTCACCCTTGCGCTCGCGGATAACGGGCGCCAGCAGCATCAGCTTGGCACCTTCCGGTTGGGCCAGCACCAGGTCGACCATCTGGCTGACGGTCTGGGCTTCCAACGGAATATCGTGGTCCGGGCAGCGGGGAATACCCACCCGTGCATACAACAGGCGCAGATAGTCGTAGATTTCGGTAATGGTGCCCACGGTGGAGCGCGGGTTGTGGGACGTCGATTTCTGTTCGATGGAAATCGCCGGCGACAAACCTTCGATGGTGTCGACGTCGGGCTTTTCCATCATCGACAGGAACTGCCGGGCATAGGCCGACAGCGATTCCACATAGCGCCGCTGGCCTTCGGCGTACAGCGTGTCGAACGCCAGGGACGATTTGCCCGAGCCGGACAGGCCGGTGATGACGATCAGTTTGTCCCGGGGCAGGGTCAGGTCGATATTCTTCAGGTTGTGGGTTCTAGCCCCACGAATCAGGATCTTGTCCAAGATGGCCTCGCACGGCGGGCGTAAATAATGCCGGAGTATACGGCTAAAGACTGGATGAATATACACTGTCAAAAGGCCGCGTGCAGCCTTACATGAAAGCTGCGCGGCAAAGCGCCGCATATACCCTCTCAATCGATGGGACTGGTAGAATCGCCGCCGGTTCACACGAGGTTTTTCCATGCACGATCCCCACAGCGAACGCATGAGTAGCGGCGAGACCCGAGCGGCAAGCGGTCTGGCCCTGGTGTTCGCCTTCCGTATGCTGGGCATGTTTATGGTGCTGCCGGTGCTGGCGACCTATGGAATGGATCTCGCAGGCGCAACCCCCGCATTGATCGGCTTGGCGATTGGCGCCTATGGCCTGACCCAGGCGATCTTTCAGATTCCGTTCGGCATCATTTCCGACCGTATTGGCCGGCGCCCGGTGATCTACCTGGGGCTGATCGTGTTCGCCCTCGGCAGTGTGCTGGCGGCGCAGTCCGATTCGATCTGGGGCGTCATCGCCGGACGTGTCCTGCAAGGCGCCGGGGCGATTTCCGCGGCGGTGATGGCGCTGCTGTCGGACCTCACCCGCGAACAACACCGTACCAAGGCCATGGCCATGATCGGCATGACCATCGGTCTGTCGTTTGCCGTGGCCATGGTGGTCGGCCCGCTGCTGACGCGCGCCTTCGGCCTGCATGGGTTGTTTCTGGCCACCGGCGGCATGGCGTTGTTCGGCATCGTGATCGTGGCCTTTATGGTGCCGCGCTCTACCGGCACGTTGCAGCACCGTGAATCCGGCGTCGCGCGCCAGGCGCTGTTGCCGACGCTCAAGCACCCGGACCTGCTGCGCCTGGATTTAGGTATCTTCGTGTTGCACGCGATGCTGATGTGCAGCTTCGTCGCCTTGCCCCTGGCCCTGGTGGAAAAAGCCGGGTTGCCCAAGGAGCAGCACTGGTGGGTCTACCTCACCGCGCTGCTGATTTCGTTCTTCGCCATGATCCCGTTCATCATATACGGCGAGAAGAAACGCAAAATGAAACGAGTTTTGCTCGGCGCCGTCGCGACATTGATGCTCACTGAACTATTCTTCTGGGAGTTCGGCGACAGCCTGCGGGCGCTGGTGATCGGTACGGTGGTGTTCTTCACCGCGTTCAACCTGTTGGAGGCGTCATTGCCTTCGCTGATCAGCAAGGTTTCACCAGCGGGCGGCAAGGGCACGGCGATGGGTGTTTATTCCACCAGCCAGTTCCTCGGTTCGGCGCTGGGTGGGATCATGGGCGGCTGGATGTTCCAGCATGGCGGTTTGTCGGTTGTGTTCCTCGGATGCGCCGGGCTGGCTGCACTTTGGCTGGTCTTTGCTGTTACCATGCGCGAACCTCCGTATGTGACGAGCCTGCGCCTGCCGTTATCGCCTGAAGCGATGCGCGAGGCTGGCCTGGTCGAGCGCCTCAAGGCCGTCGTTGGAGTAACGGACGCAGTAGTGGTCGCGGAAGAAGCTGCGATCTACATCAAATTGGACACCGAATTATTGGATCGCGCGACGCTCGAGCAACTGGTCAACCCAGTGCCGACAGCGCGCCCAGCCTAGGAGAACGTTATGGCCCGTGGGGTTAACAAAGTCATATTGGTCGGTACATGCGGCCAGGATCCCGAAGTTCGCTACTTGCCCAACGGTAACGCCGTGACCAACCTGAGTCTGGCGACCAGCGAACAGTGGACCGACAAGCAGACTGGCCAGAAGGTCGAGAAAACCGAATGGCACCGCGTGTCGATGTTCGGCAAAGTAGCTGAGATCGCCGGTGAGTACCTGCGCAAAGGTTCGCAGGTGTACATCGAAGGCAAACTGCAGACCCGCGAGTGGGAAAAAGACGGCATCAAGCGTTACACCACTGAAATCGTGGTCGACATGCAGGGCACCATGCAACTGCTGGGCGGCCGTCCACAGGGCGACCAACAGGGCCAGGGCGGCATGTCCAACTCGGCACCGCGTCCTCAGCAATCGCGTCCGCAGCCAAGCCAGCAGCCTCAGCGTGAGTCGCGTCCAGCGCCACAACAGGCCGCTCCGCAGCCGGCTCCGGATTTCGACAGCTTTGATGACGATATCCCGTTCTGAGGCCTGAAACCCGGAACCCACAAAACCCCCGATAGCCCCTGGCTTCGGGGGTTTTTTATGGGGCATGCTTTACCGCTAAGAGAAGGAGAACCGTGATGACCTGGTCTGCCACGCAGTACACGATGTTCGAGCAGCAGCGCACTCGCCCCGTCCGCGACCTGGTGGCGGCGATTCCCAATACCGAGGTGGGCACGGCAGTCGACCTGGGCTGCGGCCCCGGCAATTCCACCCAGGTGTTGGCTGAGCGCTTTCCAGATGCGCACATCACCGGCATGGACAGTTCCGATGACATGCTGCGTGACGCCCGCAAGCGCCTGCCGGCCCTGAGCTTCGAACTGGCGGATATCGGCGCCTGGAACCCGACGCAACGGTTTGACGTAATCCTGGCCAACGCGTCCCTGCAATGGCTACCGGAACACGCCACGCTCTATCCGCACCTGGTTAAACAGTTGAACCCCGGCGGAACGCTGGCGGTGCAAACCCCGGACAATCTCGACGAACCCGCCCACCGGCTGGCCCGCGAGGTCGCGGCCGAGGGGCCATGGGCGGCGAAGATCGGCGCGGTCAAACATAACGAACGGCATTCAGCGAGCTATTACTACGAGCTGCTGAGCCAGCATTGCAGCACTGTCGACGTATGGCGCACCACTTACCAACACCCGTTGGCGGACCACGCGGCGGTGGTGGAGTGGTTCAAGGCTTCAGCGCTGCGGCCGTTCCTGGCGCCTTTGAACGAGGGCGAACAAGCTGCTTTCCTGCAGGAGTACCAGGCACGAATCACCCAGGCTTATCCAGCCTTGGCCAATGGCACGGTCCTGCTGCCGTTCCCGCGCCTGTTCATCATCGCCACTCGCTAACGGCACCCGGCGGTGGTCAGGCTACCGCCGCTTGGGCCTTCAGGAATTCATCGGTCGATACCACGCCCGCATACCCGAAAGCCAGCGAAGCCATGTACGCGCCGTGCACCTGCGCGGCGGGAATCACTTGCCCATTGAATTCCTGGTCACGGGTCGCGCAGGCGTCGTGAAGGACGGTGACCTTGTAGCCCAGGTCCGCCGCTGCCCGCACCACGGCGTCGATGCACATATGGCTCATGCTGCCGACCACGACCACGTCAGTGATGCTGCGCTGTTCCAGCAATTGGCGCAGGTTGGTTTGGCGGAATGAATTCACGAAATGCTTTAGAACCACCGGCTCATCGCCCTGGTTCAGCACCTTGGCATGCAAATGCGCGCCTTCGGAGCCCGGTGCGAAGAACGGCGCGTCATCGCCTGCAAATTCATGCCGTACATGAATCACTGCATCCCCGGCCTGGCGGAAGGCCTGCAGCACTTGCGCCGCCTTGTCTGCTGCGGCCTCTACACCGTCAAGTGGCCACTTGCCTTGAGGGAAGTAGTCGTTCTGGATATCGATTAGGATGAGTGCTTGCTTGGCCATGTGTATTGCCTCGTGATGGGTTGATGGGCCCAGTATCTTAGCTGGCGCCGCCGCCGGACATTGGCTGCACCGACAATAACAGGGGGAAAACTGACAATGGCCGCGGTTGAACTGGGCATATTGATCTACCAGGGCGCGCAATTAGCCGCCGTGCATGGCTTGACCGATTTGTTCGGCGTCGCCAATCGCATTGCCGCCGAGCACCAATCCGCGCAGTTGCCGACGTTGCGGGTCAGCCATTGGCAGGTCGATACCCAGGGCACGCCGGTGCGCGTGTTCGATACTCAGCCTGGCCCGGATGGCCCGATGGCTGCCGTGCTGGTGCCGCCCTCGGTGGGCGAATTCAGCGAAGAACAGACGCCCCCGGCGTTGCTCCAATGGCTGCGCCAGCAGCACGCGGCAGGCACTGTGCTCGGCGGCGTGTGTATCGGTTCGATCATGCTTGCCCGCAGCGGTTTGCTGGATGGGCGTAGCGCCACTGCCCACTGGTCGTCCGCCGAGAGCTTCGCTATCCGCTATCCGGCCGTGCGCCTGGAAGCCGATAAACCCATCGTCGATGACGGCGACCTGATTACCACCGCCGGGCTGATGGCCTGGTCCGAGCTGGGCCTGCGCCTGGTCGACCGCCTGCTGGGGCCCAGCATCGCTGCCGATACTGCGCGCTTTCTGGTGATCGAGCACAGCGACAGCGCCAGCCAATGCGGCAGCAACTTCGCGCCGATTCTCGGGCATGGCGACGCTGCAATCCTCAAGGTTCAGCATTGGTTGCAAGCCAGCGGCGCGGTGGATGTCAGTGTTGCCGCCATGGCGCGGGAAGCGGGCCTGGAAGAACGTACCTTCCTGCGCCGCTTTCGCAGCGCCACCGGTTTGAAACCTACCGAGTACTGTCAGCACCTGCGCGTGGGCAAGGCGCGGCAAATGCTGGAGTTCACCAACGGCACCATCGACCACATCGCCTGGACGGTGGGCTACCAGGACCCCAGCGCCTTTCGCGCCACCTTCAAGAAAATCACCGGCCTGGCCCCCAGTGACTACCGCAACCGCTTCGGTGTATGAATCGTGCAGAATGCCGAGTGCCCACAGCCGCGTCGTGCAAAATGGCGCAGGCTAATTGCTATTGCGTTTCTGGTAACCGGTTGATTTTAAAACGCTCCTCTTCTACGCGAGCTTGGCTTGATCCCTGCTAGTTTCCCCCTACATACATGGCCGGATGCCAAGGGGGACGCATGACCCCGATTTCACGTAAAAAACAGGTGGTCGCCCACTCAATCCGAAACGACGCACCCCAACATGAAGTTCAAACCAACCTCGCCCTGGCGCGCTGGCTAGCGCAAATATTGGGGCTCAAATTCGGCGGCAGCTACGATCCGCACAAACACGCCGGCCGCGATCTGTATGTGCTTCCCACTCAAACAGTGGTCGGCACTGCCCAGGCTCGGGCGCTGAATATCAAAGGCCCGCAAGACCTGTGGGGGGGCTATGTCGATCACGCCTTCATCTGCACCAAAGCCATCAGTCATGGCCTGTTAAGCCCTGAAGCCAAGGCGCCGGAGGGCTGGTCATCGTTGTTCAGTGAACGTGTACGTGACGTCGTCCTCGACGGCTTGAGTGTTTTCGCGCTGGAAGACGCGCGGCCTGCCGCCACGCGCTTGCTCTACAGCGGGCCGATTCGCCTGAAACCCCTGCACGCCAGCGCTGGGCGCGGTCAGCAGGTCATCCGCAGCCTCGACGAATTCGAGGCGCTGTTGGCGCGGCCCGAAGCGGCGGTTATGTTCAGCGAGGGCGTCGTACTGGAACAAGACCTGCACGACGTAGTCACTCACAGTGTGGGCCAGAGCTTTATCGGCGATCACGTGCTCAGCTACTGCGGCGAGCAATACCTGACCCGGGACGGGCAGGGTGAAGAGGTGTATGGCGGCTCCCGATTGCTGGTGGTGCAGGGTGGCTATGGCGACCTGCTCACGCTGGACTTGCCCGATGATAGACGTGAAGCCATCAGGCAAGCGCAGGTTTTCGACAGGGCCGCCGATGAAGCCTACCCCGGCTTCTACGCCTCGCGGCGCAACTACGACATCGCTCAGGGCCTGGACAGCGACGGCCAACGCCGCAGTGGCGTGCTTGAGCAGTCCTGGCGCATGGGCGGGGCCAGCAGCGCGGAAGTCGCGGCGCTGCAGAGCTTCGTCAACCACCCCGGCCTGCGCGCGATCCAGGTGGCCTCGGTGGAAAGCTACGTGGACCAGGCGCTGCCGGCGGATGCCATCGAGGTGTACCGAGGCCCGGCTGAAAACAGCGACTTTCTTCTCAAATATGTAACGGTTGATTCTTATGACGGCTAGAAGCGAGAGCATCGCGATCGATATAGACGACGAACAGATGAGCGGGACCTTCCTGAGCCCCAAATCCAAAGTGCCGGGGGTGTTGTTCGTGCACGGCTGGGGCGGTAGCCAGGAGCGCGACCTGGAGCGCGCCAAAGGCATCGCGGGGCTCGGCTGCGTGTGTTTGACCTTCGACCTGCGCGGCCATGCCGGCACCGGCATTCCGCTCTCCCGGGTCACCCGTGAAGACAACCTGCGCGACCTGTTGGCCGCTTACGACCGCCTGCTGTCCCACCCGGCGATCGACACTTCGGCGGTGGCGGTGGTGGGCACCAGCTATGGCGGCTACCTGGCGGCAATCCTTACCTCATTGCGCCCGGTGCGTTGGCTGGCGCTGCGCGTGCCTGCGCTGTACCGCGATCAGGAATGGCTCAAGCCCAAGCGTGACCTGGATAAAGTCGACTTGATGGATTACCGCAGCACGCTGGTTCATGCCGAGACCAACCGCGCCTTGCATGCCTGCGCGCAATTTAGCGGCGACGTGCTGATTGTCGAATCGGAAACCGACGACCATGTGCCCCACGCCACCATCATGAGTTACCGCGCGGCATGCCAGCACACCCATTCCCTGACCCATCGCATCATCGACGGCGCCGACCATTCGCTCAGCGATCCGGTGTCGCAGCAGGCCTACACCTCGATCCTGGTGAGCTGGATTACCGAGATGGTGGTGGGTGAACGCTTGAGCATCATTCAGTCGCAATGATTCATCTGTACCTGGGAGTAGCGGGAACGAGAAGTAACCTGTGGCGAGGGAGCTTGCTCCCGTTGGGTCGCTAAGCGGCCTCAAACAATGGGACTGCTGCGCAGTCCAGCGGGAGCAAGCTCCCTCGCCAGGTATCAGGCGGTCTTCTTCACCCGTAGCGCCTTGGCCTTGGCCTCCACCGCCAGGTACATCACCAGCGCGATCAGCAGCGGGCAGATAAAGTAGATCGCCCGATAGGCAATCAATCCAGCCAGCAAACTCCCCCGTGACGCCTCATGCTGCAGCAGGCCGATGAACACCGCTTCCAACACGCCCAGCCCGGCTGGAATATGCGTGAGCACACCGGCAATCGCGCTGATCAGCAGCACCCCCAGCACCAGCGGATAATCCAGTTTCGCCGGCAACAATGTGAAAATCACCGCCGCCATCAGCGACCAGTTCAACGCGCCCAACATCAATTGCAAACACGCCATGCGCAGCGACGGCAGGTTGATCTCCATGCCGCGAATCGTCCATGCGCGTTTTTTTGAAAACCGGCAGGCGGCCAGGTAACCCAGGCTGGCCAGTACCAGCAGCGCGCCGATGCCTTGCAATGCCGTGGTGCTGACCTTCCAACCCGGCGGCATGCTCACCAGCCCACTGCTGAACACCGCCCCGGCCAAGGCCATGTAGCCAAACCAGTTGGTCGCCAGGCTCAGCCCGAGGATCTTGGCGATATTGCCAGTGCTCACCCCGAGTCGCGAGTACAGCCGATAACGCATCGCGATACCGCCCACCCAGGCGCTGAGGTTGAGGTTGAACGCGTAGCTGATGATGCCCACCGGCAGGATCTGCTTCCAGCGCAAGGGCTGGCGAATGTAGGTGCGGCCGATCAGGTCGAAGCAGGCATAGACGATAAAGCTGCACAGGGTCAGCGCGCTGGCGATCAGCAAGGTGCGCACTTTGAATTCGCTCAAGGTGTGCAGCACTTCGCTCCAGTCGATGCGCCGTGCGAGCAAGGTGAACAGCACGATCAGCAACAGGAAGAACGCAACGGTCAGGGGTTTCTTCCAGCGCTGGAACCGTGAGCCGTGTTTTTCAGACGTCATGGGCCGGACTCTCGATAGGTTTCAAACGCGGCTTGTGTGCCGGCAACCAGCCGGTCAGCGCGGGGAAGTGGCGCATCACATGAAACACCAGGAAACCTACGGTCAGCCGCCACAACCACAGGCGTGGCTTGCGCTTTTCCGGCATCGTCTGGCAATGGTCCCTGGCGAGTGCTTCCAGGCTTTCGTACAACTGCTGATTGAAGGCCCGATCTCGAATCAGCACATTGGCTTCCAGGTTCAGGGCCAGGCTCAACGGGTCCAGGTTGCTGGAGCCCACGGTGCTCCAGTCATCGTCCACCAACGCGACCTTGCCGTGCAGCGGGCGCTGGCAATACTCGTGAATCACCACGCCATCCTTGAGCAAATAGTCATAGAGCATGCGCGCCGCCAGCTTGGCCAGCAGCACATCCGGCTGGCCTTGCATGATCAACTGCACGTGCACGCCACGGCGCGCGGCGTTGCGGATTTCGCGCAGCAGGCGATAACCGGGGAAGAAATACGCGTTGGCAATCACCGCCCGCGTACGGGCTTTGCTCAAGGCGTCGATATAGGCTTCTTCGATGTCATCGCGGTGCTGCACGTTGTCACGATAAATCAGGCGTACCAAGCCGTCTTCGTTAGACGTCGTCGATAGCCCCGGGCGTTGTGGGCGCCGCCGCCAGCCACGCCGGGCGCGCACCTGGCGACCGCTTTGCGCCAGGGCGAAGTGGTGCAGGTCGGCCACCGCCGGCCCAACGATCTGCACCGCATAATCCTGCTTGGCCTCAGGGCCGAAATCGCCCAGGTGGTCGGCGGAAAAATTGATGCCGCCGATAAAGGCCACCGCAGCGTCCACCACCACGATTTTGCGGTGCAGGCGGCGGAACCAGTTGGTGCGGATACCCAGCACTTTCGAGGCCGGGTCGAACATCTGCACCGCCACCCCGGCCTCGGCCAGCTCGCGCAAAAATGACGTACTCAATTCGCCACAACCAAAGCCATCCAGGCTGGCCACCACCTTCACGCCGCGCTGCGCCGCTTCGATCAGGATGCCTTTGAGCTCAAAGCCGACCTTGTCTTCGAAAAGGATAAAGGTCTCCAGCAGGATCTCCCGCTGTGCCGCGCGCATGGCCTCGAACACCTTGGGAAAGTAGGCCTCGCCGTTCTCCAGCAACTCGATGCGGTTGCCGCTCTGCCAGCCGTAATCCAGATCCCGCGCCTTGGCATCATCCGGCGGCTGGTCGGTGGCGATATGTTCTACAGCAACGTTCATAGCTCAATCTCCACCGACAGCGGCACATGGTCGGAAAGATGGGACCAGGGGCGCGTGGTCAGCACGCGGGGGTTATGCACCGTCAGGTTGCGCACGTAAATGCGGTCCAGCGGCAACAGCGGCAGGCGCGCCGGGAAGGTGCGCGCGGGTTTGCCCAGGGTTTGCACGAAGACCTCCTCGAGCCCGCTTTGGCTGAGGTCGGCGCGCTGGCGCCAGTCGTTGAAATCGCCGGCCACCACCAACGGCGCGTCGGCCGGAATTTCGCTGATGCGCTGCTCCAGCAAGCGCAATTGCTGCTGGCGATGCACCTCACGCAAGCCCAGGTGGATGCAGATCGCATGCACTTCCTGCCCGCTGCCTGGCAGGCGCAGGACGCAATGCAGCAGGCCACGGTTTTCATGGCCGCTTTGGGAAATGTCGAGGTTGTCGTAACGGATAATCTGGAATTTGGACAGCAACGCGTTGCCGTGGTCGCCGTGGGGGTAGACCGCGTTGCGCCCGTAGGCGAACTGCGGCCAGATGCTGTCGGCGAGGAATTCGTACTGCGGCATCTTCGGCCAGTCGCTGTAGCGTTGGGGGTGGCGTTCGTGGGTGCCGTGGATCTCTTGGAGGAATACCATGTCGGCGCCGACGCTGCGCACCGCTTCGCGCAATTCGGGCAAGATGAAGCGTCGGTTCAAGGCGGTGAAGCCCTTGTGGATATTCACCGTCAGCACGGTAAAGCGGGTGATGGCGGCGGTGGGTGTGATGGGGATCAATTCCGGCTGTGTCATGGCAGCACTCCCGGCTCGGGCAGTCGTCCGGGCTCGGTCAGCAGGTTTTTATCCAGCCCGAAGCGCTGCAGCAATTGGCGGGCATCGTAAGGCGCGCGCACCTTGATATCGTTGTCGAAAAAGCAGAACACGTCGCGCTCTTTGCGGGCGCGCGGTTTGTGTTTCGGATCGATCAAATGCGCATCTGCGGGCTGTTTGCCGTGCTGCCAACGCTCGATGCGATCGCCCCAGCGTTTGAGGGCTTCGTCGGTATAGCCGCTGGCGTACAACTGCTTGTCGCCATGCAAGCGCAGGTACATGAAGTTGGCGGTGACGTCTTCGGCATACGGCCATTTGCCGGCGGTGTCCGCCACCACCAGGGCTACGCCGTACTTATCCAACAGCTGCACAAACTCTGGCACAGCGAAACTTGCATGGCGAATTTCCACCGCATGGCGCAAGGGCTGCTTGCCATAAGCCTTCATGCTCGCCTTGCCATTCAGGCGTGGCTCATGCTGATGGGCGAGGGCGGCGGCCTGCTGGGTCGTGGTGGGCAGTTCGGCGAGGAAGGCTTCGAACACATCCGGTTCGAACTTGAAGCTGGGCGGGAATTGCCAAAGGATCGGCCCGAGCTTGTCCTTCAGTTCCAATACCCCGGACGCGAAGAAGTTCGCCATAGGCTTGTGCACATCCCGCAAGCGCAGGATATGCGTGATATAGCGCGGGGCCTTGACGCTGAACATGAACCCTTCAGGCGTGTCGCCATACCACTCGGCATAGCGCTTGGGCGTTTGCAGCGCGTAGAACGAACCGTTGATTTCAATAGCGTTGACGGCGCGTGACGCAAACTGCAACTCGCGTTTCTGGGTCAAGCCTTCGGGGTAGAAATCACCCCGCCAGGGCGTGTAGCGCCAGCCGGAAATGCCGATGTGAATCGCCGCCATGCTTACTCCCGTTGATGTTGGGTCGATTGACCTGCGTTTTGGGATGACTGCGATCTTTGGCTGAAAGTTTCCACGTTTCTACAGACGGTAAAGCAGGCGGGACAGCGTTCAGATGCAGGAGGGAGGGCGGTGAATCAGGGGAACGATCACGGCGCAAACCCGTCAGTTCCTTACAGACCCTCTGAAGGAGCCCGGTGTTTTGCTGAATATAAAGACTGCATTACTGCTCGGCGCGCTGCTGTTCTGCGGCAGCGGCGCACTGCAAGCCGCGGCCACCGCGCCTGAACCCGAGGCCCCGGCCAAGCCGGAATTGCTGGTGGAAGGCGGCCTGCTGGGGGCCATCAGTTCCAGCATCGATGATGTGCAGCAGAAGCTGGACCTCAACCAGAACTTCATTGACGAATGGCGCCTGCGTGCCGACCGGGCTGCCGACGAAGTCGGACGCCTGGTCAACCAGACTGCCGAGCGCTCGCCGTGGAGCGTGGCGGGGGATTTCCTGTTGCTCTCGGCCGTGTGGATCGGTGCCTTTGCGGTGCTGACGCTACTGGGGCGCCTGATCGTGCGGCGCTTGTGCCAGCGTGAATTTTTCCGGCGGCGCGCGCGCCTGCTGGGGCTGCTGGGGTATGTGCTGCCTTACACCATCCCGGCCGTTATCTGCCTGCCGTTGACGCTGTATGTCAGCCACTTGCTGGCCAACTCAGTGGGCCGTGCGCTGGCGCTGTGTTTTGCCTACGCCACCAGTAGCGGCATCTTCTCCACCTCGATCCTGCTGTGCGTCATCGTCATGTTCAACCTTGGCCACAAGCGCCCGGCGGTGCGGATAATTCGCGACTACTGCCCCAAGCCGCTATTTCTGATTGGCTTCCTCGCCGCCCTCAGCGATGCGCTGACCAGTCCGCAGATCGCCCGCCAGTTCGGCGGCAATATCACCAGCAGCGTCGCAGTGTTTACCGGCCTGTTCGCGACGGTGATCTTCGGCGTGCTGGTGGTGCGCCTGCGTCGCCCGGTGGCGCATCTGATTCGTAATCGGCCGCTGGCCCAGCGGCTCAAGCACCCGGCGTTGCAGCAGTCACTGCGGGTGTTTTCCGGGCTCTGGTACTGGCCAATCCTGCTGATGGTGCTGGTTTCGGCGATCAACCTGATCGGTGCCGGCGACGATAACCAAAAGGCCCTGCGCTGTGCGTTGTTCACCACGATCCTGCTGATCGGCACGGTGTTTCTCAGCACCGTGCTGCAACACCTGTTCAAGTCTCGCAGCCAAGTGGCGATCCAGCGCAGCAGCGCCTACAAGGAGCGCTTCCTCAGCCTGTTGCACGCAGTATTGCGCATCGTCATGGCCATCGCCTTTATCGAAATCCTCGGGCGGATCTGGGGCGTGTCGTTGTTTGAATTCGCCCAGCGCAACTCGGTGGGTCGGGCGATCAGCGATTCACTCAGCAGCATCGGCCTGATCCTGCTGATGACCTGGCTGTTCTGGGTGGTGCTCGATACGGCGATTCAGGAAGCGCTCAAACCCCCGGTGAACAAGCGCTCCAGCCGCCAGCCCAGCACCCGCGTGAAGACCATCCTGCCGCTGCTGCGTAACGCGGTGAAGATTATCCTGGTGGTGATTTGTGCGATCACCACCATGGCCAACCTGGGCATCAACGTTGCGCCGCTGTTGGCGGGTGCCGGTGTGGTCGGCCTGGCCATCGGCTTCGGTTCGCAGCAATTGGTGCAGGACGTGATCACCGGCCTGTTCATCATCATCGAAGACACGCTGTCGATCGGCGACTGGGTGGTACTCGACTCCGGGCATGCCGGCACCGTCGAAGGCCTGACCATCCGCACCCTGCGCCTGCGCGACGGCAAGGGCTTTGTGCATTCGGTTCCGTTCGGGCAGATCAAGGCCGTTACCAACCAGTCGCGGCAGTTTGCTTATGCGTTCTTCTCCGTGCAGTTCACCTATGACACCGATGTGGACAAAGCCGTGGAACTGATCCGCGAGGCCGGGCAATCGATACGTGACGATGTGTTCCTCAAGTACAACCTGCAAGGGCCGCTGGAGGTGTTTGGCGTCGACAAAATGGACCTTAACGGCGTGGTGCTGACGGCGCAGTTCCGCACCGTGTCGGGCGGGCAATATGCGGTGAGCCGTGCGTTTAACCAGCGTTTGAAAAAGCTTGTGGATAACTGCGATGAGGTGTTTTTTGCGCAGACTTATCCACAGCAGGTGTTTTTGCCCAAGCGCACTGCACAGGTGGATGAGACTGAGGCGGTGATGCTGAGCGAGCAGCCCAGGCCTCAATGAGGGGTGTTGTCTGTCATGGCCTCATCGGGGGCAAGCCCCCTCCCACATTTTGATCTGCGAACCCAATCAATTGTGGGAGGGGGCTTGCCCCCGCTGAGGCCCTCAACCTCAACGCCTGACCAACTTCTCCTGCACCGCCTGCTGCTCCACCTCCGACAAAATCTGCTGCTTGCCGCCCACCATCACCGCCGCCGGCACCCCATCCCGATACACGATCCGATTGCCACTCACCGCCGGCACTTTGGTTCCCGGTAACAGCGTGCCCACCAGGTTGAGCGGATCCGCCCCGCACACGGCAATCAAGCTACCGTCATGAGGGCGCCGCCGTACTTCGCGCAGCAGCGGGATAGCCTCCGGCAGCGCGAACTGTTCCCCCGCCAAGCCACTGACAAACCGCCCGCCGCGAATCTCGCCCCGCGCTTCCAGGCGGTGGAAGGTGCGCAGCAGTTCGCGCCAGCTCGGCAGCCAGTCCGCCTCGCGCTCCAGCAAGCGCCAGAACACCACGCCATAGCGGCGTAGCAGGGTCATCGCCACATGCTCCAGGGTCTCGGCCGAATGCGCGCCGGCGGCATTCGGCGTGCGGCGAATCAAGGCCCAGCGCCCGGCGTCATCCATGCCGCCGATAAAGGCGCCGCGGCCACGCCGGCTGCTGCGTGCCTGACGTTTGCTGGCGGGCGTGGTCAGGGCGCGCAGGCCGGCGAAGCTGTCGGCATTGACCAAACCCGCGCCGACCAGCTCCTGCAGGGCGGTCTCCAGTTCGCTGCGCAGCAGATGGGCTTCGTGCACCAGCTCATCGAAAAACAGCGCGCCCTGTTCGCGCAGGGCCAGATGGACTTTTTGCGCCTTGGGCGACAGCGTTGTGCTGTCCGTCTGTTCGGTCAGCCCGCTCCACAGCGGCACCTGGCTGCGCGGCAAGAGCACGATGGGCGTGCTGCGCAAGGCGATGGCGCTGGCCTTATGGCTCAGGCGCGTCCACACCAGCTTGCCGCTGCGGCACAAGTCATCCAGCCAGGTCGAGGTGTAATCCTTGATACGCGCGCTGAGCAGGTCACTGTCCCAGGCCGAGGTGGCGGCGGCATAGCCTTCGAACTGGCCGACGATTTGTGGCAGCACCGCGCTGCCCTGGCCGCGGGTGCTGTCGGACAGGTGCTGCCAGTCGAACAGAAAACGCATGAAGTCCTGTAGCGCCACCGGTTCGATTTCCCGGCGCAGGCGCTTGACCGTGTAGCGATGAATGCGCGCCAGCAGGTGCCGTTCGCACCATTGCTCCTCAACGGCGCCGGGGCTGAAGTGCCCGCGCAGCACATAGCCTTCCAGTTCCAGCCGCGCCAACGCCTGGGCCACGGTGGCGGGCGGCAACGCCAGGGGCGCGGCGATCTCGCGCAGTGTCAGCGGGCCGAACCCGCCCAGGCGCGCGCGCAGCACTTCCACCAGGGCCTCGTCGAATGCCCACGGCTCATCGAAGCCCGGCAGCAGCGGCAGGGTGTGGGGGTAAATCGCCTGCAGGCAGCTCAAGCGTTCCACGGCCACCCACAGGCTGTTTGGCAGCAGGTAAGCGCGCCCGGCCTGGGTCAACGCTTGCAACCACTCGGCCCATTGAGGCGTGAGTTCCGGCTCTGCAATGCAGGCCAGGCTCATCAGCGCTTCGTGCATTTCATCCGGCCCCTGGGGCGCCGGCCAGGCCTCCTCGCGCACGCCGGCGATTGCCTCGGCATCCAGTGCGCCGAGGTCGTCGGTACTTTGCGGGTCGCTCCAGCGACGGTTGAGCACGGCCTGGGTGCGGCGCTCTTCCAGCGGCGCGTCATCGAGAAAGGTGTAGGGCCGCGCACTGAGAATTTCAGCCGCCATCGGCGAGGGCGCGGGCAGGTCGCGGCTGACCATGCGCACCTCGCCCGCTTCCATGCGCCGCAGCAGCGCGAGCCAGCCCTCGCTGTCCATGGCTTCGTGCAGGCAGTCGTCGAGGGTTTGTTCCACCAGGGGATGGTCGGGCACTTCGCGCTCGCCGGCGAGGTTTTCAAGGCAAGCGATCTGGTCGGGAAACACGCTGGCGATCAGGTCTTCGCTTTTCATGCGCTGGATCTGCGGCGCCACCTTGCGCCCGCCGGTATAACGCGGCAAGGCCAGCGCCACCCCGGCGTTCCAGCGCCAGCGCACGCCGAACAGCGGCGCATCCAGCACGGCCTGGATCAACAGGTGTTCGGCGCTGTGGCTGTTGAGATAACGCCACACCTCATCCAGCGCGAAGCTGTGGCTGGTGGACAACGACAGCACAATCGCATTTTCGCTGGCCGCCGCTTGCAGCTCGAAGTTGAAGGTGCGGCAAAAGCGCTTGCGCAGGGCCAGGCCCCAGGCGCGGTTGATGCGGCTGCCAAAGGGCGTGTGAATGATCAACTGAGTGCCGCCGGACTCGTCGAAAAATCGCTCCATGATCAAGGTGTCCTGGGACGGCAAGGCGCTCAGGGCCAGGCGTGCGCGGGCCAGGTAATCGAGCAGTTGCTCGGCGCTGGCGCGGTTCAGGCCGAGCGTGCCGGTGAGCCAGGCCTGCGCCGGCAGCAGGTCGCCGGGGCTGGCGCTGAGCAACTGATCCAACTGCCCCTGCAAGCGGGCCACGGCCGCCGATAACTCGTGGCTGCGCCCCGGCGCTTCCCCCAGCCAGAACGGAATGGTCGGTGGCTGGCCGTGGGCGTCCTCCACCCGCACCTTGCCGGCTTCTACCCGCAGAATGCGGTAGGACGTATTGCCGAGCTGGAAGATGTCCCCGGCGATGCTTTCCACCGCGAAGTCTTCGTTGACGCTGCCGATGTTCAGGCTCTGGGGCTCCAGCAGCACGCTGTAGTCGGCGTTGTCGGGGATGGTACCGCCGCTGGTCACTGCAGTGAGCCGCGCGCCACGGCGGCCGCGCAGGGTGTGAGTCACGGCGTCACGGTGCAAATAAGCGCTGCGGATGCCCTGACGCCCGTTATAACCCTCGGCAAGCATGCGCAACAGTGCCTGGTAATGGCGCTCGTCCAACTCGGCATACGGCGCGGCGCGGCGGATAAGTGCGAGCAGGGCCGCTTCCGACCATTCGCACGCACTGACCTCGGCGATGATCTGCTGGGCCAGCACGTCCAGCGGCGCCACCGGGATGTGCAAGGTGTCGAGCTCGCCACGGCGCACGCAGTCGAGGAGTGCGGCGCATTCGATCAGGTCGTCGCGGGTGGTGGCGAACAGGCGGCCCTTGGGCGTGCCGCCGACCTGGTGGCCGGAGCGGCCGACCCGTTGCAGGAAACCATTGATCGAACCGGGCGAGCCGATCTGGCAGACCAGGTCCACATCGCCGATATCAATCCCCAGCTCCAGGGACGCGGTGGCGATCAGCACCTGCAGCTCACCGGCCTTGAGGCGTTGCTCGGCATCCAGGCGCATTTCCTTGGCCAGGCTGCCGTGGTGGGCGGCCACGGCAGTTTTGCCCAGGCGCTCGCTCAGGTGCCGCGCCAAGCGTTCGGCCAGGCGCCGAGTGTTGACGAATATCAGCGTGGTGCGGTGCTCACGGGCCAGTTCGGCGAGGCGGTCGTAGACCAGTTCCCACACGTCATTGGCCATCACCGCCGAGAGCGGCACCGGTGGCACTTCGATATCGAGGTCGCGTGGGCGAGCGTGGCCAATGTCGACGATGGCGCACTCGCGTGCAGTGCCCACCAGAAACCGCGACACCGCTTCGATGGGCTTTTGCGTGGCCGACAGGCCGATGCGCGTCAACGGCTCGGCGCACAACGCTTGCAGGCGCTCCAGGCTTAACGCCAAGTGGCTGCCGCGCTTGCCAGCGGCAATTGCGTGAATTTCATCGACAATCACCGTGCGCGTGTTGGCGAGCATCTGTCTGCCGGAATCCGAGCCGAGCAACACATACAGCGATTCCGGGGTGGTGACCAGGATATGCGGCGCACGCTTACGCATCTGCGCGCGGTCTTTTTGCGGGGTGTCGCCGGTGCGCACCGCCGTGCGGATCACCAGGGGCGGCAGGCCACGTTTGTGCAGATGCTCGGTAATGCCCGTCAGCGGATTTTGCAGGTTGATCTGGATGTCGTTCGAGAGCGCCTTGAGCGGCGATACGTAAACCACCAGGGTTTCATCGGGCAGTTGGCCGCCATTGGCCAGGCCCTGGTGGACCAGGTCGTCGAGCACCGCGAGAAAGGCGGTCAGGGTCTTGCCCGAGCCGGTGGGCGCTGCGATCAGCGTCGAACGGCGCTGACGGATCAGCGGCCAGGCCTGGGCCTGTGCGGCGGTCACCGAGGGGAAGGTGCTGCGAAACCAGGTACTGACGGCGGGGTGGAAGCCATCCAATGCATGGTCTGTTGATTGGGGAAGGTTCATGTAGTGATTGATGCCTCCTGCTGCCACAAGTTGCACGCACGTACTTTGTCCGTGACGGTTGCGCTACAAACCCGCAAAATGCAACGATTCTGGAATAAACCTACGGCAGCGCTCATGCGCCTGCCGACACAACCATCGTTCCAAACAGACCGGGCCTGCTCAATCTATGCGAATGCGCCTTATGTTACTGGGCGGCGGGAATGCCCTCGGGCAGGCGCTGATTCGCCTCGGTGCAGAGGAAGACATTGGTTTCCTCGCCCCCAAACCGCCCCAAGACGGCTGGGATGCCGCGAGCCTCACCCAATTGCTCGACGACACCCGTCCCGATGCGTTGATCAACCTCGCCTACTATTTCGACTGGTTCCAGGCCGAGGCGGTCAGCGAAACCCGCCTGGCGTCCCAGGAGTTCGCCATCGAACGCCTGGCTGAACTGTGCCAGCACCACAGTATTACCCTGGTGCAGCCGTCCAGCTACCGCGTGTTCGACGGTTCACGCGCCACCGCCTACAGCGAAAAAGACGAGCCGGTGCCCCTGGGCCTGCGCGGCCAGGCGTTGTGGCGTATCGAGCAGAGCGTACGCGCCACCTGCCCGCAACATGTACTGCTACGGTTTGGCTGGTTGCTGGACGACAGCGTCGACGGCACCCTCGGGCGCTTCCTGGCCCGGGCCGAAAAGCCGGATGAATTACTGATGGCGGACGACCGGCGTGGTAACCCGACACCGGTGGACGATGCCGCGCGGGTGATCATCTCCGTGCTCAAGCAACTCGATTGCGCGGCGCCGCTGTGGGGCACCTACCATTACGCCGGTCACGAGGCGACCACGCCCCTGGCGCTGGGCCAGGCGATCCTCACCGAAGCGCGCAACTTCCACCCGCTGGCCATCGAGTCGCCAACCGCCCAGGCCCACGCGGCCCGGCCGGATGCGGCGCAGGAACCGCAGCACGCGGTGCTGGCCTGCAAGAAAATCCTGCATACCTTTGGCATCAAGCCACGGGCGTGGCGGGCGGGCTTGCCGGCGCTGCTCGACCGCTTCTACCGCCACACCTGATACAACACAAAACCCAATGTGGGGGGGGCTTGCCCCCGATAGCGGAGTGTCAGTCAAAAGATTTCATGGACTGACCCACCGCCATCGGGGGCAAGCCCCCTCCCACATTTTGGTTATGCGTGTTGCTTAGAATTTGTAACCGATGCCCACCATGTAGACCATCGGGTCGACATCCACATTGACCTTGGCCCGGGTGCCCTGGCCCAGTGCGTTGTTGTCCACGGTGGCCTTGGTGCTGATGTCGATATAGCGCGCCTGGGCGTTGATCATCCATTTGTCGTTGATCATGTAGTCGGCACCGATCTGTGCAGCCCAGCCCCAGGAGTTTTCAGCCTTGAAGTTGCTGAAACCGGCTTGTTCGGCGCGGCTGCCGACGTGTTCGTCGTAGATCCAGGTGTAGTTGATACCGGCGCCCACATACGGTTGGAACGCCGACTTGTGGTCCAGCGGGTAGTAGACGACGCTCAAGGTCGGCGGCAAGTGTTTGAGTGTGCCGAGCTTGCCGTTGGCGGCGCCGAGGGCGGTGTTCTTGATCTTCACGTCGTGCTCGAACGGCGTGGCGGCCAGCAGTTCGATACCGACGTGGTCGGTGATCATGTAGGCGAAGTTCAAGCCCAGTTGGGTGTCGCTGCTCATGGTCGCCTTGCCGCCCAGGTTGGTGCCGGCCAATGGGCCTTGGTCAACCTTGACGCTGCTGCTGTCGGCCTTCGGGTTCACGGTGATTGCACCGGCGCGAACCAGAATGTCACCCGCCTGGTGGGCGTGAGCGACAGGGGCGACGAGGGCGAGCGCGAAGAGGGACGCGCCGAGCAGAGACTTGTTCATGGGAGCTCCAAAAGGACGTTAAAAGTTGTACGTCCAATGGTAAAGATCGTTCCGCTCGATCTTTTGACTCAGCTCAATGAAAGGCCAACCACGGCGCAAAAACTGTGGGAGGGGGCAAGTCCCCTCCCACAGTTTGATCTGCGGTGTGTTTGCAGGTAGGGGTTATTCCTGCAGTTCGTACATGTAGATTTTCTCGGCATCCATCTGGTAGCCGGCGTCGGCCAATTCACTGGACGACGGCTTGACCTGCATCGCCCCTTCGATCCAGTACGGCTGGTACAGCTCATCGAGTTTCACGCCGACTTCGCTTTTCACATGCACGATCTGGTTCGACGGCGGCGGTGGCACATGGATGCACGCGCCGAAATACGGCACCAGCAGGAACTCGGTGGTGCGGCCTTCCTCGCTCACCTCCAGCGGCACGATGTAGCCGGGCAGGCGAATGTGCTGGCCGTCGAGACTCTGCACCACCGGCGCGTTGGGCAGATCCTGCTTGGCAGCGGGCGCGGCCTCGACCGACAAGGCATCGGCCATGCTCGACAGGTCATGCAAAGGTTTCATATTCGGCACTTCCGGTGGCGCATCCGGTGGGATCATTTCCTGCCACGACAAGTCCTTGGGCTGCTCCTCGGCCCAGGCGGGCAGGGCCAGCAGCAATAGCAGGGCAAACAGGGCACGACGCATCGACAGCTTCCTCATAAACGGATGGACAGGCCATCGGCCAACGACTGGCGATAGGCACGCCACGCGGGCACGCTGCCCATCAACAGCGCCGCCGCCAGGATACCGGCGAGCAACGTCCATTCATATTCACTCGGCCATGCCATGGGCAGGTCCAGCCCGTAGTTGGCCTGCAGATAGCCGCGCGATGCTGCAATGCAGACGTACAGCAAACCCAAGCCGGCCACCACGCCGGCCAGGGCCAGGGCGAAGGCTTCGAAGATCAGCAGTGTTGCGATGTGCCACGGCCGTGCGCCCACCGAGCGCAGGATCGCCATTTCGCGGCGGCGTTCGTTGAGGCTGGTAAGGATCGCCGTGAGCATGCCGATCAAGCCGGTCAGCACCACGAACAACGAGATCACGAACAAGGCTTTTTCGGCCGTGCCCATCATGCTCCACAGCTCTTGCAGCGCCACGCCGGGCAGAATCGCCAGCATCGGCTCGCCACGGAACTCGTTGATTTCCCGTTGCAGGGCGAAGGTGGAAATCTTGTTGTTCAAACCGAGCATGAACGCAGTGATGGCTTGGGGGGTCAGGTCCATGTTGCGCGCCTGATCGGCGCTGATGCGGCCCTTGCCCTGGGCCGGTACGCCGTTGTGCCAGTCGATGTGGATCGCCTCCATGCCGCCGAGGCTGATGTGCAGCGTGCGGTCCACCGGCGTGCCGGTGCGCTTGAGGATGCCGACCACGGTGAAGGGCTTGTCATCGTGCTTGACCAGGCTGACGACCGCCACGCCATGGGCCAGCACCAGTTTGTCGCCGAGCTTGTAGTGCAGGGCGTCGGCGACTTCGGCGCCGAGCACCACCTCGAACGGGTCGGTGGCAAAGGCACGGCCGCTGGCCAGCTCGAGGTTCTGTTTGCGACCGTACTGGTAATGCTCGAAGTAGGACTCATTGGTGCCCATCACCCGGTAACCGCGATGGGAATCGCCGAGGGAAATCGGAATCGCCCATTTCACCTGGGGGCTGGCGGCGAAGTGCTCGTAGCTGTCCCAGCGGATATTGTTGGTGGCGTTGCCGATGCGGAACACCGAATACAGCAGCAGGTTCACCGAGCCCGAGCGTGCGCCGACGATCAAGTCCGTGCCGCTGATGGTGCTGGCGAAGCTGTTGCGCGCTTCCACGCGCACGCGCTCCACCGCCAGCAACAAGCAGACGGAAAGCGCGATGGCGAAAGCGGTGAGGATCGCGGTAAAGCGGCGGTTAGCCAGGCTGGCCATGGCTAGACGAAACAGATACATCTCAAACCTCTGCGAGCGTGGCGGCGCGATTGAGTTCGGCCAGCGACAGGTTGCGGTCGAACAGCGGCGCCAGGCTTTGGTCGTGGCTGACAAACAACAGGCTGGCCCCGGCTTCGCGGCATTCGGCGAACAGCAGCTGAATGAATGCCTCGCGCGCGTCGTAGTCGAGGGCGGAGGTGGGCTCGTCGGCGATCACCAGTTCCGGTTGGCCGATCAACGCACGGGCGGCGGCCACCCGTTGTTGTTGGCCGATGGACAGCGAGTCGGCGCGGCGTTCAAGCAGGCTCGGGTCTTTCAGGCCCAGATGAGCAAGCAAGGTGGCCGCGGCCTGGTCGACGCTGCCGTGGCGCTGAATCGCGCGCTGCGCCCGCAGTTTGGAGAAGTGACACGGCAACTCGACGTTCTCGCGCACCGACAAGAACGGCAGCAGGTTGAACTGCTGGAAGATGTAGCCGGTGTGGTCCACACGAAAACGGTCACGGGCGCCGGCCGACAATTCGGTCAGCTCCTGGCCGAGCAGACGAATACTGCCCCGGCTGGGTGTCTGCACGCCGCCGAGCAAGCCGAGCAGGGTGGTTTTGCCACTGCCGCTGGGGCCCTTGAGGAACAGGGTTTCCCCCGGCTCCAGGCGGAACGCGGGGATGTCCAGCAACTGCGGGTGACCGGGCCAGTTGAAGCTCAGGTCGGACAGTTGGATCAATGCTTGGGTCATGTGAACTCAGAACTTCAGGGTGGCTGCAGTGGCCGTCGCGTCAATACCTTGCTGGCCGCTCGGGCCGATCAGTTGTACCTGAATTTTCTGGGTGGCGGGGAAGGTCTTGAACACTTGGGTCAGGTCCAGGTTGCTCAGCGCCGTGGGGGTGGCGCAGGTGAGTTCGTAGTGGGCGTGGATTTCGCTGTGGTCGTGATGATGCTCGTGGGCGGCGGCGCCTTTGCCGTCGGTGGCGTGGTCATCGTCGTCGTCATCATGATCGGCTTGCGGCTTGTCGCCGAACAGCGGGCTGTTGAGTTCCTGGGAGCTGATAACGCAACCGGCGGCCTTGGGCAGGCTGAACAGCGCCAGCGGATCTTCCAGCTGTTTGCGCGCTGCGGCGACCTTGGCCTTGTCGGCGGCACTGGTTGGCGCGTGTTCGAAACCCACCAGGTTCATGGCCGGGCTGTCCAGCTCAAGCTCCAGGGACTGGCCGTCCAGCACCGCATTCAGGCGGCCGACGCCGTGTTCGTGAGCGCCGAGGCTGCCGTGCTCATGCTCGTGGTCTTCATGGGCATGAGCGACAGCCAGTGGCAGCAGGGCAAACGGCAAAGCGAGCAGCAGACGGCGCATGGCGGGACTCCAGAGATGAAAGTTTTGTTATGTAATCTTATAACGGAAGTGCCGAGAGTTTGACCGTCCGCTTGGCGTTGCGCAAGCTGCATGGGAGCATGCCCGTCAGAAAAAATGCTGGAGGAAGGACGATGTTGCGAATTCGTGGAACCGTCGGCGACCTGCCGGTGGACTTGACCCTGGAACTGGACGACGGCGATTGGGCACGGCTGGGCGCGCACTTGCAGGCTGCGCCGGCACAGAGTGCGCCAACCGTGGCACCGGCCAAGCCGAACGACGACCACTGGCAGAGCGCCCAGGCGCTGTTGCGCGATGCCGGGCAGCTCAGCGGCCTGGAATTACTGGACCGACTGGAAGGTTTGGCCGGCGATGCGGCGGCGGGCAAGCGCCTGCTGGTGCGCCTGCGCCATAGCGCGAAGGTGAAGGTGACCAGCGGCGCGGATACGCCGCTGTACACGTGGGTCGAACCTTTGTAGGAGCGAGCTTGCTCGCGAAAACCTCGTAGGCGCCGCGCTCATCCAGGATGTACGCGTTATCGTTGACGTTTTTCGCGAGCAAGCTCGCTCCTACAGGGTGAGGCTAGTACAACGCGGCAAACAATTTGCGGCGGTACACCGTGACCAGCGGGTGGTCATTGCCGAGCAGTTCGAACACCTGCAGCAAGGTCTTGTGCGGCAGGCCCTCGCTGTAGCTGCGGTTGCGCATGAACAGCTTGAGCAGGCCTTCCAGCGCAGCCTCGTATTGCTGGCGCGCCAATTGTTGAATGCTCAACTGATAAGCCGCTTCGTCGTCCTGGGGGTTCTGCGCCAGGCGGCTTTTCAGGTCGGCGGCGTCCGGCAGGTCGGCAGCCTGGCGCAAAAAGGTGATTTGCGCCTTGGCGCCGGCGAGGGCGGCCTTGTGCTCGTCGCTCTTGACCGCATCCAGCACGGCCTGGGCTTCACCCAGTTCACCGCGTTCGGCCAGGCAACGCGCGTACAGGATGAGCGCGGCGGCGTTGGTGTTGTCTTCGCCCAACAGCGCAACCAGCACGGCTTCGGCATCGCTGATGCGGCCCTCGGCAAACAGCGCCTGTGCCTGCTCCAGCGGGTCCGCCGCGGCCGGTGGCGGCATCGGCACATGAGGCTCAAGCATCGCCCGCACCGCCGACTCCGGCTGCGCCCCGGCAAACCCATCCACCGGCTGACCGTCCTTGAACAGCACCACCGTCGGCAGGCTTTGAATACCAAAACGCGCAACGATGTCCTGCTCGGCCTCGCAATCGACCTTGGCCAGCAGCAACTCGCCGCGATAGCTCTCGGCGATCTGCGCCAGCATCGGCATCAGTGCCTTGCACGGCGCGCACCACTCGGCCCAGAAATCCACCAATACCGGTCGTTCAAAAGAGTTCTGAATCACCGCCTGGTCGAAGTTGGCGGTAGTGACATCGAAGATGTACGGCGTGGGCTCACTCATGAGGCGTCTCGAATAAAGCGGGAATGGGGGCAACTATAAGGGCTGGCGCGGTTGGCCGAAAGCGAGCGCGATCAAATGTAGGAGCGAGCTCGCTCGCGAAAAACGTCCAGGCAACGCGTTCATTCTGAATAAACGCGGGGGCCTGAGTGCTTCGCGAGCAAGCTCGCGCCTACAAACGCCTTCGTGAATGGTACAGGCTCACCTTGCGAAACTCCCAAGGCTCGGCCAGGTCCGGCAGGGTCAGGGCGTCCAGCACCTCCAGGCGCTGATAATCGGGGTGCTGGAAGTCGCGCACCCGCGAATCCGCCACCAGCGCTTCGCGGCCACGGGTCAGGAACTGGTCCAGCAGCGGCAGGTTGGCGCGGTCGTAGAGCACGTCGGCCACCAGGATCAGGTCGAAGCGGTCGGCTTCGGCGAAGAAGTCCGCTGAATAACTCAGTTGCACCCCGTTGAGTTCGGCGTTCGCTCGGCAAGCCGCCAGCGCCAGCGGGTCCAGGTCGCAGGCCACGACCTCCAGTGCCCCGGCCTTGACCGCTGCAATCGCGGCCACGCCGGAACCGGTGCCGAAATCCAGCACGCGCTTGCCCGCCACCCACGCGGGGTTCGCCGCCAGATAGCGCGCCAGCGCCAGCCCGCTGGCCCAGCAAAAGCTCCAGTAGGGCGGCTCGTGCAGGATGCGGCGGGTTTCTTCCTGGCTGAAGGCGCGGTCCATGTTGTCGGCATTGAGCAGCCATAACGACAACTCCGTGCCCGGCAGTGGTCTGGGCACCAGCTGTGCGTCGCCGATCAACTCGCTCAGGGCACTTTGCAGGTGCAGCGGTGGCGTCATGGCGCCTTGACGAGCTGCAGGGGGCCGGTGGTCTGGGTGATCGCCTGGGTGATGCGCACGGCGGGCAGATGCAGGATCAACTGGCCGGATTGGCTGGCGCGACCGCGCAATTCAACCCGTGCACCGGCCGGGAACGCTTCAGGATTGAAGCGCAGGCGAAAGGCCAGGGGCTTGCCGTTGCCGGTCAACACGCTGCTGGCGAGCAGTTGCTGTGGGCGCGAGCGGTCGTCGATCACCAGCAACGCCAGCTCGACTTCGGCGCCGGCCGGCACGTTGGTCAGGTTGCCGCTGATCTCACGCTGGTAGGCGGGCAGGGGGCCCAAGTCTTCGATGCCCGGGACTTTTTTCTCTTGTGCAGGGGTTGGCTGAGGCGCGGCAGGCTTGGGGGCTTCGCTGCTGCAGGCGACCAGAAAACTGAACAGGGTAATCAAAACAAGTGGTCGTAACTGCATGTACGGCTCCAGAAAGGACAAAATCCGTGGCTTAAAAAATATGAAACATAATAACCAGCCTATATACCGTAAAGGCTATGGCTTGTCTTGCGACGGGGATGCGCTACCATGGCCCTCCCATTTTTTGTTGCCTGCCAACCATGCACTGTCCCTTCTGCGGTGCCAACGACACCAAGGTCATCGACTCGCGTCTGGTCGCCGAGGGCGACCAAGTGCGTCGCCGGCGCGAATGCCTGGCCTGTGGTGAGCGTTTCACCACCTTCGAAACCGCCGAACTGGTATTGCCACGTCTGATCAAATCCGACGGCAGCCGTCAGCCCTTCGACGAAGAAAAACTGCGCGCCGGTATGCAGCGCGCCCTGGAAAAACGCCCGGTGAGTGTCGAGCGCCTGGAAGCGGCGCTGGTGCACATCAAGCACAAGCTGCGCGCCACCGGCGAGCGCGAGGTCAAGAGCCTGGTGGTGGGCGAACTGGTGATGGGCGAGCTGCAAAAGCTCGATGAAGTCGCCTATATCCGTTTCGCCTCGGTGTATCGACGCTTCCAGGACCTCAATGAGTTCCGCGAAGAAATCGACCGCCTGGCGCGTGAGCCTTCCAAACAATGACCGCTGAACAGGCTGTGCTCGACGCCCATTACATGGCCCGCGCCCTCGAACTGGCGCGCAAGGGCCTGTACACCACCCATCCCAACCCACGGGTGGGCTGCGTGATCGTGCGCGATGGGCAGATAGTCGGCGAAGGCTGGCACGAACGCACCGGCGAGCCCCATGCCGAACCCAACGCCTTGCGCGCCGCCGGCGACAAGGCCCGTGGCGCGACGGTGTACGTGACCCTCGAACCCTGCAGCCATCATGGCCGCACGCCGCCCTGCGCCGATGCTCTGGTGAGTGCCGGTGTGGCGCGGGTAGTGGCCGGCATGCAGGACCCCAACCCGGAAGTGGCGGGGCGCGGCATGCAGCGTTTGGCCCAGGCCGGGATCGAGATTCGCAGCGGCGTGCTGGAGTCCGAAGCGCGTGCGCTCAACCCTGGCTTTCTCAAGCGGATGGAGCACGGCCTGCCGTTCGTGCGGGTCAAGCTGGCGATGAGCCTGGACGGGCGCACGGCGATGGCCAGCGGCGAAAGCCAATGGATCACCGGCCCCGCCGCCCGCGCCGCCGTCCAGCGCCTGCGTGCCGAAGCCAGCGTGGTGCTGACCGGCGCCGACACCGTGCTGGCCGACGGCGCCCGCCTGACCGTGCGCGCCGCCGAGCTGGGCCTGGATGCACAAACCACCGCCCTGGCCATGTCGCGCCCGCCGCTGCGCGTGTTGATCGATGGCCGCCTGCGCGTGCCGCTCAATGCGCCCTTCTTCAAGGCGGGCCCGGCGCTGGTCATCACCTGCGTGACCCCGGAGAACCAGTTTCCGCGTGGCCCCGAGTGCCTGGTGGTGCCGGGCGAGGAGGGTCAGGTCGACCTGCGTTCAGCGCTGGTGGCCCTGGCCGCCCGTGGCGTCAACGAAGTGTTGGTGGAGGCGGGCCCAAGCCTGGCGGGCGCGTTTGCCCAGCAGGGCCTGGTGGATGAGTACGTGATTTTTGTCGCCGGCAAGTTCCTCGGCTCCGCTGCCCGGCCGTTGCTGGACTGGCCGCTTGAGACACTCGCCGACGCCCCCCAACTCAAGATCACCGACATGCGCGCTGTTGGCGACGATTGGCGAATCACCGCCGTCCCGCTGCCGACAGCGAGCGTATAATTTGCGGCCTGCGCGTAAGCGTCAGCCCCCCGTTTTCAGGAGAACGAAATGTTCACCGGCATTATCGAGTCCATCGGCAGCATCCGTGCAATGACCCCCAAAGGCGGCGATATCCGCCTGCTGGTTGAAACCGGCAAGCTCGACCTAGGCGACGTCAAGCTGGGCGACAGCATCGCCGTCAGCGGTGTGTGCCTGACCGTCGTCGAGTTGCCGGGCAATGGCTTCGCCGCCGATGTCAGCCGCGAGACCCTGGACTGCACCGCAATGAGCGATCTTGCGGCTGGCAGCCCGGTCAACCTGGAAAAGGCCCTGACGCCGACCACGCGCCTGGGTGGCCACCTGGTCAGCGGCCACGTCGATGGCGTCGGTGAAGTCGTGGCCCGCAGCGAAAATGCGCGCGCCGTGGAATTCCGTATCCGTGCTCCGAAAGAGCTGGCCAAGTACATCGCCCACAAAGGCTCGATCACCGTCGACGGCACCAGCCTGACCGTCAACGCCGTCAATGGCGCCGAATTCGAACTGACCATCATTCCCCACACCCTCAGCGAAACCATCATGGCCTCCTACCAGCCGGGGCGCCGGGTGAACCTGGAAGTGGACTTGCTTGCCCGTTACCTGGAGCGCCTGCTGCTGGGCGAAAAGGCCGCAGAGCCTGCATCGGGTAACATCACCGAAAGTTTTCTGGCCGCTAACGGCTACCTGAAATCCTGACCAAGGGGGTGCCGCGTGGCGCTCAATAGCATCGAAGAACTGGTTGAAGACATCCGCCAAGGCAAGATGGTCATCCTGATGGATGACGAAGACCGCGAAAACGAAGGCGATATCATCATGGCCGCCGAGGCCTGCAAGCCTGAGCACATCAACTTCATGGCCAAGCACGCCCGTGGGTTGATCTGCATGCCCATGAGCCGCGAACGCTGCGAATTGCTCAAGCTGCCGTTGATGGCGCCGCGCAATGGCTCGGGTTTTGGCACCAAGTTCACCGTATCGATTGAAGCCACCACGGGCGTGACCACCGGCATCTCCGCCGCTGACCGCGCCCGCACCGTGCAAGCCGCGGCGGCGAAAGACGCCAAGGCCGAAGACATCGTCAGCCCCGGCCACATTTTCCCGCTGATGGCCCAGCCCGGCGGCACCCTGGCCCGCGCCGGCCATACCGAAGCGGCCTGTGACCTGGCGCGCATGGCCGGTTTCGAGCCCAGCGGCGTGATCTGCGAAGTGATGAACGACGACGGCACCATGGCCCGTCGCAGCGAACTCGAAGCGTTTGCCGCCGAACACAACCTCAAGATCGGCACCATTGCCGACCTGATCCACTACCGCATGATCCACGAACGTACCGTTCAGCGGATTGCCGAGCAGCCGCTGGACAGTGAACTGGGCCAATTCAATTTGGTGACCTACCGTGATTCAGTGGAAGGCGACGTGCACATGGCCCTGACCCTGGGCAACATCTGCGCCGAAGAACCGACCCTGGTGCGCGTGCACAACATGGACCCGCTGCGCGACTTGCTGCTGGTCAAGCAGCCCGGCCGCTGGAGCCTGCGCGCCGCCATGGCCGCGGTTTCCGAGGCAGGCAGCGGCGTGGTGCTGTTGCTCGGCCACCCGCTGGATGGCGATGTCTTGCTGGCGCATATCCGCGAAACCGCCGACCACGCGCCGGTGAAAAAACCGACCACCTACAGCATCGTCGGTGCCGGTTCGCAGATCCTGCGCGACCTCGGTGTGCGCAAAATGCGCCTGATGAGCGCACCGATGAAATTTAATGCGATATCCGGTTTCGACCTGGAAGTTGTAGAATACGTGCCCTCCGAATAAAGGCTGGCGATTTTTGCCCCTTGTTCGCGGTTAAATCATCACTGAGGGACGCACTTTTCGCGTCCCGGCTCTTTAAGAGATTTGTCGAATGACCCTGAAGACCATCGAAGGTACCTTCATCGCCCCCAAAGGCCGCTATGCCCTGGTGGTTGGCCGCTTCAACAGCTTCGTGGTTGAAAGCCTGGTAAGCGGTGCCGTTGACGCCCTGGTTCGCCACGGTGTGAGCGAGAGCGACATCACCATCATCCGTGCCCCTGGCGCCTTCGAAATCCCACTGGTTGCGCAAAAAGTTGCCCAGCAGGGTGAATACGCGGCGATCATCGCCCTGGGCGCGGTCATTCGTGGCGGTACCCCGCACTTCGAATACGTGGCTGGCGAATGCACCAAGGGCCTGGCCCAGGTGTCCATGGAGTTCGGCGTGCCGGTCGCATTCGGCGTGCTGACCGTGGATTCCATCGAGCAAGCCATCGAGCGTTCCGGCACCAAGGCCGGTAACAAAGGCGCTGAAGCTGCCCTGTCCGCCCTGGAAATGGTCAGCCTGCTGTCGCAGTTGGAGGCCAAGTGATTTCCGACGAAAGCGATCGTTTCAACCCACGCGACGAGCGCCCGGCCGACGCCGGCAAGCCTTCGAAAAGCGAAAAGCGCCGTGCGGCCCGCCAGCTGGCGACCCAGGCGCTGTACCAGCGCCACATGGCCGGTACGTCGCTGAACGAAATCGAAGCGCAATTTCGCGTCGATAACGATTTCACCTTCGCCGACCAAAGCTACTTCCATGACATCCTGCACGGCGTTCCGGCCAACCTGACCGAGATCGACACCGCGCTGGCGCCATGCCTGGACCTGACCCTCGAAGAGCTCGACCCGGTTGAACTGGCCGTTCTGCGCCTGTCCACCTGGGAACTGCTCAAGCGCGTCGACGTGCCGTACCGCGTGGTGATCAACGAAGGTATCGAACTGGCGAAGGTCTACGGTTCGACCGACGGCCACAAGTTCGTCAACGGCGTGCTCGACAAGCTGGCCCCGCGCCTGCGTGAAGCCGAAGTGAAGGAACACAAGCGCTAATCTGCGCTTGAGTCCTCGATGGGCGAGTTCGAGCTGATCCGCAACTACTTCGCCGCCGCGCCCTGTGCGCAAGGCGGCGAGGGCATTGCCCTGGGGATCGGCGACGACTGCGCCTTGCTTGCGCTCCCCGCCGGGGAGCAACTGGCAGTTTCCACCGATACCTTGGTGGCCGGCGTGCACTTTGCCGACCCGTGTGACCCGTTCCTGCTCGGCCAGCGCTCGCTGGCCGTGGCGGTGAGCGACCTGGCCGCCATGGGCGCCCATCCCCTCGCGTTCACCCTTGCCCTGACCACGCCGACCGTCGATGCCGATTGGTTGCAACGCTATGCCCAGGGTTTGAACGCCATGGCGCAACGCTGCGGCGTGGGCCTGGTGGGCGGTGACACCACGCGTGGTCCGCTGAGCCTGACCTTGACCGTATTTGGCCGAGTGCCGGCCGGGCTTGCCTTGACGCGCAGCGGTGCGCGGCCAGGGGATCTGCTGTGTGTTGGCGGGGAGTTGGGCAATGCGGCCGGGGCCTTGCCGCTGGTATTGGGCCAGCGCAGCGCGCAAGCCGCCATCGCTGAACCGCTGCTCGCCCACTATTGGTCGCCGCAACCGCAACTGGCGTTGGGCCTGGCCCTGCGCGGCAAGGCGACCTCGGCCATGGATATCTCCGACGGTCTATTGGCCGATTGCGGGCACATCGCCAGGGCATCGGCTGTCAGCCTGCTGATTGAACGTGACACCTTGCCGTTGTCTGCGGCGTTGCTGGCGTTTGTCGGCAATGAGCAGGCCCGTGTGGCCGCGTTGAGTGGCGGCGACGACTATGTGCTGGTGTTCACGTTGCCCCAGGCCGAACTGACCTCGTTGCGGTCGGATGGCTGGCCGATCCATGTGATCGGTCGCGTCGAGGCCGGGCAGGGCGTCACACTGCTCGACGCCGATGGCCAGGATGTCACCCCGGCCGTGCACGGCTATCAGCATTTTCGCGAGGCGCCGTAGCTGGCGTCCTGCGCTACCCTTCATATGAATATCTCCACGTAGGAAGTCGTCACTATGAGTGTGCGCTGGTTGCTGATCATGCTGTGCACCTTTACCGCTGTGCTTCAGGCGGATGAAGCCCCGGTGCCCGGCAAGATTGTGTTGGCCAGCGAGGCGTGGAACGACTACACCAACACAGATGGCAGCGGCCTGGCCTGGGACGTGCTGCGCCGGGTTTTTGAACCGGCAGGCGTCACGCTGCAAGTCCACAGCGCGCCCTATACCCGATCGATTGGCTTGGCCCAGCGTGGCGAGGTGGATGGCTGCGTAGGTGCCTATCGCGACGAAGCTGACCAGGTGCTGTACCCGCACTGGCCTTTTGACTCCGACCATATCTATGCCCTCGGGCTGGCAACCCTGCCTACCCCGAGCCTGGCGACGCTCGGCGATTACCGCCTGGCCTGGGTGCGTGGCTATAAATACGAGAAATACCTGCCAAACGTGCGCCGGTTCAACCAGGTCCAACGGCGCAGCGGTATTTTATCGATGCTGCAATACGGTCATGCAGACTTCTACATCGAGGCCCTCACCGAAGCCAAGTATGTGCTCGGTCATGCCGAAGATCCGTCACGATTCAGGCTCACCCATATCGCTGAACTGCCGCTCTATATAGGCTTTGCTGATAACGAGCGTGGAAGGGTATTGATGAAGATCTACGATGAGCGAATGACCGCCCTTGTAAAAAACGGCGAGTTGAAGCCGATTTTCGAGCGCTGGAAACAGCCTTATCCGTTCTAGTTTCCCTGTAGGAGCGAGCTTGCTCGCGAAAATCGTCAACGTTATGTGGATAGCCTGAATGAACGAGGTGTTCTTGCTTTTCGCGAGCCAGCTCGCTCTTGCATAGAACCAGGCCGAAGGCCAATCGAATCTATTGATCTTTATCAGCGATCATTCAGCTTAAGCGTCTGTAGGAACAGGCTGTTACAATGCCTGCCTCTGTGAAATCTGAAATCAGGAGCACACGGTGCCCGTCGTTTTCGTCGCCGCTTCCAAGCTGCCTACCCCCTTTGCCACATTCACCATGCATGGCTTTCTCGAAGAAGCCACCGGGCGCGAGCACGTTGTGCTCAGCCTGGGCGACATCGCTGACGGTGAGCCGGTGTTGGGCCGCGTGCATTCCGAATGCCTGACCGGCGACGCGCTGTTCAGTCAGCGCTGTGACTGCGGCTCGCAACTGGAGGCCGCGTTGCAGGCCATCGCCCGCGAAGGCCGTGGCGTGCTGCTGTACTTGCGTCAGGAAGGCCGTGGCATTGGCCTGTTGAACAAGATCCGTGCCTATGAATTGCAAGATGGCGGCGCCGACACCGTGGAAGCCAACGAGCGCCTGGGCTTCGCCGCCGACCAGCGTGACTACGCGATCTGCCTGCCGATGCTGGAGCACCTGGGCGTGAAGTCTCTGCGCCTGATGACCAACAACCCGCGCAAGGTCAAAGCCTTGACCGAAATGGGCATCACCGTGGCCGAGCGTGTACCGCTGCACACCGGGCACAACCCGCACAACAAGCTGTACCTGGCCACCAAGGCCAGCAAACTCGACCACATGATGGGCAACGAGCATCAGGGCGAGGTTGACCGCGCGTGACCCGTGGCCAGGTGAAACGGCGACTGTCCTTCAACTGGTGGCAGTACCTGGCCCTGGCGTTGCTGCCATTGTTTGTGATCAACCTGGTATTTGGCCGCGCCGAATCCCTGCTTCCCGTGTTAGCCATGCCGTTCTTTATCGCCGGCGTGGCCTCGATGTTTCTCAGCCTGCGTTATTTTCACGCCTATAAGCACGCCCTGATCGCCACCTCCAAAGCCCTCGACACGCCCGAAGAGCCCGCCGCCTGGATCGCCCTCGCGGCGCGCCGACGCACGGCCTTGCTGGTGGCAGCGTTACCGGCCTGGATCGGTGCGCTGGCGGTGTTCGTCGGCCTGGAAGCGGTGCCGCTGTTCCTGCTGGCGCTGTCGACGATGGTGTTGTTTTACCTGTATCGCATTCCGCGCCAGTTGGGATGAAGCGCTACTGGCTGGCGCTGCTGCTGGTGTTCAGCGCCCAGGTAGTGGCGGCTGAACGCGTGGTGAGCCTGGCGCCGTCGCTTTCTGAAATCGTGGCGGAACTGGGTGCCGCTGACTTATTGGTCGGTGTGCTCGATGGCGGCGAGCGTCCGGCAGCGCTGGCGGATGTGCCATCGGTCGGGCGCTACGGCCAGCTGGACATCGAACGCCTGCTCAGCCTCAAGCCCGATCTGATCCTGCTCTGGCCTGGCAGCGTCGGCGCGGCCCAGCGTGAACAGCTGCAGCGCCTGAACATCCCGGTGTACATCGCCGAACCCCATAGTCTTGATCAACTGACCTGTCAGGTCCAAACCATTGCCGAGCAATTGGGCCGCGGGGATGCGGGCCGAGCCTTGGCCGACAAGTTGCGCCAACGCCTCGCCCAACTGCGCCAGCGCTATCAGCGCGCCGAGCCGGTGCGGGTGTTTTATCAGGTATGGAACCCGCCGTTGTACACCGTGGGCGGTGGGCAGATCATCAGTGATGCGTTGAAGGTATGCGGGGCGCGCAATGTGTTCGACGACCTCAAGCTGCCGGCGCCGCAGGTCAATATCGAATCAGTGTTGCAGCGTGATCCGGAGCTGATCCTGGTGGGGGATCAGGCTCAGCTGGAGGCGTGGAAGGTCTGGCCAGGCATGGCGGGGCGGGTGCGGCTGGTGCCTGACAAGGGGCTGGAACGGCCCAGTGGGCAGATGCTGGAAGCGCTGGCGCGGTTGTGTCAGGTGATTGCGCCGAACTTGTGAGGCCGCCATCGGGGGCAAGCCCCCTCCCACATTTTGAATGTGTTCACAAATCAATAGGTGGGAGTGGGCTTGCCCGCGAAGAGGCGCCTTACATCTTCGGCGTCCACGTCACCCCGAACATCCACACTCGACCCTCTTCCCGGTAGTCCTGATTGTTCAGGAATGCCGGGTCGTCATAGCTGTAGCGCGCCCGTGAATAGGCCTTGTCCAACAGGTTGTCGACCTTCAACGACAGCAACACCGCAGGGTTCAGCGCCCAGCTGCTGCGCAGGCCCAGCAACGCATAACCGCCCAAGCGATTACGGTTGGCTTCGTCATCGTAGCTGTTGCTGATTGCCTGCCAGCTGGCGCCCACGCCGAGCTTGTCGAACTGCCGGTCCAGATCCAGATTCAACGTGCGCCGTGCGCGGCGCGCCAGGGTATGGCCACTGTCGCGATCACGCGGGTCGATCAGCGACACGCCCAAATTGCCCTGCCAACCAAACAGGTCCTGCTTGAGCGCCGCTTCAAAACCGTTGATGCGCGCCGAGGCCACGTTTTGCGGTTTGCCGCCGTCGAGGATGATCGCATCGCTCAGGTTGGTGCGGTACAGCGAGGCTTCCACGCGGGTGCTGTCGGTCAGTTGGCTGCGCCATTGCAGCTCGTAGCTCTTTGACGTCTCGGGCTGCAGGTTGGGGTTGCTGTACTGCGTATCGGGGTAGTAGAGATCGTTGAAGGTGGGCGCACGGAAGCCTTCGCTGTAGCTGAGCAACACCTCGTTGTCAGGGTTGATCGGCAGCGTCAGCGTGCCGCTCCAGCTGTTCTGGCCGCCAAACTGCTGGTTCTGGTCGCGGCGCAGGCCCAGTTCGGTGGAAAACCCCTCACCCTGGAAGCGGTGTTGCACAAAGGCGGCGCGGTTCCAGCGGCTGTCTTCGGTAAAGGTGGTAGAACCGTGGAAGCGGTCTTCGTACCAGTCGCCGCCGACGATCAGGCTGTTGCGCTCGTTGAGTGTCAGGTCGTTCTGCCAGTTGACCGAGTCGCGGTAGGTGTTGAACACGCTGAACTCATCGCTGAGGGTATCGCGCTTGGTGTCGCGGTTTTCGCTGTGGCCCAGTTCCAGGCGTGACTGCCAGCTTTCACTGAGCTTGGCGTCGAGATAACCGCTGGCACTGCTGACGGTGTAGTCGGTGTAGGGTTTCTGGCCGACGCTTTGCCCGGTAGCGAAGTCGTAGCGCCCAAAACTGTTGTCGTACTCCGACTTGCCGCGGTTATCCAATAGGTTAAAGCCCACTTCCAGGTCGTCGTTGAACGAATGGCTGAGGTTCAGGCTGAGGGACTGGTTGCGGTAGGCGTCGTGGTCGCCGTCGCTGGGAAACGACTGATGCGTTGAATTGATGCCGGCGGTTTCATCCAGGCTTGCGCCCAGGTTGAAGCGCGTCTGTTCATCGCCGCCCGACAACCCGAGGCTGCGCTCCCAGGTTTGATTGCTGCCAAAGCCCAGTTTCAAGCGCGGTTGCAAGCCTTGCTCGGCGTTGCGTCGGGTAAACACCTGAATCACCCCGCCAATCGCATCGCTGCCGTAGATCACCGAGCGTGAACCGCGCAGCACTTCCACGCGCTCGATCTGGTCGACGTTCAGGTACTGCAGGCCGCTGTCGCCGGACGTGGTATTGGCAATGCGCTGGCCGTCCACCAGCACCAGGCTTTGCGCGGATTTGGTGCCGCGAATATAAATCCCCGGCAAGCTGCCACGGCCACCGGTGGGCGCGACTTGTACGCCGGGTACACGGCTGAGTAGGTCAGTCAGGCTGGAAGGTTGCAGGCGGTCGATGTCGGCGCGGGTGAACACAGTGTTGGCGGCGCTGCTGTCGTTGCGCGCCTGCACCTGGCGGTTGGCGCTGATGACCACGTCGGAGAGCTTCAGGGCCTGGTCGCGGGTGTCGGCGAGCAGGTCCGAGGCGGGTAGAAGCAGCAGTGCAAGGTAAAGGCGTTTCATGGGCTGTCCATAGCGTTTGAAGGTTGCACACATCAAAATGTGGGAGGGGGCTTGCCCCCGATTGCAGTGCTTCAGTCAAAATAGCTACAACTGATACGCCGCTATCGGGGGCAAGCCCCCTCCCACATTTGGATCCGGTTACGAATTCAAGAGCGCCAAACGCTCGCGCACCGAAGCTTCGATACCGGCCTCATCCAACCCGCATTCCGCCAGCATCTGCGCCGGCTTGGCGTGTTCGACGTACACATCCGGCAAGCCCAGGTGCAGCACCGACTTGAGGATATTCTCCCGTGCCAGGAGCTCACTGACCGCCGCACCGGCACCGCCCATGATGGCGTTTTCCTCGACCGTCACCAGCAGCTCATGGCTAGCGGCAATCTCGCGCACCAACGCTTCATCCAGTGGTTTGACGAAGCGCATGTCGACCACGGTGGCGTCGATCTTCTCGGCGACCTTGAGCGCTTCGGCCAGTTGCACGCCGAACACCAGGAAGGCTGTCTTACTGCCTTGGCGACGCACGATACCCTTGCCGATTTCGATAGGCTCCAGGTCTTTCTCGATGACCGCATTCGGGCCATTACCGCGCGGGTAGCGCACCGCCGCAGGGCCGTTGTACAGGTGGCCGGTGCTGAGCATCTTGCGCAGTTCGTTCTCGTCGCTGGGCGTCATCACCAGCATGCCGGGGATGCAGCGCAGGTAGGACAGGTCGAAACTGCCGGCGTGGGTCGGGCCGTCTTCGCCCACCAAGCCGGCGCGGTCGATGGCGAACAGGACGTCGAGGTTCTGCACCGCCACGTCATGCACCAACTGGTCATAACCGCGTTGCAAAAAGGTCGAATAGATCGCGACCACTGGCTTGGCGCCTTCACAGGCCATGCCAGCGGCGAAAGTCACCGCGTGCTGCTCGGCAATCGCCACATCGAAGTAACGCAGCGGGAAACGCTCGCTGAAGGCCACCAGGTCGGAGCCTTCCTTCATTGCCGGAGTCACCCCCACCAGGCGTGGGTCGGCGGCGGCCATGTCGCACAGCCATTCGCCGAAAACCCCCGAATACTTCGGCCCGCTGGGCTTTTTTGGCGCGGCGGCGGGGGCGTCCAGCGGTTCCAGCTTGGTGATCGCGTGGTAGCCGATCGGGTCGACTTCCGCCGGCGCGAAGCCTTTGCCCTTTTTGGTGACGATATGCAGGAACTGTGGGCCCTTGAGGTCACGCATATTGCGCAGCGTGGCGATCAGTGTCGGCAGGTCATGGCCGTCGATCGGGCCGATGTAGTTCCAGCCCAGTTCTTCGAACAGCGTGCCGGGTACCAGCATGCCCTTGGCATACTCTTCGGTACGACGGGCGATTTCCCATGCGCCGGGCAGACGCGACAGCACTTTCTTGCTGCCTTCGCGCATGCTGGCGTAGGTGCGGCTGGAGAGAATCTTCGCCAGGTAATTGGACAGGCCGCCGACGTTTCGCGAAATCGACATGTCGTTGTCGTTGAGGATCACCAACATGTTGGCGTCCACTTCCGGCGCATGGTTCAAGGCTTCGAAAGCCATGCCCGCAGTCAGCGCGCCATCACCGATCACCGCAATCGCCTTGCGATCGCTGTTTTGCAGGCGGGCGGCAATCGCCATGCCCAGCGCTGCACTGATCGAGGTGCTGGAGTGGCCGACGCCAAAGGTGTCGTACTCGCTCTCGGAGCGACGCGGGAAGGCGGCGATGCCGTTCTTCTGGCGCAGGCTGGCCATGCGTTCGCGACGGCCAGTGAGGATTTTATGCGGATACGCCTGATGGCCCACGTCCCACACCAGCCGGTCGTCCGGGGTGTCGAAAACGTAGTGCAGGGCGATGGTCAGCTCGATCACGCCCAGCCCGGCACCGAAATGCCCACCGGTCTGGCCGACCGTGTAGAGCAATTCCAGGCGCAGTTCATCGGCCAGGGTTTCCAGCTCGGCTTCACCCAGTCGACGCAGGCCGTCCGGCGTGGCAGCACGGTCGAGCAGGGGCGTGGACGGGCGCTTGCGGGGAATCTCTTGGAACGTCGTGGGCATCAGGCGAATCGTTATAGGTATAGAAGAGGCGGCAGTTTACCTCAAGCATCGCAAACTGCCCACGCAGGGGGGCGAACTTGACCGATATGCGGCGCTGATCGCCGCCGCCATCAGTGGCGACGTTCGACGATATACCGCGCCAGGTCACGCAACGGCTCGGCGGCCGCGTCGAAAGGTCGCAGGGCGGCCAGGGCCTGATCGCGCAGTTCCAGGGCATACGCCTTGGCGGCTTCCAGCCCGAGCAGCGCAGGATAGGTCGGTTTGTCCCGGGCGATATCGGCGCCCTGGCGTTTGCCGAGGGTCGCGGTGTCACTTTCCACGTCTAGAATGTCGTCCTGCACCTGAAACGCCAGGCCGATAGCCTGCGAATAAGTCTGCAGCGCCGCCAATTGCGCGGCATCGGCCCGGCCGCTGGCCAGGGCGCCGAGGTGCACGGCGGCCTCAATCAGCGCGCCTGTCTTGTGGCGATGCATGTGCTCAAGGGCTTTCTGGTCCAGCTTGAGGCTGACCGAACCCATGTCGATCGCCTGCCCGCCGACCATGCCGGCCGGGCCTGCCGCCAGCGCCAGGGAGGTGACCATGCGCAGACGGATCTCGGCATTCACGCGGCTCAAGCGCGGGTCCAGCAACGCGCTGAACGCCAGGCTCTGCAAGCCATCACCGGCCAGGATCGCATAGGCTTCGTCAAAGGCTTTATGGGTGGTCGGCTGGCCGCGACGCAGATCGTCGTCGTCCATTGCCGGCAAATCATCGTGTACCAGGGAATAGGCGTGAATCAGTTCTACCGCACAAGCCGCGCCATTCGCCTCTTCGGCAGGTGCGCCCAGGGCTTCACACGCCGCATACGCCAGCAACGGGCGCACGCGCTTGCCGCCATTCATCACGCTGTAGCGCATGGCGTCGTAAAGGCGGCTCATTTCCGGGCCTGGCGCAACAAACAAAGGCTCCAGCGCCGCGTTCACCCGGGCTTGGCTACTGGCCTGATACGCATCGATCATTCGGGTTGTTCCGCATCGAAAGGTTCTTCGGCCAACTCCCCGTCGCGTTCAAGCAATACCTGCACTTTCTGCTCAGCCTGCGCCAACGCGCTCTGGCAGTCGCGAGTCAGGCCAATGCCTTGCTCAAACGCCGTCAACGAGTCTTCCAGCGACAACTCGCCGTTCTCCAGACGCTCGACCAGGGCTTGCAGGTCGGCGAGGGATTGTTCGAAATCGAGTGCAACTTTTTTGCGGGCCATGGCGGCAATTCCGGTAGACGGTAAACCGGCGCGACACTAGCAGACATGGGGAATGGGGGCAAATGAGTGGGGCGTCATTCGCCTTCGGTATTGGCCCGATAACGCGTGCTGCGGCCGCCTCCGGGAAGACGGACCAGGCAGTTTTTTTCCAGCAGATCGGCCAGATGTCGCGTGGCTGTCGCCTTGGACACTTTGGCCACTGCCTGGTACTGCGCAGCGCTGATGCCCTGCTCGAAGCCTTTCTCGCCACCGTCGAGCAGACGACTGAGCACCTTGATCTGTTCGGTCGATAACCCAGCGTCGCGGTGTTGGTCCCAGAACCGGGTCTTGCTCAACACACGGTCTATCTGCGCCATCGCCTGTTGCAGGCTGCGCAATAAAGTTCTGAGGAACCACTCCAGCCAGCCGGTAATATCGAGCGTGGCCTTTTGGCTGGACTCCAGTGCGGCGTAATAACCCGAGCGATCTTCAAGGATGCTGGCGGACATCGCATAAAAGCGTATCGCCTGATGTTCGCCCTGGGCCAAGGCCAAGTCAGTGATAGCGCGTGTCAGACGACCATTGCCGTCATCGAGCGGGTGAAGCGTGACAAACCAGAAATGCGCAACGCCAGCGCGTATGAACGGGTCCAGTTCCGGCTGATTGCGGCTCAGTTCGAACCACTCAAGAAACTCATCCAGGGCCTGCTCCAGTCCCAAGCGTGGCGGCGCCTCAAAATGCACGGTGGGACGGTCAAGACGCTCCGATACCACCTGCATCGACTCATCCCCGCGCAGCCCCCCGACATTTATGCTTCGCGCGGCAAGGCTCGTTTCCGGAGCCGGAAACAGCAAATGATGCCAGTGGATGAGGCGCGAGTACGTGAACGGCTCGGTGAACTGCTCGGTGGCATCGATCATCAGCTCAGCGAGGCCTTCACTACGGCGGCTGACCTGACCGTCTTTCGTCGCCTCCAAGCCTAACCGTCGCGCCAGGGAGGACCGCACCGAGCCGACATTCAGTTGCTCACCTTCGATGGCCGAAGAGGTCAGAATATTTTGCAGCAGCGTATCCAGTTCACTGCGCGCACTGGCTGCATCGGTGACGGAGCCCAGCATGCCCAGCAGCTTGCCTTGGGCCTGCCCACACTGGCGCAGCAAGGCCGCCAGGCGCCCAGGTTGCCAGTGAAAGTGCGGCCAGTCGGTGTGTTGCCAGATCCAGTGCGGGTGGTTCATGGAGAAAGTGCCTAGTGTATGAGCCGATTAAAAGGCTTATTCGGCTCACTTGGTGAGCCGACTGTGCGGGTTATTCGGCTCATCGTCTAGGGTGGTTCTGATCCAGATCGCGGTAAATTGGGATGGCCGGAACCTCTAGTGGAGACTTGGCAACAACGAAAGCCTGCTTTTCAGGGCAGGCTTGTCGTCTCATTCGGCTGACTTACTTCTGCTGCGCCGTCAGCGCCGCATACCCATTCATCAGGTTGCGATAGTTGGGAATGCGCTGCGACAACAAATTCCCCAGGCCTTCGATATCGTTGCGCCAGTCGCGGTGCAGCTCACAGGCCACCGAGAACCAGTTCATCAGCTGCGCACCCGCCTGGGTCATCCGGCTCCAGGCCGCTTGTTGCACCGTGGTATTGAACGTGCCCGATGCATCCGTCACCACAAACACTTCAAACCCTTCCGCCAGCGCCGACAAGGTCGGGAACGCTACGCACACATCCGTTACCACGCCAGCAATGATGATCTGCTTGCGCCCGGTGGCCTTGATCGCCTTGACGAAGTCTTCGTTGTCCCAGGCGTTGATCTGGCCAGGGCGGGCGATATACGGCGCGTCCGGGAACATTTCCTTCAACTCCGGCACCAGCGGGCCGTTGGGGCCTTGTTCGAAGCTGGTGGTGAGGATGGTCGGCAGGTTGAAGAACTTGGCCAGGTCCGCCAGGGCCAGCACGTTGTTCTTGAACTCGTTGGGCGAGAAATCTTGCACCAGGGAAATCAGGCCAGTCTGGTGGTCAACCAGCAGAACGATGGCGTCGTCTTTGTTCAGGCGGCTGTAGGTTGGTGTGCTCATGGTTGAATCCTTTTTTGTTTAGGTTGGTTGGGCGTTGCGTTCAACATGGGCGCAGATTAATGGTTGGGCCTGAGGTGATAAATCGGCTGTTGCGTGTCTTACCGTCAACCAGAATGAGACAATTCAAACACCGGCACTTTTTGCCCGTTGGGCGTCGAGGCGAAGGTCACCTTAAGTCGCTGGCCGATACGCAAACGGTGCGGGTCATCGCACTGGATGGCGGACAACATCGTCGGCCCTTCGTCGAGGGTGACGTAGGCAATGCAATACGCCTCATTGGCTCGCCCGCTGTAGCTGAAGCTGTACAGGCGGGCATTGCCGCTGGCGACGATCCAGTCGGTGGCCGCGCTGCCGGTAAACGGGCTGTGGTCGCGGGGGTAGAAGAACGCCTTGCCGGTGTCGAGGCAGCGGCGTAGCAGCAATTGTCCGCGATTGGCCGCCTCCCAGAACGGCGCGCTTTCGGGGGTGATGTGCGGTGAGGTCAGGTGCATATCAGCGTCGCTCCAGAATGAGTGTGGCGCTGCCGTGCCGTGAGCCCAGCAAGCCACCGGTGCCATGGGCCAGGGCCAGCGCGCAGTCGGGCCTTTGCACCGCCGGGTGCGCCTCGCCACGTAACTGACGCACCGCCTCGATCAACCTGGCCATGCCGCCGCGATGGCCCGGGTGGTTGTTGCACAGTCCGCCGCCGTCGGTGTTGACGGCCAAGCTGCCCACCCCGCTGATCAATTGGCCATCGGCGACGAACGCACCGCCGTGGCCGGGCGCGCAGAAACCGAGGTTTTCCAGCTGGATCAGTACGGTGATGGTGAAGCTGTCGTACAGCGAGGCGTAGCGGATATCGGCAGGCGTGAGCCCCGCCTCGGCGAACGCATCGGCGCCTGATTTCACCGCGCCCGAAGCCAGCAGGTCGAAATAGCCGCCGTTCAGATGGCTGATCGAATAACCCGCCCCAATCGGTGTGATCAGCGGGCGCTTGAGCGTCCGTGCGATGGACGGATGGACCACCACCAGCGCGCCACCGCCGTCGCTGATCACGCAACAGTCCAAGCGCCGCAACGGCGCGGCAATCAGCGGCGAACTCAGCACCTCCTGCACCGTCACCGGCGTGCGCAGCATCGCCTGGCGGTTGTGCTGGGCATGGTGTGACGCCGCGACCTTGATCCAGGCCAGTTGCTCGGCGGTAGTACCGTGTTCGTACTGATGGCGCATGGCGCACATCGCATACAGGTTGGTTACGGCGGCGCCGTAGGGTGTTTCGAACGGCGCTTCGCAGGCGGTCTGGGGTTGGCTGCGATGGCTGGCATCCGGTCGCTGGCGCTCGGCACGGGGGCGCCCGGCCTGGGTGATCAGGGCCACGGTGCAGCGCCCGTCGGCAATGGCGCGGGTAGCCTGGGCGACATGATGAAGGTAGGACGAGCCCCAGCTTTCTGTGGTCTCCAGGTAGCGAGGCTGGATGCCCAGATACTCGACCATGGAAAAAGGCCCTACACCCGGCGCGTCCCAACCGGGTACGTCGCCGGCGCAGAAGTAACCGTCTACATCGCTAAGGTTCAGCCCCGCATCGGCCAGGGCGCCACGGGCGACGTCCGCGTGCAGTTGCGCCAGGGAGCGGTCCACGGCGTGGCGCGTGGGGTGTTCGTAGGCGCCGACGATAAAGGCCTGGCCCTTCATGGTTGGCGCCTTTGGCTGGCGTATTCGACAAAAAACGCCAATGCCTGTGGATTGCGCATGGCGCTGGGATTGGCGACCGTTTTTGGGTCATGCCCCATCAGGATTCGGCGTACCGGCACTTCCATTTTTTTACCGGTAAGCGTCAGAGGAATCAGCGGCACGGCGAGGATCTGGTCCGGTACATGCCGGGGTGTGCAGGCCGACCGCAGACAATCGCGCACGCGCTCGCGCAAGGCTTCGTCCAGTACCGCACCCTGACGCAGTTGCACAAACAGCGGCATGAAGAAACCGCCCTCGGGCAAGTCCAGGTTCACGATCAGCGCGTCTTCGATTTCCGCCAGCGGCTCCAGGGCCCGGTAGATCTCCGCTGTACCGATCCGAACGCCAAAGCGGTTCAGGGTCGCATCCGAGCGCCCCAGCACCTGGCAGCCTCCGCGGGCATTGAGCAGGAAAAAATCCCCATGGCGCCACACCCCAGGCCAGGGTTGGAAATAGCTTTCCCGGTAGCGCTCACCGCCCGAATCATTCCAGAAACACACCGGCATCGACGGCATGGGCGAAGTCACCACCAACTCGCCGACCTGATCAACCACCGGGCGGCCATGTTCGTCAAACGCATGGGCATCCACACCCAGGGCGCGGGCCTGAATCTCACCGGCATACACCGGCAGGGTCGGCACGCCACTTACCAGCCCCGTGCAGATATCCGTCCCGCCGCTGCCGGTGGCCACCCACACATCGGCGCTGAGGTTGCGATAGAACCAGGCGTTGCACCCTGGCGAAACCGGCGAGCCCACCGGCATCACGGTGCGCAGCGCGCTCAGGTCAAAACGCTCGCAGGGCACTACGTCGTGGCGCTTCATCAGTTCGATGTAGGTGGGGCTGGTGCCGAAGAAACTGGCGCGGCTGTCTTCAAGAATGTGCCACAGCGTGTCGATGTGTGGCCAGGTCGGGTGACCGTCGTACAGCACTGGCCGCACCCTACAGAGCAAGGTGCTGAACAGGGTGTTCCACATCATCCAGCCGGTGGTGGTGTGGATGAACGCCGCTTCACCGGGGTGCAGGTCCACGTGCAAGTGCAGCGTCTTCAATTGCTCCAGCAGAATACCGCCATGGCTGTGCACGATGGCCTTGGGCAGCCCGGTGGTACCGGAAGAAAACAGCACCCACAGCGGGTGATTGAAGGGCAGTTGTTCACAATGGAAATCGGCTGCGGGCACGGTAGGACGCCGGTGCAATGCCTGCCAGTCGATGGCGTTGGCCAGCGTCAGCGGTTCATCGGGAAACAGCGTCGACAGCACGATCACGTGCTCGATACTGTCCATCTCGCGGGCGATGCAGCGTACCTGTTCGCGTCGATCGAACGCCTTGCCGCCATAGCGATAACCGTCCACCGCCAGCAGCACCTTGGGCGACAATTGCCGCACCCGATCCAGCACGCCCTGCGCGCCGAAATCCGGTGAGCAACTGGCCCATACCGCACCGATAGCCGCGCAGGCGCATAGCGCGATCATTGCCTCGGGGATGTTCGGCAGGTAGGCCACCACCCGATCACCCGGCACGATCCCCAGCTCGCGTAAACAGGTCGCCAGCATGCGCACCCGGCCGGCGAATTCGGCCCAGGGCAAGCCTTGCAGGCCGGTGGTTTCATTCAGGTAAAGCAGCGCGTCGCCGTCTTGCTCATTGCGCAAAATGTGTTCGGCGAAATTCAACTGCGCGCCAGGAAACCACTGCGCCCCCGGCATTGCGCGGGCACCCAGCACCGCCTGGTGAGGGCTGCTGGCCTGCACTTGGAAATGATCCCAGATCGATTGCCAGAACGCCTCCGGCTTATCGACCGACCACTGCCATAGCCCATGGTAATCGGCAAATCTGAGCGCGCGTTGGTGGCGCAGCCAATCCAGATAATGAGTGAGGTGGGCGTGTTGAAGACGCTCAGGGCAGGGCTGCCAGAGCAGTTCGCCCTGGGCCACACAATGGAATGCTGTTGCCACGATAAAAGACCTCTGACGTTCTTTTTATTGGGTCATGGGGTGCTCTTGCGTGACAGACTGTAGCGGCAAATTGTACGTCGTACAATTGTGAGGGTTTCCGGTTTTGCTGTGCGAATTTTCAGCGGCGGGCGGCCAGAGTTTCCAGGCCGCAGAGAATGGTGTCGACATAAAACGCAAAGCTTTCATCCAGCGCCGCGTCCACGCCGTTCTGCCAGCGCAGGCTGAACCCGCGATTGCTCAATTGGTCCATATTCTGCGCCAGGGTGGGGTGCTGTTGCGGGTCGACGGCGCGCAGGCTTTCCTGCACCTGGTGTTGCCATGCCTCGGTATTCTCCGGCAGCGGCGCGTACTCCAGCGTCGTGAAGCCGGCGAGGGCGGCGATAAACGTATTGTAGGCGCCGGACAGAGCGGCACCCCTGAAGCCGGCCTGCTGCAAGGCCGCCAACACGCCCTCGACCAACGTGAAGTCCGTGCTGGAGTTGGACACCAGTTGCGAACCCAACAACGGCGCGATGTTCGGATGCAGGCGCACGGCATCATGGCAGTTGACCATCGCCGCACGCAGGTAGTCCTGCCAGCGCTGCGCAGGTTCTGGCGCGACATGCTCCAGCACCTTGGCCAGCACTTCGCTCAGCAACAATTCGCGGGACGAGACGTACCAGTAGATGGCCGTGGGGTAAACGCCCAGGCTGCTTGCCAGGTTGCGCAGGCTGCATTTGTCCAGGCCGTCGCGGTCGATCAACGCCAGTGCGGCGGCAATGATGGTGTCTTTGTTCAACGGGCTTTGTGTGTCTGCGCCAGCGGCCTTTTTACGCCTGCCCCGTGGGTTTGCGGTCTTGCTGGTCATGGTGGTGGGTTCCGGTTGAGCGACGGCGAAAGGATAGCGGTTCACCGATTCGCTGTCGCTCTTGCGCGGCAGCCGTCAATCGCCGCCGTAGCGCTCGACAAACCCATGCGTAGCCGTTATCAGCCGGATCAGTTCGCGGTCAGTCAGCGGCAGGCTCAGCGCGAACAACCCGCGTCGCGCGCTGTAGATACCGCATTCGAGCAAGTGAAAGAAGAACAGGTCGCGCAGGTGGTTGCGGTGCGTTGGAAGATCCGAGGGGCGACGAATCGGGACGCCCGTGGGATGCAGATTCATCACCGAACCTTGCCCCGTAAATTGCATCGCCAGGGGCGCCAGCACTTCGTTGAGGTGCTCGCGCAAGCCGTCGCCGCGGGCATTGAGTTCCAGCGCCGCTTCGCGGGTGTACACCTGCTCCAGACCCGCGATACCCGCCGCCATGGTCAGCACATTATTGTTGAAGGTGCCGGCATGGGACAGGCACCCCTGGCGAGGGTCGAACTGCGCCATGATGTCCGCTCGCCCACCCAGTACGCCGCACGGCATGCCGCCACCGATGTACTTGCCCAGGGTCATCAGGTCCGGCGTGACACCGAGTTTTTCCTGCAGACCGCCGGGTGCCAGGCGCGAGGTCATCACTTCATCGAAAATCAGCAATGCGCCATGGGCCTGGCTCCTTTCACGCAGCCCTTGGAGAAAGCCCGGCTGGGCGCAGATACAGCCGCCGGCGCCCAACATCGGCTCCACCAAAATCGCCGCGATATCGACATGCTCATGCAGCAAGCGCTCGACGCTGTCCATGTCGTTGTAGTCGGCCAGGTACACACGATGCGGCACATTCATCGCCGTGTTCGCCCCGGCAAAGCTCAACACACCGCCGTGATAACCGCCGTTGAACGCGATGATTGCACTGCGTCCGGTGTAGGCCTTTGCCGCCGCCAACGCGAGAAGATTCGCCTCGGTACCGGAGTTGGTAAAGCGCACCTGCTCGATACAAGCAAAGCGCTCCACAATCAGGGTCGCCAGCCGTGCCTCCAATTCGGTGTGTGCGCTCAGGTTCAGCCCGTTCGCCATCGCCTTGGTCAACGCATGGGTGATCACCGGATGGGAGTGCCCATACAGCGCCGCTGTGTATTCCGCGAGGAAATCAACGTAGCGGTGCCCGTCCAGATCGTTGAGAAAGCAGCCGCTGCCGCCCCTCATCACCAACGGGAACGGCTCATAGAACAGCACCGAGCGCGTGTTACCGCCGGGCATCACCCGCGCGGCCCACTCCAATTGGCGTGCACTGTTGGGGTTGGCGCGGATATAGCGCTGAAGGCAACGCGTGAGCTCAAGCGTTCCAGACATCACTCACCCCCTTCGATGCGGCAGGTTTCGGATACACCAGCATCAACAACCCAAACCACGCCGCCGCCACATAGGCGGCCGCGCGCGTTTCCGGGTCGCGGATCACCAACACCGCCAGCACCGTCAAATAGCCCAACACCAGCACACTGCTGACCTTGGGCCAGGGCAGGCGGTAATGCACCTCACCCAACGTGCAGCGCTGCACCTTACGCCGATAGGCCATATGCGCCGCGATGATCACCACCCACACCCAAATCAACAGGCCCAGAATCCCGGTCATCAACAGGCTGAAAATGCTCTCCGGAATCAGATAATTGAGCAGCACCCCCACCAGCAAAATCGCCGTCGACACCATCAGGCAACGGGCCGGCACCTGGCGCGGGCTCAACACCTGCAACTGACGCGGCGCCTGCTGGATATGCGACAGCGCAAACAGCATGCGGCTGGTGGCAAACAGCCCTGTATTACACGAAGACGCCAACGCGCTGATCACCACAAAGTTGATGAACCCGGCCGCCACGCCCATGCCGATACTGTCGAACACCATCACGAACGGGCTTTGCGCCGTGTCGATCTGATTCCACGGATACAGCGCCATGATCACCGCAATGGACCCCAGGTAAAAAATCGCCATCCGCCACAAAATGCTGTTGATCGCCCGTGGCAACGTGCGCTGCGGCTCAGCCGTTTCCGCCGCCACCAGGCCGACCACCTCGATCCCCGCAAAGGTAAATGCAGCCACAGGCACCGCGAACCAGAAGCCGCTCCAGCCATTCGGAAAAAATCCATCATGGCGCCACAGATTGGTCACCGAAGGCGTCGTCGGCGCCGATGTTGGCAGCCCAAACAGCAGAATCGCCAACCCCGCCCCAATCAACCCGACAATCGTCAGCACCTTGATCAACGCCAGCCAGAACTCCACCTCGCCGAACGTCTTCACCGCAAACAGATTGATCACCATCAACACGCCCACCGTGACCAACGCCGGAATCCACTGCGGCAACTCCGGGAACCAATACTTCATCAACAAACCAATCCCGGTAACCTCCAGCACCCCCACCAGAATCCAGATCATCCAGTACGACCAGCCCGTGATAAACGCCACCCGCGGCCCCAGAAACTCCTCGGCATAGGTCGCAAACGAGCCACTGCTCGGCCGATACAACGACAACTCCCCCAGCGCCCGCGCAATCAGATAAACCATCCCCCCACACAACGCATATGCCAGCAACAACGCCGGCCCCGCCGTGGCAATCGCCTTGCCCGACCCCAAAAACAAACCGGCCCCGATAATGCCGCCGATCGCGATCAACATGACGTGGCGCTCTTTAAGCGAGCGCGACAAACCATGGTTGGAAGAGTGAAGCGGTGATGTGGACATCAGCATTCCCCCGAGCTGCAGTGAGCAGCGGTGATGGGTGTTGGCCCGGCTAAAGCCGGTTTTATTGTACGGTGTGCAATAAGCAGCTTCTGGGCCAAACGGCGAGGAATGCGGGCGATTCGGGTTTAAACGGTTTGTTTAGATATGTGTGTAGGACGTTTCATTTGGTGTTTATTGAATGGGGGAAGCAGCGGGGGCGTGTCACCGGAACACACAAGTGGGTGGGGGGAACACAAAGCGTGAAAATGCGCTGATTTTAAAGGGCCGGCAGGGCGGATCCCTTTCATTTGCAGGACGTTTCCGAGAGAATCCCAAGCGCATTGCGCCAGCGGGAATGGGTGACTAGGCTGCGGATCGTCACTGCCTATTCAGTGATCGGGTTTAGTCGCCCGGATTCGATTGGCGCATAAGCAACTCATGAGTCAGGCATCCCTTCGCCTGCATCTTATGGTGGCTGTGCGCAGGGCACCTTCGGGTGCGCCGGGTTCCCAATCGACCGGTCGACTAACCTGCGTACAGCTGCCGCCTTTCGTTTAGTCGCGGGAAATGGCAGCTCCACATTATCGATTGGAGTTTTTGCTATGGACAACGTTTGTTCAGAGTCATTGTCGTCGCCCGTGACCAAGCCATTTACCGTAAATGAAGAATTGAGCTTCGAGGACGCCTGGGTGCAGGTGGCTGAGCTGTTGCACTGTGCGGTGGCGACATCCCAAGTGCTCGGGGAGCCGATGGCTGCTCCGCAGAGAGCGGTGATGCATTTGGTGGAGATGGCGAAGATGGTGGCGGATCGGGCTGTGGGGTGTTTGCAGCGGTCATGACGCGGATTTAAAGGCTGAGCGAAGGCCCGCTTTTTTTAGCATTCAATTGTCCAGCGGCTGTTGGACAATTGAGCTGGATCGACGGGCATTAAAAAGCCGGCTTGTGGCCGGCTTCTCGGGGACTGCCTCAGCTTGTTTTTGACAAGCCTCACCAGCCTTCAAATCGCTCAGCCCACATTGCGTCGGGCTGAATAGTAGGGCATCTGCGGGAACTCCTCCGCATTGCCTGACAGGGCAAACAGCGTGAAGCCATTCCCCTGCCAAATGTGCGGCGCATGATACCCATATTCACCTCAGTTGCCCACCTCCGGTTCCGATTTAGAGCCTTCCCAGCCCAGCAGGTGTTCGTCCAGTGGTACCGGTGGGCGGCGGTTGTTGAGGGTGGACCACCAGAATACCCAGCCCACTATCTGGAAGTTCTGCTCGAAGCGCTGGTCGTAGGTGAGGTATTCGTCCGGGTGTTCGCTGGCGTTGTGGCTGCGCATGCGCAGGCCGCCGCCAGGGCGGTTGTAGAGGTATTTGATGCGCAGCATACCGTCGTGTTCGACGGCGTAGATTTCGCCGTCGATGATTTGGGTGCGGCCTTTGTCGACGGCGAGGGTGGCGCCTTGCTGGATGATGTCGATCATGCTGTTGTCGACCATGTAGGCGCCTACGGCGCGGTCGGGGTCTACGTTGAGGGTTTGGAGGGTGTGCTGGGAGACGCGGATGCGCTCGGTGGAGGTGAAGGTGGGGTGGAGGGGGATCTCCACGTCGGGGTTTTCCGGGCGGCAGGCGGGGCCTGTGAGGTATTTGCCGATGTCTTCGCGGGCGGGTGCAGTCCTTGCGGTGGGGCCGTCCAACAGGTAGTTGGCCGGTGGGTGTTTGGGGCCGCGGCCGTCGCTTAACCAGCGGCTGGAGACGCACAGCAGTTCTGCGATCTCGTTGAGTCGGCCCATGGGGACGCCGCGCTTGAACCAGTTGTTCACGTGCTGAGGCGTGACGCCGCGGTTCTTGGCGAAGTCGGAGGCGGAAAGATGAACTTCCCGTAGTAGCGCTTTTAAACGATCACCTGATGTATTCATGAACGCAGAGTTTACTGGCCGGGAAAGCTATTCAAATAAACCATGCGTTGACTTGCGCGTGTAGGCTTTTCCTTAGTTGTAGTCTTATTCTTCAGTTGCGCCGGTTAGTTGAACGTCACAAGTTAGAAAATGAACTCGATGTTTATTTTTCCCAAAAAAAAGCCCCGAATCATCGGGGCTTTTCTATTGCCGTGGCAATGCGGTGCGGGTATCAGCCTTTGTAGGCGGCAACCGACTTCATGATCTCGGCACGGGCGGCGTCTGCGTTGCCCCAACCGTCGATCTTCACCCATTTGCCTTTTTCGAGGTCTTTGTAGTTCTCGAAGAAGTGCTTGATCTGTTCCAGCAGCAGCGGTGGCAGGTCGGTGTATTCCTTCACGTCGACATACAGCTGGGACAGCTTGTCGTGTGGCACTGCGATGACTTTGGCATCGCCGCCGCCGTCGTCGGTCATGTTCAGGATGCCGACCGGGCGAGCGCGGATAACCGAGCCTGGCGTAACCGGGTAAGGGGTTACGACCAGCACGTCGAGGGGGTCGCCGTCGTCAGCCAGGGTGTTGGGGATAAAACCGTAGTTGGCCGGGTAGAACATCGGGGTGGCCATGAAACGGTCAACGAACAGGCAGTCGCTGTCTTTGTCGATTTCGTATTTGATCGGCGCGTGGTTGGCCGGAATTTCGATGGCGACGTAGATGTCGTTCGGCAGGTCTTTGCCAGCCGGAATCTTGCTGTAGCTCATTGGGCGTTGCCCCCGTAGTTGGCCATATGACATGGCCGGATTGGCCTAAAAGTGGCGGCGATTATAGGCATATTCTGACGCCGATGCCATGCGCCGAGCGTCGTACGGTCATTCGCCCTGTGGCTGGTAGCGCGGGTCGTGGGCTTGCAGTTGAGTCAGGCGGGCCAGGGGATCCTGGCGGTAGAAGCGGCTCAGTTGGGCGTACACCTGCGGGTAATGGCTGGCCAGTAAATCCGGGGCGCTGAAAAAATATTCGCTGGTCACGGCAAAGAATTCCGCCGGGTTTTCCGCTGCGTAAGGGTCGATCTCGGTGTCGGCGTCCGGGTTGGCGTCCAGTTGACGATTGAGGTCGTCAAACGCGCTTTGCATCACGCTGGCCCATTCCTGCACGCGCATGTCGTGGTGCAGCGGCGGCAGGCCGTTGGCGTCGCCGTTGAGCATGTCCAGTTTGTGCGCCAGCTCGTGGATGACCAGGTTGTAGCCTTCCCATTGTCCGCTGGCCAGTACGCCGGGCCAGGCGAGGATCACCGGGCCCTGTTGCCAGGCTTCGCCGCTGTGTTCGCCGTCCCATTCGTGTTCCACGCCGCTGGCATCGCGGTGGCGTTGCGGGCTGAGGAAGTCGTCGGGGTATAGCACGATTTCATGGAAGCCCTGATACCAGTCGAGGTCGCCCAGGTTCATCAGCGGCAGTTGCGCCTGGGCGGCGAGCAGCAGGCGCTGTTCCTGATGCAGTTCGACGCCGGGCAGGGCGGTGAGGTGTTTATCCGCCAGAAACAGCACACAGGCTTCGCGCAGCCACTGGTCTTGCTCGACCGTGATGCCATCGAGAAAGGTCAGGTGGTGACGCACCCGCTGCCAGGTGTCATCGGCAATCGGGTGCTTGGCCAGCAGGCGCCGGCGACGCCAGGCGCTGAGGGACCACACGGGCGATCAGTGCGGGTTGGCTTCGGAGGAGGTGCGGCCAAAGCGGCTGCGCACCACGCCGATGATCATCGGCACCAGGGACAGCAGGATGATGAACACCACCAGCAGCGACAGGTTCTTCTTGATAAACGGCACGTTGCCGAAGAAGTAACCCAGGGTCACCAGGCCACCGACCCAGAGGATGGTGCCGAGTACGCTGAACCCGAAGAAGCGCGGGTAAGGCATTTTGGCAATGCCGGCGACGAACGGCGCGAAGGTGCGCAAAATCGGCAGGAAGCGCGCCAGGGTCACGGTTTTGCCGCCGTGCTTGTCGTAGAAGTCGTGGGTTTTTTGCAGGTAGTCGCGACGGAAGATTTTCGAGTTCGGGTTGCTGAACAAGCGCTCGCCCACCGTTCGCCCGATCACGTAGTTGGTGCTGTCGCCGAGGATGGCCGCCAGCATCAGCAGGCCGGCCAGCAATACCGGGTCCATGCCGCCGCCGGCGGCAACGGCGCCGGCGATGAACAGCAGCGAATCACCCGGCAGGAACGGCATGACCACCAGGCCGGTCTCGCAAAAAATCACCAGGAACAGAATGGCGTAGATCCACGGACCGTAGTTGGTTACCAGCATGTCGAGGTAAACGTCGAGATGCAGGATAAGGTCTAGCGGGTTGAAATCCATGGATGGCACCTGTGTGAATGGCCCGGCTCAGCAGGCCAGTGCGGGAACGACGGGTAATAAGGCTACACGTGTATGTCGAGATTCTTACAACCCTGAGAGGTGCGCATTATACGGATTGAGAGGTGAAAAGCGTGTGGCTTTTGTAGCGGGGAGTGTCGCGAAATTGTGAAGGGGTTGGTGCCGGATTAATGTGGGAGGGGGCTTGCCCCCGATGGCGGTGGGTCAGTGATATTAATGTTGGCTGACACACTGCTATCGGGGGCAAGCCCCCTCCCACAGGGGCCCGGGGGTTATTCTTCGTTGATCGGCAGCACGTAGTTTTTGAATTCGGTGTCTTCGCGAAAGCCAATCGACTCGTAGGTCTTCTGCGCCACGTCATTGTCGCTGCTGGTGGATACCCGCAGCCGCACGGCGTGGGTTTCCTTGGCCATTTTCTTGGCGGTGCGCATCAGGTTGTCGGCGACCAGTTGCCGGCGTGCGTCTTCGGCCACATAGATGTCGTTGAGGATCCACACCCGTTTGAGCGACAACGAAGAAAAGCTCGGGTACAGCTGGCAGAACCCCAGCAGCCGCTTGTCATCATCATCGGCCAGCGCCAGGTAGATCACCGATTCCTTGCGTCGCAGGCGCTTTTCCAGAAAGGCCCGCGACGAGTCCGGGAATGGCAGGGCCCCGTAGAACTCGCGGTATTTGACGAACAGCGGGGTGAGCAGGTCCAGGTGTTCCAGGGTCGCTTGAGTAATCCGCATGCCAGGCCTCAACTTCCAAATGGGGGATGACCACACGCGCGGCCGTGACTCGATGCTGCCTAACGTCGCGAAAAAGCGCAATCGTGCCGCGATCAGCCCACAGGCGGGCTGAGCAGGAAATTGCCTTTCATCAGGTCCGGGTCATCCGACTCCAGGGTCTGCAGTTGAGCCTCGTCCTTGAGATTGACCCCGGACAGCTGCCGGCGACACGCCTCTCGCATCAGGTACAGCAGGCGATGGGCCGCCATTCCGTAACTCAGGCCTTCCAGGCGCACGTTGGAGATGCAGTTGCGGTAGGCGTCGGTGAGGCCGACCTTGGGGTTGTAGGTGAAATACAGGCCCAGGCTGTCCGGCGAACTGAGCCCCGGCCGTTCGCCGATCAGGATCACCACCATTTTGGCGCCGAGCAGTTGCCCGATCTCATCGGCCACGGCGACCCGGCCCTGTTCGACCAGGATCACCGGTGACAGCGACCAGCCTTCGGCGTGGGTCTGTTCTTCCAGGCGTGTCAGAAACGGGGCGGTATGTTTATGCACGGCCAGCGCCGACAGGCCATCGGCCACCACGATTGCCAGGTCCACGCCATCGGGGTGTGCTAAAGCGTAGTCGCGCAGGGTTTGCGCCGACTCATCACTCAGGCGGCGCCCGAGGTCCGGGCGCTGCAGGTAGGTATGCCGGTCCGTGGCGGCGCTGTGCAGCAACAGGCTGTCACGGCCGCGCTCGGCGAATTGGCGGCTCAGCCCTTCATGATCGAAGGGCAGGTGCACCGCGTCCCGCGCCTGGGCGTGGGCCAACTGGAAGTCCAGTTGCGCGCTGGTGGGAATGCTGGTGCCGGTGCGGCCCAGGGCAATGCGCGCCGGGGTCAGGCGGCGCAGTTGCAGCCAGGGGTTGTCAGGCAGGTCGAGTTGCACAGGCGGCTCCTTCATCCCAGTTGCGCCAACGCGTGGCGAAATGCCGGTGGCAGGTTGTTGCCGAAGCGTACCTTGCCGTCGGCTTGCGTAAAGATGCCCATTTTCGCCAGCCACTGCTCGAACTCCGGCGCCGGTTTCAAGCCCAGTGTCTGGCGGGCGTACAGCGCGTCGTGGAAGGAGGTGGTCTGGTAGTTGAGCATGATGTCGTCGGAGCCGGGGATGCCCATGATGAAGTTGATCCCGGCCACGCCGAGCAGGGTCAGCAGGGTGTCCATGTCGTCCTGGTCGGCTTCGGCGTGGTTGGTGTAGCAGATGTCGCACCCCATCGGCACGCCGAGCAGCTTGCCGCAGAAATGGTCTTCGAGACCGGCGCGGATGATCTGCTTGCCGTTGTACAGGTACTCGGGGCCGATAAAACCGACCACGGTGTTCACCAGAAACGGCTTGAAATGCCGGGCCACCGCGTAGGCGCGGGTTTCACAGGTTTGCTGGTCCACGCCAAAGTGCGCGTTGGCCGACAAGGCACTGCCCTGGCCGGTTTCGAAATACATCAGGTTCTGGCCCAGGGTGCCGCGCTTGAGGCTCAAACCCGCGTCGTAGCCTTCCTGCAACAGGCTCAGGCTGATGCCGAAGCTGGCGTTGGCCGCTTCGGTGCCGGCAATCGACTGGAACACCAGGTCCAGCGGCACGCCACGGTTGATCGCCTCGATGGAGGTGGTGACGTGGGTCAGCACGCAGGCCTGGGTGGGGATGTCGTAGCGCTGGATGATTGCGTCGAGCATTTCCAGCATGGCGCAGATCGAGGCGATGCTGTCGGTGGCCGGGTTGATGCCAATCATCGCGTCGCCGTTGCCGTAGAGCAGGCCGTCGAGAATGCTGGCGGCAATGCCGGCCGGTTCGTCAGTGGGGTGGTTGGGTTGCAGGCGCGTCGACAGGCGCCCGCGCAAACCCATGGTGCCGCGAAACTGGGTGACCACGCGGATCTTCTGCGCCACCAGCACCAGGTCCTGCACGCGCATGATCTTGGACACGGCGGCGGCCATTTCCGGTGTCAGCCCCGGCGCCAGTGCGCGTAGGGAGTGTTCGTCGGCTGCGTCGCTGAGCAGCCAGTCGCGCAGGCCGCCGACGGTCAGGTGGCTGACGGTGGCGAAGGCCTGTTTGTCGTGGGTGTCGATGATCAGCCGGGTGACTTCATCGCTTTCATAGGGAATCAGCGCCTCTTCCAGGAAGTGCTTCAACGGGGTGTTCGCCAGCGCCATTTGGGCCGCGACCCGTTCGCCATCATTGTGCGCAGCCACGCCGGCCAGGAAGTCGCCGGAGCGCGCCGGGCTGGCCTTGGCCATCAGGTCCTTGAGGCTGTCGAAGCGGTAAGTCTGTGCACCCACCGCGTGGGAAAAGCTTGCCATACAGTGTCTCCTTGACGACGCGGGCAAGGCGCCCGCGTCGAGGTTTACGGCAGTTAGTGCAAGGCGGCCTCTGCGGCCTGGATCGCCGCGAATTCTTCTTCCGGCGTGCCTGCTACCAAGTGATGCCGGCTGTAGAAAGCAAAGTAAGCAATTAATACTCCATAGATGATCGCCGCGCCAATCACCACGCGCGGATCCACCAGGAAGCCCGCCACCACGGCCACACAGGCCAGCACCAGCGCCACGCCCGAGGTGAAGATGCCGCCCGGCGTGCGATACGGACGCTCCATTTTAGGGCGACGGATGCGCAGGGTGATGTGCGCGGCCATCATCAACACGTAGGAAATGGTGGCGCCGAACACCGCCACCAGAATCAGCAGGTCGCCCTGGCCGGTCAGCGACAGGCCAAAACCGATGATGCCGGGGATCACCAGCGCCAGTACCGGCGCCTTGCTCTTGTTGGTTTCGGAGAGTTTGCGCGGCAGGTAGCCGGCGCGGGACAAGGCGAAGATCTGCCGGGAATAGGCGTAGATGATCGAGAAAAAGCTCGCGATCAAGCCGGCCAGGCCCACCAGGTTGACGAAGCTGCCCATCCAGGTCGAACCGCCGTAGGACAACGCCAGCGCTTCCACCAGAGGGTTGCCGGATTTGATCAGGGCGTAAGTGCCTGCACCACCCGGTGCAATCACGAGGATCAGCAGGGCGAAACTGGTCAGCACTACAATCGCGCCGATCAGCCCGCGCGGCAGGTCGCGCTTGGGGTTCTTGGTTTCTTCAGCGGCCAGGGGCACGCCTTCTACCGCGAGGAAAAACCAGATCGCATAGGGGATCGCCGCCCACACGCCGACGTAGCCGAACGGCAGGAAGCTGCTGGCGCCCTTGGCTTCGCTCACCGGGATATCCAGCAGGTTGGCGATGTTGAAGTGCGGCACCATCGACACCAGAAACACACCCAGCGCGATGGCTGCGATGGCGGTAATCACGAACATCAGCTTCAACGCTTCACCCACCCCGAAGATGTGGATGCCGATAAAGATGATGTAGAACGCCAGGTAGATCATCCAGCCGCCAATGCCGAACAGCGACTCGCAGTACGCGCCGATAAACACCGCGATGGCGGCGGGCGCGATGGCGTATTCGATCAGGATCGCCGTGCCCGTAAGGAACCCGCCCCAGGGGCCGAACGCGCTGCGGGCAAAGCCATAGCCGCCGCCAGCGGTGGGAATCATCGAAGACAGTTCGGCGAGTGAAAAGCACATGCACAGGTACATGGTGGCCATCAGCAATGTGGCGAGAAACATCCCGCCCCAGCCGCCCTGGGCCAGGCCGAAGTTCCAGCCGGCGTAGTCGCCGGAAATCACGTAGGCGACGCCGAGGCCGACTAACAGCACCCAGCCGGCAGCGCCTTTTTTAAGTTCGCGTTGTTGAAAGTAGTCGGTGCCGACTTTTTCGAAGTCGACGGAAGATCCAGTGGGTTCGCTAGGCATGGGGAAGTACCTTTCGTTGTTATTGTTTTAACTCGACCTCTGTGGGCCGAATGCAGTTCGCAAGTACTTATAAAGAACTAAGTGTGGGAGGGGGCTTGCTCCCGATGGCGGTATATCAGTTATTGAATGGTTGGCTGGTCCATTGCTATCGGGGGCAAGCCCCCTCCCACATTTTTAGTTGCATGCATAAATGTGGGAGGGGATGCTCAGTTAGTTAGAAAAAGCCCAGCGGATTAATGTCGTAGCTCACCAGCAAGTTCTTGGTTTGCTGGTAATGGTCCAACATCATCTTGTGCGTCTCACGGCCCACACCGGACTTCTTGTAACCGCCAAACGCGGCATGCGCCGGGTACAGGTGGTAGCAGTTGGTCCACACGCGGCCCGCCTTGATCGCGCGGCCCATGCGGTAGGCGCGGTTGATGTCGCGGGTCCACAGGCCGGCGCCCAGGCCGAACTCGGTGTCGTTGGCAATCGCCAGGGCTTCGGCTTCGTCCTTGAAGGTGGTGATGCTTACCACCGGGCCGAAGATTTCTTCCTGGAACACGCGCATGTCGTTGGTGCCCTTGAGCAGGGTCGGCTGGATGTAATAGCCGGTGGCCAGGTCGCCGCTGAGTTTCTCGACCTTGCCGCCGGTGAGCAACTGCGCGCCTTCGCCCTTGGCGATTTCCAGGTAGGAGAGGATCTTGTCGAACTGCTGCTCAGACGCCTGGGCGCCGACCATGGTGTCGGTGTCCAGCGGGTCGCCACGCTTGATCGACTCGATCTTCTTCATCACCACTTTCATGAAGTCGTCGTAGATCGACTCTTCCACCAGCGCGCGCGATGGGCAGGTGCACACCTCGCCCTGGTTGAAGAACGCCAGCACCAGGCCTTCGGCGGCTTTCTCGATGAATTGCGGTTCGGCTTTCATGATGTCGGCGAAGAAAATGTTCGGCGACTTGCCCCCCAGCTCAACGGTGGACGGAATGATGTTCTCGGCCGCCGCATGCATGATGTGCGAGCCCACCGGGGTAGAGCCGGTGAAGGCGATCTTGGCGATGCGCTTGCTGGTGGCCAGGGCTTCGCCAGCTTCCTTGCCGAAGCCGTGCACCACGTTGAGCACGCCGGGCGGCAGCAGGTCGCCGATCAGTTCCATCAGCACGTTGATCCCCAGCGGCGTTTGCTCGGCCGGCTTGAGCACCACGCAGTTACCCGCGGCCAGGGCCGGGGCGAGTTTCCACGCCGCCATCAGCAGGGGGAAGTTCCACGGGATGATTTGGCCGACCACGCCCAGCGGTTCGTGGAAGTGATAGGCGGCGGTGTGTTCGTTGATTTCGGCGCTGCTGCCTTCCTGGGCACGGATGCAGCCAGCGAAGTAGCGGAAGTGGTCGGCGGCCAGCGGGATGTCGGCGTTGAGGGTTTCACGCACGGCCTTGCCGTTGTCCCAGGTTTCGGTGATGGCCAGCAGTTCGAGGTTCTGTTCGATGCGGTCGGCGATTTTCAGCAATACCAGCGAGCGGTCCTGGGCCGAAGTCTTGCCCCAGGCGTCAGCGGCAGCGTGGGCGGCGTCCAGCGCCTTGTCGATGTCTTTGGCAGTGGAGCGCGGGAATTCGGCGATGGGCTTGCCGTTGACCGGCGAGGTATTGGTGAAGTAATTGCCATCGACCGGCGCAACAAATTCGCCACCGATGTAGTTGCCATACTTGGCCTTGAACGAAACGACAGCGCCTTCAGTACCGGGGTGTGCATAACGCATGGTGGGCATCTCCTGCTTTTATGTTTATTGGAGTAGAGCGCGGCAAGCGCGTGATAAAGCGTAGAGCAAAGGTTGGGCCACTGCGTTGCAGGCCAGGCAATTCAATGGGTTGGGGTTTGTTACCGGGCGTTGCTGTCACCCGCTTGGTACAGGCGCGGTGACACTTTGTGCCATAAACGGTACAGCTCGTGACCGACGGGTCGGCACAGGATTGCAATGGCCGCAGGCCTGGAGGATGCTGGGCGCTCTCACGCAGGGAGAATAATAAGAACATGCACAACGATCAGTTCAGCCGCCATGCCCAGCAAGTCTTGACCGTCGCCCGTGGGCATGACCTCGCCCAAGGCCCCGCCAGCGATCCGTCGATTGCTCGCTCCTGGCTGCGCTGCCTGGAGGACTACCACCTCGACCCCGCGCAGACCATCGCCCCCACCGTGCTTGAACAGGGCCGCCTGCTGGAAAGCCGCGAACGCCTCCAGCAAGTGCTGCACATTGCCGGCAACGAGATGAACAGCCTGCATCAGCAGCTCTCGGGGGCTGGCCATGCGGTGCTGCTCACCGACGCGCGCGGGGTGATCCTCAATTGCGTCACCGCGCCGTCCGAGCGCAAGATTTTCGAGCGCGCCGGGTTGTGGCTGGGCGCGGATTGGAGCGAGGCCCGCGAGGGCACCAACGGCATCGGCACGTGCCTGGTGGAGCGCCAGTCCGTGACGATTCACCGTGACGAACATTTTCGCGGCCGACACACCGGGCTGACCTGTTCGGCGAGCCCGGTGTTCGACCCTCATGGTGAACTGCTGGCGGTGCTGGACGTGTCGTCGGCGCGCGAAGCCGTGTCGCGCCAGAGCCAGTTCCATACCATGGCGCTGGTCAATCTGTCGGCCAAGATGATTGAAAGCTGCTATTTCCTGCGCCACTTTGAACACCACTGGCTGCTGCGCTTTCACCTGCAGGCCGAGTCGGTGGGCCTGTTCAGCGAAGGCCTGCTGGCGTTCGACGGGGAAGGGCGCATCTGCGCGGCCAACCAGAGCGCGCTGAACCTGCTCGGGCACGCGCGTAGCGGTTTGCTGGGGCAGCCGGTGGAAGCCTTTTTCGATTGCTCGCTGGACCAATTGTTGAGCCGCGCCAGCGCCAATGCGACAGCCAGTTGGCCATTGCGTACCCGTAGCGGGCGGAGTTTGTTTGCTGCCTTGCGAGGCCAGCCGCGCCGTTTGCCGACCCCGATTACGAGGCCTGAGAAGCCACCGCTTGCAGGTATCTGCCTGGGCGACCCGGCGCTGCAGGACGACATGCGCAAGGCGCTGCGGGTGTTCGAGCGCGATGTGCCGCTGCTGATCAACGGTGAAACCGGCTGCGGGAAAGAGGCGTTCGCCAAGGCCGTGCATCAGGCCAGCCAGCGTTCCGGCAAGGCCTTCGTTGCACTCAACTGCGCGGCCATTCCGGAAAACCTGATCGAAAGCGAGCTGTTTGGCTATCGCGGCGGCAGTTTCACCGGAGCCCTCAAGGAAGGCATGCGCGGCAAGCTGCAGCAGGCCGATGGCGGGACGCTGTTTCTGGATGAAATCGGCGACATGCCCGTGGCGCTGCAAACCCGTTTGTTGAGAGTGCTGGAAGACCGCCTGGTGGTGCCCATCGGCGGTGAGCCCCAGGCGGTGAACGTGCGAATTATCAGCGCCACGCACCGAAATCTGCTGGAGCGTGTGCAGGACGGCAGCTTTCGCGAGGATTTGTATTACCGCCTGAACGGCTTGGAAATCGCCCTGCCGGCGTTGCGCGAGCGCAGCGACAAGTCGCAACTGCTGGATTTTCTGCTGGCCCAGGAAGCGGGTGAGCGGTCGGTCGGATTGAAGCCTGCGGCGCGGGACGTTTTGTTGGGCTACGCCTGGCCGGGCAATATCCGACAGATGCGTACGGTATTGCGCACGCTGGTCGCGCTGTGCGACACCAGCCTGATCGAGCTTGAGGATGTGCCCGCGAGCATCCGTCAGGTTCGTTCGGCGAGTTCCGAGCCGGCCCTTTCACACTCGCCCCTGGACGATGCCGAACGCTCGGCGTTGCTGGCGACGCTTGAGCAGCAACGCTGGCACATGAGCCATACGGCGCAGCAGTTAGGGGTGAGCCGTAACACGCTGTATCGAAAACTGCGAAAGTATGACATTTCACGCAGCTCGCTCGCTCAGCGGTAAACGGTGCGGGCCACCCTGAAGTTTTGCCAGCCCGTCGACTGGCGGCGGGCTCGGTACAGTGACCTAAAGAGTGCCATTTCCTACGCCCTGCGCTAACCTGCCTCGATGTTTTACGAGGTCAACTATGCACATTCATATTCTTGGTATCTGCGGCACGTTCATGGGCTCGATGGCGGTGCTTGCCAAAGAGCTGGGCCATCACGTTACTGGCTCCGATGCCAATGTGTATCCGCCCATGAGTACCCAGCTTCAAGCGCAGGGCATCGAGCTGACGCAAGGCTATGACCCGGCGCAATTCGACCCGGTGCCCGACCTGGTCGTCATTGGCAACGCCATGTCCCGGGGTAACCCTGCGGTCGAATATGTCCTTAATAAAGGCTTGCCGTATGTTTCCGGCCCGCAGTGGCTGGCCGATCACGTGCTGCAAGGGCGCTGGGTGCTCGCCGTTGCCGGCACCCACGGCAAAACCACCACCAGCAGTATGTTGGCCTGGGTGCTGGAACATGCGGGCATGAGCCCCGGCTTCCTGATTGGCGGCGTGCCGCAAAACTTCTCGGTGTCGGCGCGCCTGGGCGATACGCCGTTCTTCGTGATCGAGGCCGACGAGTACGACAGCGCGTTCTTCGACAAGCGTTCCAAGTTCGTCCACTACCGTCCGCGCACCGCGATCCTGAATAACCTTGAGTTCGATCATGCCGACATCTTCCCCGATCTGCCGGCCATCGAGCGGCAGTTCCATCACTTGGTGCGCACCATCCCGAGTGAAGGCCTGGTGATCCACCCGACCACCGAACCGGCGTTGCAGCGTGTGATCGACATGGGCTGCTGGACCCCGGTGCAAACCACCGGCGCGGGCGGGCAGTGGCAGGTCAAATTGCTGCGTGACGACGGCTCCCGGTTTGAAGTGCTGTTCGAAGGCGAGGCGCAGGGCGTCGTCGAGTGGGACATGACCGGCCAGCATAACGTCGCCAACGCCTTGGTCACCCTGGCGGCTGCGCGGCATGTGGGCGTAGCGCCGGCCCTGGGCATTGCGGCCTTGAGCGCATTCAAAAGCGTGAAGCGCCGCATGGAGAAGGTGGCCGACGTGAATGGGATCACCATCTACGACGACTTTGCCCACCATCCTACGGCCATCGCCACCACCCTGGACGGCCTGCGCAAGCGCGTCGGTGAGGCGCAGATCATTGCCGTCGTCGAGCCGCGCTCCAATTCGATGAAGCTGGGTGCGCACCGTGATGGCCTGCCGGAAAGCGTCAATGACGCCGACCAGGCCGTCTGGTATGCACCGGCCAACCTTGGCTGGGACCTGCCGGCAATCGCCGCGCAGTGCACGGTGCCTTCGACCGTGTGTGACTCTCTGGAGGGCATCATCGAGCACGTCAAGCACCTGGCCAAGCCGGGTACCCACGTTGTGATCATGAGCAACGGCGGCTTCGGCGGCCTGCACGGTAAGCTGGCCGAGGCGCTCAAATGAGCGGCCCGGAACGCGTCACCCTGGCGATGACCGGCGCATCCGGTGCGCCGTATGGCCTGCGCCTGCTCGATTGCCTGGTGCGTGAAGACCGTGAGGTGCATTTCCTGATCTCCAAGGCGGCGCAGTTGGTGCTGGCGACGGAGACCGATGTGGCATTACCTGCCAAGGTGCAGATGATGCAGGCCTTCCTCACCGAATACACCGGCGCGGCGGCGGGGCAGATCAAGGTGTATGGCAAGGAGGACTGGATGTCGCCGGTCGCGTCCGGCTCCGGCGCGCCGGCTGCGATGGTGGTGGTGCCATGCTCCACCGGCACCCTGTCGGCGATTGCCACGGGCGCCTGTAACAATCTGATCGAGCGTGCGGCGGACGTGACCCTGAAGGAGCGCCGCCAGTTGATTCTGGTGCCGCGTGAAGCGCCGTATTCGAGCATCCACCTGGAGCACATGCTCAAGTTGTCGAACATGGGCGTGACCATTCTGCCCGCATCGCCCGGCTTCTATCACCAGCCGCAGACCATCGATGACCTGGTGGATTTCGTGGTGGCTCGGATTCTCAACCTGCTGAATATCCCGCAAGACATGCTGCCGCGCTGGGGCGAGCATCATTTGAGCAGCGATGAATAAGGCGTTGCTGATGGTGCTGGCGCTGCAATTGACCGGCTGCGCCACCGCTCGCACGCTGGATGCTGCGCAACCTGGCGCGCCAGTGGTGTATGCCGGCACGCGCCTGGATTTATATGCAATCAACGGCGGCTGTTGTGCCAAGGACCGTTTTGGCGCCGAGGCCCCGACTTATCCCCATGTGGACCTGCCAGCCAGCGCGCTGCTCGATACCTTGCTGTTGCCGCTGTCGCTGTTGACGGTGCTGGGGGTTGGCTTCAACGCTACCGGTGGGCTGTAACGCAACGCTCAACAGCACAAAAACCAATGTGGGAGGGTGCAAGCCCTCAATGTAGGAGCGAGCTTGCTCGCGAAAAACGTCCAGGCAACGCGTTCATTCTGGATAAACGCGGCGGCCCTGAGTTCTTCGCGAGCAAGCTCGCTCCTACAAAAAGCCTTAAGCCCCCTCCCACATTTATTGCTGTGTAGGCCTTATTTACCGAGCTTGCGCAGCTCATCCGACTCCACCACCCGCACCCCATCCTGCTCTTCCAGCGCCAGGCGCCACATCGCGCGGGCCAGTTCGCACACTTCGATACCGTGGTACTTGCCGGGAATCAGGCGTGACAGCGGCCCCGCCAGTTTTTCAGCCAGGCGCGGTTCCAGTCGTTCGCCCAGCAGCAGCGAGGGCCGCACGATGGTCAGTTGCGGCCAGTCTTGTGCCCTGAGCGCCTGTTCCATCTCCCCCTTGACCCGGTTGTAGAACACCGAGGATTTCGGGTCGGCACCAATCGCACTGATCACGATCAGGTGCCGCGCGCCCATCTCCCGTGCGCGCTTGGCGAAGGCCACCACCATATCCAGGTCGACGGCACGGAACGCCGCTTCCGAGCCGGCCTTTTTGATCGTGGTGCCCAGGCAGCAAAAGGCGATATCCACCTGGCCGCTCAGTTGTGGCAGGAATACGGCGGGGTCGCCCACCGGGTTTTCCAGGTGCGGGTGTTCAGCCAGTGGTTTGCGGCTGGGCGCCAGCACGCGGGTTACGGTAGGTTCGTTGAGCAGGCGGTCCAGCAAGTGTTCGCCGGTGAGGCCGGAGGCGCCGGCCAGCAAGATATGCTGCGGTGTCAGGTACATGGTGTTTCCCCCTTGTTACACGTTACAGCTTAGTTGCCTTTGGCTTCCTTGCTATTCATTGAGACGCTTTCGAGCGCCTTTCGTGCCTGCTGTTTACGTAATAATTGCCAGTGGGCGATCACGCCCTTGGGGGCCCAGATCTGCGGCTCGGAGGCTTCGAAATTGTCCGCCTGTTCGCGTTCGGCCACGTGCAGTTGTGCCAGTTTGAACGCGTGCTGCAAATCGTCCGTTTGGTTGAAGGCCTGTGCGAAAAGGGCATCACCGAAGTAAGTGAAGTCTGCCTCCTCCGAGCAGCCGAACGACACGCGATCGGCGCGCGAGGCGGTCATGATCAGCGTGTGTTCGTCCTTCAAGGCCGGGATGAACCCGCCGGAATAACAGGCGGAAATCACGATGATCTTGTCGCGGTTTTTCAGTGGCGCGAGCACGGCGGCCAACTCATCGGCCGGCAGGTCGGCCAGTTCCATGCGTGGCTGGTCGAGCACCAGTTCGTGTTCATGGGTGCCGTGGCTGGTCATATAGATAAACACCAGGTCTTCCGGCCCGCTGCGTTCGGCCAGGGTCTGCACGGCACGGCGCAGGTTTTCGCGGGTGGCCATGGGGCGGTCGGCGATATGGTCACGGTGGTTGACCAGACGGATCTGCCCATACGCACCGAAGCGGGTGGCGAGCATGTTGCTGACGTAGTCGGCTTCGCGCAGGAACACGCTTTGCTTGCCGTCGCCGGCCAAGGCCAGGGTGTACAGCTCGACGGCAGGCGTGGACGCCGGCACGGCGGCGAGGGCGTCAGCGAGTAAGCGGCCCTGGGCCAGTACGCCAATCTCCAGTGGGTCGGGCAGCAGCTTGCCCTCGGCATCGCGCACGCGCATGCCGTTGACCCAGGTGCCGGCCTGCACGGTGCCGTCGGTGAGTACCAGCGTGCCACGGCCCTGATAGCTGTCGCTGTCGAAGCCGCCGATATAGAAGCTGCCGTCGGTAAGGTTCAGGCGACCTTCGCCGCTGAAGCGCCAGTCACTGAACTGGCCCACGTAGTGGCTGCCATCAACGCCGATCAATTCGCCTTTGCCGCTCAGGGCGCCTTCCTTGAACTGGCCGATCCAGACGTCGCCGTCGGCATTTTCATAGCGACCCTTGCCGTTGAGCTGGTTCTGTTTGAACTGCCCGACGTAGATATCGCCGTCCGCGCTGTTGAAGGTACCGTTGCCTTCCAGCTGGCCATCGACAAAGTGGCCGCTGAACTGGTTGCCGCTGTCGTCGTTGCGCTGGCCTTCGCCGTTGGGTTTGCCGTGGGCGAATTGGCCCTGGTATTGGCTGCCATCGGCCAGCTCCAGGCGCCCGAGGCCGGAATACTGGTCGTCCTTGAATTCGCCGCGATAGGTCATCTGGCCCTCTTTGAGGGTGCCTTCGCCGTTGCGTCGACCGTTCTTGAAACCGCCCACGTAGCTGCTGCCCGCGGTGGTCAGGCTGCCCTGGCCGTCAAACAGGCCTTGCTTGAACTCGCCTTTGTAGACTTCGCCGTTGCTGCCGTGCCATTCGCCCTGGCCGTGCCACTGACCCTTATCGAACTCGCCGGCGTACCAGCTGCCGTTGGGGTAGTCGACGCGGCCCTGGCCTTGCAGCAAGCCGTTGACCACATCGCCCCGGTAGCGGCCGCCATCGGGCAGGCGCGCATCGGGCGGCAACAGCGATTCGCCGTCTCCGCAAGCGGTGAGCAACAGGGCAAGGGCAAGGGGAGCGAGTGGGCGCATAACGGGATCCGGATAATTAAGCGCCGAGTATGCCGCAGCCGGAAGATTCATACATAAATTTACATACACTGTGGCAAGGTTTATTGCCTCGCCACCGGCAACGTCCTACACGAAGCAGAGTGACAGCGATTCGGCAATGTAGGCAGGTTTCTCCTGGCCTTCGATTTCCAGGGTGGCGGTGGCCTTGAACAGCCACTGGCCGGGTTTTTTCTCGTTGACGTCGGTGAGGGTGACGTTCAGGCGCACCTTGGAACCGACCTTCACCGGCTGGATAAAACGCACGCTGTCCAGGCCGTAATTGACTGCCATCTTCAGGCCTTCGGGCATGATCAGGATGTCTTCCATCAGCTTGGGCATCAGCGACAGCGACAAAAACCCATGGGCGATGGTGCTGCCGAACGGGGTTTGCGCCGCCTTGACCGGGTCGACGTGGATGAACTGATGATCGCCGGTGGCCTCCGCAAACAGGTTGATACGCGCCTGGTCGATGGTGAGCCAGTCGGAACGTCCGAGTTCCTTGCCGACATACTCTTTGAGCTGCGCTACGGGTACATAGGGCATTGCGTCTCTCCTGGGTTCATCATTTTTATCCCCCCGCTGATGAGGGGTTTTTAAGGGATACAGAGAACCAATGTAGATCATCATGGGCAATCGGCCCGGTCAACGACATGCTTTTGGCGAATGCCGGAGCATAGGGCCGGCGTGCTTATAATGCGGATGGGTTTTGAGGGGGCAAAGAGGATGCTGTTACGTGGCCTGACCTGGCTGGTGCTGTTTCAATTGATGGGCACCGCGATCAACCATTTGCTGTTGCCGGTATTGCCGGGGCCGATCATCGGCCTGTTGCTGATGCTTGGCTTTTTGATCTGGCGCGGTGAAGTCAGCGAGCCGCTGAGCCTGGCGGCCAGCAGCCTGTTGCGTTATTTGCCGTTACTGCTGGTACCGCCAGCGGTGGGCGTGATGGTGTATGTCAAAGACATCGTTGCAGACTTCTGGGCCATCGTTGGCGCACTGGTGCTGTCGCTGGTGATCGCCATGGCCGTTGTGGGCGTGCTGATGCAACAGATGGTCAAGCGCAAGGAGACGGACCAATGATGTTCGACTGGCAGGGCGCCTGGACGGCGGTCATTCATCACCCGTTGTTCGGTATTGGCATCACCCTGGGCGCTTATCAACTGGTGCTGGCGGCGTTCGAGAAAACCCGCTGGATCTTTCTGCAGCCGGTGCTGGTCTCCATGTTGCTGGTGATTGGTGTGTTGCTCGGCTGCGGCCTGAGCTACGCCGAATACCGCAAGAGCACCGAGATCATGGGCATTCTGCTGGGGCCTGCGACGGTAGCGTTGGCGGTGCCGCTTTATCTGAACCTGCGACGGATTCGCCAATTGTTCTGGCCGATTTTTACTACGCTGGTAATAGGTGGGGTGCTGGCGACCGGCCTGTGCGTGCTGTTGGGCTGGTGGTTCGGCGCCGAGCACCGGGTGCTGATGACCATGGCGCCCAAGTCGGTGACCTCGCCGATTGCCATGCTGGTGGCCGAGCAGATTGGTGGCGTGGCGGCATTGGCGGCGGTGTTCGTGTTGATCACCGGGGTGGTCGGCGCGATGGTCGGCCCGGCGCTGTTGTCGCGCCTGGGCGTCTACAGCCCTGAGGCGCGCGGCATGGCCTTGGGCATGACCGCCCACGCCGTCGGCACCTCGGTGGCCCTGCAGGAAAGCGAGGAGTGCGGCGCCTTTGCGGCGCTGGCGATGAGTTTGATGGGCGTGGCCACGGCGGTATTCCTGCCGCTGGCCGTGTCGGTGATCGTTTAAACCGGGTTTAAGGAAACCTTTATGAGTCTGGCGCTGTTTCCCCTCAACACTGTGCTGTTCCCTGGCTGCACGCTCGATTTGCAACTGTTCGAGGCGCGCTACCTGGACATGATCAGTCGCTGCATGAAAAAGGGCGAAAGCTTCGGCGTGGTGTGCATCCTCCACGGCAAGGAAGCCGGCATGGCCACGGACGGCTACTCGCTGATCGGCTGTGAAGCGCTGATCCGCGACTTCAAGCAACAGGACAACGGCTTGCTGGGCATTCGTGTCGAAGGCGGGCGGCGTTTCCGCGTATATGACGTTGAGGTGCAAAAGGACCAGTTGCTGGTAGCCCAGGTGCAGTGGTTGGAAGAGCTGCCGGACCAGCCGCTGGAAGACGAAGACGCCGATCTGCTGGCGCTGCTGCAGGCATTGGCGGAGCACCCGATGGTCGCTTCGCTGGATATGGATGCCCGTGCCGAGGGCCAGCAGGCCCTGGCTAACCAACTGGCGTATCTGCTGCCATTCACCGAGTCCGACAAGGTCGACCTGCTGCAACTGGACGATCCGCAGCAGCGGCTGGATGCGATCCAGATGCTGCTGGATGAGTTGCAGGGTGAGTTGTTCACCTGAGATCTAGGCCAAGGCTCAATAGGCGTACCGGAGCAGCGCGTGCGAGGTGCCGGTAAAGGCGATGAAAGCGAGCACGGCCACCACCGCAGGCAATACCAGCCACCAGGCTTTTTGCGTCATCGGCGGCAAGGGGCTGCGGTATTGAATGACGGTGAGGCTGAACGCACACACGCTCATTGCCAACAGCGTGCCGGCCAGGATGTCCGTGGGCCAGTGAGCGCCCAGGTACACCCGTGACAAGGCAATGAACGCGGCGGGTATGCAGCCCAGCAGCAGCCAGGTCAGGCGTAACCGCGTGGGTTGGCCTCGACCGGCGAGTACCGCCAGGGCCAGAAAGAACGCAAACGAGCCTGAGGCGTGGCCGCTGGGCATGCTGAAGCTGGTGAGCGGGTCGATCAGGATTTCCGGGCGGCCACGGGCGAAGAACAGCTTGGTGCCGGTATTAATCACGGCGGCGCCGGCCAGCGTGGCGCCGACGAATACCGCGTGACGCCACTGTCGCGCCAGTAACAGCAGGCCGGTGAACACTGCGCTGGCCACGAACATCTTCTTGAATTCGCCCAACTGAGTGAGTTGCACCATCACCTGATCGAGCCATGGGCTGCGGTGTTCCTGCACCAGTGCGCTCAGGCCCTGGTCGAAATCGTTCAGGTGTGGGTAGCCGATAAACAGCGCGACCAGCAGAACCAGGCTGGCGCAGCCCACCCACAGGGTGGCGCGACGATGGCCGCGCAGGCTGCTGTTCAGGCTCAACCCCAGCAGTACCGCCAGGCAGGCGGCGACAATCGCCGCTTCCGGCCAGAAACCTTCGGGCAATGGCAGGCGGAACGCAGCGCCGGCGGCCCACCCCGGCAGCAGATAAGCCACGGTCCAACCTGCTGCGGCGACTACGCTCACGGCCGCGAAGCGCGGGAACGGCATGTCGCACATACCGGCCACCATTGGCAGCATGGGGCGCAGCGGGCCGATGAAGCGCCCGACCAGCAGGCTGGCGATGCCGTACTTATGGAAGTAGGTTTCCGCGCCATTCATCCATTCTGGATGCTGACGAAGGCCGGGCAGGCGCCGAATGTTCTGGTGGAAATGTCGACCCAGGTAGTAGGAAACCCCATCGCCCAATAAACCGCCGAGAAATCCGAGCAGCAGGGTTTCACTCAACGACAGCGCGCCGCTGCCGGCGAGTGCGGCAATCGCAAACAACAGCACGGTGCCCGGCACGATCAGCCCGGCGATGGCCAGGCACTCCACGCACGCGACGATAAACACCGCCGCCGCCAGCCATTGTGGGTTGAGGGTAAGCCAGCCGGTGATGCTATCGAGCCATTGGCCCATACAATCCACTCCATCAAGTGTGGGAGGGGGCTTGCCGCCGATGGCAATGTGTCAGGGAAACATTCATCCACTGTCACACCGCCATCGGGGGCAAGCCCCCTCCCACATTAAAATTCCTATGCGGCAGGTATCGATTCCGGCCGGTTCAGTCTGTTCAAATCAAAAAATAATCGCGGCCTTCGACCTGCCCGCGCCGCAGCGGGTTCCGCGTGCAGTAAGGCGCATAGCCAGCATCGACGAAGCGGTACATCAAATGCTCATCGCGCCCGCTGGGAATGCCCAGCCGCGTGGTCTGGATGATCTGCGTCGGTACCTGGCCCACGTCTTCCACATACAGCAGTTCCTGATCGAAGCGCTTGGCATCCCACATCGGCACTTTCAAGCCCAGGGCCTTGCACAGCAGCGTCTGGCCCGCACAGAGTTTCTGCGAGGCGCGCGGGCTACCGTCGGGGTTGGGGTTGTTCAAGAGCATTTGCGCCAGGCTCGCCGGGCCGGACACTTCATCGACCCAGGGGTAAGCTGATTTGATCAATACGGCATTGCCGGGGCCATGGGCGCTGAAGTTCAGCGAATCGCCACCACGGGCGTAGTACATGTAGATGTGCCCGCCATCCAGAAACAAAGCCTTACGTTTTTCTGTGTAGCCGAGGGAGGCGTGGCTGCCTTTTTCGGCCACGTAATAGGCTTCGGTTTCAATAATCCGCGCCGAAAGCCAGGTTTCGCCAACACGATGGCGGATGACTTTTCCAAGCAGTTCTTGCGCGAGCAACTGTGCGTCGCGGTCGAAGAAGCTGTCGGGGAGGGCGCTGGCGGGCAGTTCAGGGGTCATTCTGGACATAACGTTCAGGGTTATTACGGCTAAATGTGACGGAATCATAACAACTCCCACCTTAATTACCGCTGAACCCCGGGTTTTTACAGTTCATTTCGACCATCCGCCCCTCACCGCTGTCAGTCGAGCGGCGTCACAGCTATAATCTGCCGCTTTCCTCTTTGCCAAGACTCCCTGACTATGACTGAGTCCGTTCTTGACTACATGACCCGCCTGGGTCGCGCTGCCCGTCAGGCCTCGCGGTTGATCGCCCGTGCGAGCACCGCGCAGAAGAATCGCGCGCTGTTGGCCGCCGCCGACGCTCTGGATGCTTCGCGCTCCGAGTTGGCCGCGGCCAACGAACAGGACCTGGCCAACGGCCGTGCCAATGGCCTGGAACCGGCCCTGCTGGACCGCCTGGCACTGACCCCGGCGCGTATCGACGACATGATCGAAGGCTTGCGTCAGGTGGCCAAGCTGCCTGACCCCATCGGTGAAATCCGCGATATGCGTTACCTGCCGTCCGGCATCCAGGTCGGCAAGATGCGCGTCCCCCTGGGCGTGATCGGCATCATCTATGAGTCGCGCCCGAACGTGACCATCGATGCCGCGAGCCTGTGCCTCAAGTCGGGCAATGCCACCATCCTGCGTGGCGGTTCCGAGGCGATCAATTCTAACCGTGCCATCGCCGCCTGCATTCAGCAGGGCCTGGCCGTGGCCGAGTTGCCCGCCGAAGTGGTGCAAGTGGTGCAAACCACTGACCGTGCGGCAGTTGGCGCGTTGATCACCATGCCCGAATTCGTCGACGTGATCGTACCGCGCGGTGGCAAGAGCCTGATCGAGCGCGTCAGCCGCGACGCCAAGGTACCGGTGATCAAGCACCTGGACGGCGTGTGCCATGTCTACATCGACATTGCCGCCGACCTCGACAAGGCGATCCGCATCGCCGACAACGCCAAGACCCACCGCTACGCGCCGTGCAACACCATGGAAACCCTGCTGGTGCACGCCGGCATTGCCGAGCGCGTGCTGCCGCCGTTGGCTGCCATCTACCGCGACAAGGGCGTGGAGCTGCGCGGTTGTGAACGTACCCGTGCGTTGCTGGGCGCGGACGTGATCGAGGCGACCGAACAGGATTGGTACACCGAGTACACGGCGCCGATCCTGTCGATCCGCATGGTCGACGACCTGGACCAGGCCATCGAGCACATCAATAAATACGGCTCCAAGCACACCGACGCCATCGTCTCCGAGCATTTCAGCGATGCCCGGCGTTTCCTCAATGAAGTGGATTCCGCTTCGGTGATGATCAACGCCTCGACGCGCTTTGCCGATGGCTTCGAGTACGGCCTGGGGGCGGAAATCGGCATCTCCACCGACAAGCTCCATGCCCGTGGCCCGGTTGGCCTGGAAGGCCTGACCAGCGAGAAGTACGTGGTGTTCGGCGACGGTCATGTGCGCACTTGATGGGTAAACGCATCGGGCTGCTCGGCGGTACTTTCGACCCCGTGCACATCGGCCATTTGCGCAGTGCCCTGGAAGTCGCGGATGCCCTGGCGTTGGACGAGTTGCGCCTGATGCCCAATTTTCGGCCGCCCCATCGCGATACGCCGCAGGTTTCAGCGCAGCAGCGCCTGGAAATGGTGCGCGTTGCCGTGGAAGGAATAGCGCCGCTGGTGGTGGACGATCGCGAGCTCAAGCGCGATAAACCGTCCTACACTGTCGACACCCTGGAGCTGATGCGCGCCGAGTTGGCCGCTGATGACCAATTGTTTCTGCTTTTGGGCTGGGACGCATTTTGCGGCCTGCCCTCTTGGCACCGCTGGGAGGAACTCCTCCAGCATTGCCACATCCTGGTTTTGCAACGCCCGGATGCCGACAGCGAACCGCCGGATGCCTTGCGCAACCTGCTGGCCGCGCGGTCGGTAAGTGACCCCTTGGCCCTGACCGGGCCGAACGGGAATATTGCATTCGTCTGGCAGACCCCGCTTGCGGTGTCCGCCACCCAGATCCGTCAACTGCTGGCCAGCGGTAAGTCGGTACGTTTCCTGGTGCCTGACGCGGTCCTGGCCTACATCGATGCGCACGGGCTTTACCGTGCGTCGAACTGAAAAGGCGCGCTTGTCGCTACGCACCGTCGTGCAGCGAGCGCCCGAACATACGAGCAAAACGAGTTTTATATGACGAACAAAGACGTAAGCAAAGTTAAGCGCAAAGGCACCTTCAAAAGCGCGCCACTGCCGGTAGAAGCCCACGTTGGCCCGGAACTGGCTGGCGAAGAGCTGGTAAAGGTTGCCGTGGCTGCTCTGGAAGATGTGAAAGCCCAGGACATCCAGGTGCTGGACGTGCGCGACAAGCAGAGCATCACCGACTTCATGATCATCGCCACCGGTACCTCCAACCGCCAGATCGGCGCGATGCTGGACAAGGTTCGCGAAGCGGTCAAGGCCCAGGGCGTGAAGCCGCTGGGTGAAGAAGGCAAGGGCGACAGCGACTGGGTGCTGCTGGACATGGACGACGTGATCGTTCACATGATGACTTCCAACGCCCGCCAGTTCTATGACCTGGAGCGTCTGTGGAAGGGCGCCGAGCAGAGCCGTGCCGCCGATGGCAAGCACCACAGCCCGGAAGTGGGCCACGCGCACTTCGACAAGCTCAACAAAGACCAGGAATAAGGAACGGCTGTGCGCCTGCGTCTTATCGCTGTCGGTTCACGCATGCCCAAGTGGGTGGAAGAAGGCTGGCACGAGTATGCCAAGCGTCTGCCTGCTGAGCTGTCGCTTGAGCTGGTGGAAATACCGCTCAACACCCGGGGCAAGAATGCCGACGTGGCGCGCTTTATCCGTCAGGAAGGCGAAGCCATGTTGGCCAAGGTCGGCCCCAACGAGCGCATCGTCACCCTCGAAGTGCACGGCAAGCCCTGGAGCACCGAGCAATTGGCGGTGGAACTGGACCGCTGGCGCCTGGATTCGCGCACCGTCAACTTCATGGTCGGCGGCCCCGAGGGGCTGGCGCCGGAAGTCTGTGCGCGGGCCGACCAGCGCTGGTCGCTGTCGGCACTCACGTTGCCACACCCGTTGGTAAGGATTCTGATCGGTGAACAGCTGTATCGCGCCTGGACAGTTCTGTCCGGGCACCCTTATCACAAATAATCTGCGCCATTGCCGATGACCCAGCCGATCCGCATCAAGGACCACGAGAAAGACGCACGTCTTGTACGCGCGCGCGTGGTATTTGGCGCGGTCATGGTGGTGGCGCTGATTGCGGTGCTGATCGCGCGCCTGTATTACTTGCAGGTGATCCAGTACGAGTATCACTCCACCTTGTCGGAAAACAATCGGGTGCATGTGCAGCCGATTCCGCCGACCCGTGGGCTGATTTTCGACCGTAATGGCGTGGTGGTGGCGGATAACCGGCCCAGCTTCAGCCTGAGCATGACCCGCGAGCGTTCCGGCGACTGGCAGCAGGTTCTCGATGTGATTGTCGAGGTGCTGCAGCTGACGCCGGAAGACCGGGTCATCTTCGAGAAGCGCATGAAGCAGGGGCGCCGGCCCTTCGAGCCGGTGCCGATCCTGTTCGAGCTCAACGAAGAACAGATCGCCCGGATCGCGGTGAACCAGTTCCGTCTGCCCGGCGTGGAGGTGGTGGCGCAGTTGGTGCGGCACTACCCGCAGGGGCCGCACTTTGCCCACTCGGTCGGCTACATGGGGCGCATCAACGAGAAAGAGCTCAAGACCCTCGATCCGGTCAACTACAGCGGCACCCATCACATTGGCAAAACCGGCATCGAGCGTTTCTACGAGCCCGAACTGCATGGCCAGGTGGGTTACGAAGAAGTCGAGACCAACGCCCGTGGCCGCGTGTTGCGCGTGCTCAAGCGTACGGACCCGATACCGGGCAAGGACATCGTGCTGAGCCTGGACATCAAACTGCAGGAAGCCGCGGAAATGGCCCTGGGTGGTCGTCGCGGTGCGGTGGTGGCACTGGACCCGAAAACGGGCGAAGTGCTGGCCATGGTCAGCCAGCCGAGTTTCGACCCCAACCTGTTCGTGACGGGCATCAGCTTCAGGGCCTACGCCGAGTTGCGCGATTCCATCGACCGGCCGCTGTTCAACCGCGTGTTGCGCGGCCTGTATCCACCGGGTTCGACCATCAAGCCGGCGGTGGCGATTGCCGGCCTGGATTCGGGTGTGGTCACGGCGTCGAGCCGGGTCTATGACCCCGGCTACTACATGCTGCCCAACTACGATCACAAATACCGTAACTGGAACCGCACCGGCGACGGCTATGTCGACCTGGACACCGCCATCATGCGCTCCAACGACACCTATTTTTATGACCTGGCCCACAAGCTGGGGATTGATCGCCTGTCCGCCTACATGGGCAAGTTCGGCCTCGGCCAGAAAGTCTCCCTGGACATGTTCGAAGAATCCCCCGGCCTGATGCCGTCACGGGAGTGGAAGCGGGCGACGCGTCGCCAGGCGTGGTTCCCCGGCGAAACCCTGATCCTCGGCATCGGCCAGGGTTATATGCAGGCCACCCCGTTGCAACTGGCCCAGGCCACTGCGCTGGTGGCGAACAAGGGCATCTGGAACCGTCCCCATCTGGCCAGGACCATCGAAGGCGAGAAACCGGTGGATGAGAACCCGATCCCCGATATCGTCCTGCGCGATCCTTCCGACTGGACCAAGGTCAATCACGGTATGCAGCAGGTCATGCACGGCGCCCGTGGCACCGCACGCAAGGCGGCGGTCGGTGCGCAGTACCGCATCGCCGGCAAGAGCGGTACCGCCCAGGTGGTGGCGATCAAGCAGGGCGAAAAATACGACCGTTCCAAGGTTCAGGAGCGCCACCGCGACCACGCCTTGTTCGTCGGTTTTGCCCCCGCCGACGACCCGAAAATCGTGGTGGCGGTGATGGTGGAGAACGGTGAGTCCGGCTCCGGCGTCGCGGCCCCGGTGGTGCGCCAAGTGATGGACGCCTGGTTGCTGGCCGCCGATGGCAGGCTCAAGCCCGAGTATGGCGGCCCCCCTTCAAGCCCCGAGGTTACGGCCCGTGAAGAGTAATTTTGACCGCATCCTCTCCAGTGAGGACGTGATGCGTCGCCGTGCGACGTTGCTGCAACGCATGCACATTGATGGCCCGCTGCTGGTGCTGCTGCTCATATTGGCGGCCGGCAGTCTGTTCGTGCTGTATTCGGCCAGCGGCAAGAACTGGGACCTGCTGATCAAGCAAGCGTCGTCATTCGGCCTGGGCCTGTTGTCGATGGTGGTGATCGCCCAGCTCGAGCCGCGCTTCATGGCACGCTGGGTGCCGCTCGGTTATGTCGCCGGGGTCTTGCTGCTGGTGGTGGTGGACGTGATGGGTCACAACGCCATGGGCGCGACCCGCTGGATCAACATCCCCGGGGTGATTCGCTTCCAGCCGTCGGAATTCATGAAGATCCTCATGCCGGCCACCATCGCCTGGTACCTGTCCAAGCGCACGTTGCCGCCCCAGCTCAAGCATGTGGCCATCAGCCTGTTGCTGATCGGCGTGCCGTTCATTCTTATCGTGCGCCAGCCCGACCTCGGCACGTCGTTGCTGATCCTGGCGGGCGGCGCGTTCGTGCTGTTCATGGGGGGCTTGCGCTGGCGCTGGATTCTCAGCGTGCTGGCCGCCGCCGTGCCGGTGGCCGTGGCCATGTGGTTCTTCTTTATGCACGACTACCAGAAGCAACGGATCCTGACATTCCTTGACCCGGAGAGCGACCCGCTGGGCACCGGCTGGAACATTATCCAGTCGAAGGCGGCGATCGGTTCCGGCGGCGTGTTCGGCAAGGGCTGGCTGCTGGGTACCCAGTCGCACCTGGACTTTTTGCCGGAAAGCCACACCGACTTCATTATTGCGGTGATGGGCGAAGAGTTCGGTCTGGTAGGCATTTGCGCGCTGCTGCTGATCTATCTGCTGTTGATCGGGCGCGGGCTGGTGATTACCGCGCAGGCGCAGACGTTGTTCGGCAAGTTGCTGGCCGGCAGCCTGACCATGACGTTTTTTGTTTATGTTTTCGTCAACATCGGTATGGTCAGTGGCCTGCTGCCGGTGGTGGGGGTGCCGTTGCCATTCATTAGCTACGGCGGAACTTCGCTGGTGACATTGCTGTCAGCGTTTGGGGTTTTGATGTCGATTCATACGCATCGCAAATGGATCGCACAGGTTTGAATAAGGTGAAGATGTCAATGCAAGTAATGCGCGGCTGGGCGACTCGGCATGCGTCCTGGATGGGCCTGATCGGGCTGCTGGGCGCAACGCAGGAGGCGCAGGCCGGTGACTACGATGGTTCACCTCAGGTTGCCGAATTTGTCGGTGAGATGACCCGCGACTACGGTTTCGCCGGTGAGCAACTGATGGGCGTATTTCGCGAAGCCCAGAAAAAGCAGGCCATCCTCGACGCCATTTCGCGCCCCGCCGAACGTGTGAAGCAGTGGAAGGAATACCGCCCGATGTTCCTCACCGACGCCCGCGTGGCGCGGGGGGTGGACTTCTGGCGTCAGCATGAAGCGGTCCTGGCCCGCGCCGAACAGGAATACGGCGTGCCGGCCCAGGTCATCGTCGCAATCATCGGCATCGAAACCTTCTACGGGCGCAATACCGGCAGCTACCGGGTGATCGACGCCTTGTCGACCCTGGGCTTCGATTACCCGCCGCGCGCCGAGTTCTTCCGCAAGGAGCTGCGCGAATTCCTGCTGCTGGCCCGCGAAGAACAGGTCGACCCGCTGACCCTCAAAGGCTCCTACGCCGGGGCAATGGGCTTGCCGCAGTTCATGCCCAGCAGCTTTCGCGCCTACGCCGTGGATTTCGACGGCGACGGGCACATCAACATCTGGAGCAACCCGGACGACGCCATCGGCAGCGTGGCCAGCTACTTCAAGCGCCACGGCTGGGTTACTGGCGAGCCGGTGGTGATCCGCGCCGATGTGACGGGCGAACGCGCCGACGAAGGCCTGACCCAGGGTATCGACCCGGTGAAGACCGTCGGGGAGTTGCGAGCGCTGGGCTGGTCGAGTCAGAATGCGCCACGCGATGATATGCCGGTGACAGCGTTCCGCCTCGAAGGCGAAAATGGCCCGGAATACTGGATGGGCCTGAAGAATTTCTACGCAATCACGCGTTATAACCGCAGTGTGATGTACGCCATGGCCGTGCATCAGCTGTCAGATGAGCTGGTTCAAGCACGGGGCAACAAGTAATGCGGGTATCGCCGTTCAAAAAACCGCTCAAGCTGGTGGCGTTCGCCGCGTTGTCCTTGTTGGTCGCCAGTTGCTCCACCACGCCGAACCGTGCACCGGCCAAGAAGGCCGGTGGTACCGTGGTTCGCGCCCAGCCGGGCCTGGATATCAACCGTGCGCACAAAGACGGCGCGCCGTGGTGGGACGTGGATGTGTCGAAGATCCCCGACGCCACGCCAACCTTGCACACCGGCCCGTACAAGGCCAACCCGTACACCGTATTGGGCAAGAATTACTTCCCGCTGCAGGAATCCAAGACCTACGTGCAGTCGGGCACGGCGTCCTGGTACGGCACCAAGTTCCATGGCCAGAACACCGCCAACGGCGAAGTGTATGACCTGTATGGCATGAGTGCGGCCCACAAGACCCTGCCGCTGCCCAGCTATGTTCGCGTGACCAACCTGGACAACAACCGCACGGTGATCCTGCGGGTCAACGACCGTGGACCGTTCTATTCGGACCGGATCATCGACTTGTCCTATGCCGCCGCGAAGAAACTCGGTTACGCCGAAATCGGTACCGCACGGGTCAAGGTCGAAGGCATCGACCCGGCGCAGTACTGGGCCCAGCGTGGCAAGCCGGCGCCGTTGATGCTCAACGAGCCCGCCACACCGCAACCGCAAGTGACGGCGTCGACCGGCAAGATCGAACAATGGACACCGCCGCCCGCGCAGCATGCGCCGGACACGGTCGTCGTGCCCCATGCCGCGCCTGGCGCCTCCACCGTGGGCGGGCAGTACCTGCAGGTGGGCGCTTTCGCCAACCCGGATGCGGCAGAACTGTTAAGGTCCAAGCTCAGCGGCATGGTCAGCGCGCCGGTGTTCATCAGCTCCATCGTGCGTAACCAGCAGACCCTGCACCGTGTGCGCATGGGGCCGATCGGCTCGCCCGGCGAAGTTGCGCAAGTGCAGAACAGCGTGCGCCTGGCCAACCTGGGGTCGCCCAGCGTAGTGACTGCCGAATAAGGCAATGAAGGATTGAAGGTTCAGGCGCGTGCGCGTGCCGGGGCCCTGGTTGTTGGCTCGTTGAACAATAAAAACCCAGGGGCAAGGGGTGAGCGGGCAACCGAACACGTGACAGTCTGGAAGCGGGCTGTCTGAATAGTTTTGCCCGCGAGGGCAAGTTTCCATAAGCAATTTCGAGAGACGGATGAACATCACCACCTTAGCCAAACGTACGTGCCTGCTTATCTCGCTGATCATCACCCCGGCCGCCTGGGCGGTTGAGATGGTGCCGGCTTCCCCGCAACTGGCCGCCAAGGCCTGGGTCCTCATGGATGCCGCCAGTGGCAACGTGCTGGTGGAGAACGGCGGTGACGTGCGCCTGCCGCCTGCCAGCCTGACCAAGCTGATGACTGCCTACATCGCGACCCTGGAAATCCGTCGCGGCCAGATCGGCGAAAACGATCCGGTGACCGTCAGCGAGAACGCCTGGCGTACCGGCGGTTCGCGGATGTTCATCAAGGTCGGCTCCCAAGTCACCGTCAGCGACCTGCTGCACGGCATCATCATTCAGTCCGGTAACGACGCCAGCGTGGCCCTGGCCGAACACATCGCCGGCAGCGAAGACGCGTTCGCCGACATGATGAACAAGACGGCTGGCGATCTGGGCATGACCAACAGCCACTTCATGAATCCGACCGGCTTGCCGAACCCGGAGCACTACTCGTCGGCTCACGACATGGCGATCCTGGCGCGCGCAATCATCCGCGTCGACCCGGTGCACTACGCTATCTACTCCCAGAAGGAATTTTTCTGGAACAACATCAAGCAGCCTAACCGCAATCTGTTGTTGTGGCGCGACAAGACTGTGGATGGCCTGAAAACCGGCCACACCGACGAAGCCGGCTATTGCATGGTGTCGTCCGCGGTACGTGACGGCCAGCGCCTGATCGCCGTGGTCTTCGGCACCAACAGCGAGCAGGCTCGTGCGGCCGAGACGCAAAAACTGCTGACCTACGGCTTCCGCTTCTTCGAAACCCAGACCTTCTACCAGAAGGGTGCGGAGCTGGCGACCGCGCCGGTATGGAAGGGCGCAACCTCGCAGGTCAAGGCCGGCCTGGCTGACGATCTGACCCTGACCATGCCTAAAGGCCAGCTGAAAAAGCTCGCCGCCAGCATGACCCTGAACCCGCAACTGGTTGCGCCAATCGCCAAGGGCGACGTGATCGGCAAGGTTGAAGTGAAACTGGACGACAAAGTCGTGCACAGCGCTGACCTGATCGCACTGGACGCCGTCGACGAAGGTGGTATCTTCCGCCGCGTGTGGGATAGCATCCGTCTATTCTTCTACGGCTTGTTCAACTGATTGTGTGCACCTGCAAAGCCCCGCGTTGATCCAACGCGGGGCTTTGCCCGTCGCCACGGCTTAGCGCTTACGAGGCTGTTCTGCCATGACCGATAAAGAAGTAGAAGTAAAGGCGCCAAAGATCGAATTCCCGGTGACGGATTATCCCATCAAGGTAATCAGCGATACCGGTGTTGGCCGTAAAGACTTGATCATCGAGATTGTGCGTAAACACGCGACGATCAACGATGAGCGCGTGGATGAGCGTTCCAGCTCGACCGGCAAATACACCACGATCCAGTTGCACATCATTGCGATTGATCAAGACCAGCTCTACAACATCAACAGCGAACTGCGGGCTACCGGCTTCGTGCACATGGTGTTGTGATGTCACAGGTCCTGGGCTTTCGCGAGCTCGGCCGGATGGCTTACGAGCCGGTCTGGCACGCCATGCAGCGCTTTACCAACGAGCGCGGCAGCTCGGCACCGGATGAAATCTGGCTGGTCGAACACCCTCCGGTATTCACCCAGGGGCAGGCCGGCAAGGCTGAACATCTGCTACTTCCGGGTGATATTCCGGTGGTGCAGGTCGACCGTGGTGGTCAAGTGACTTACCATGGGCCTGGCCAACTGGTGGCTTACCTGCTGCTGGATGTGCGCAAGCTGGGGTTTGGCGTGCGTGACCTGGTAAGCCGCATGGAGGCGTGCCTGATCGAGCTGCTGGCCAGTTACGGCGTGACCGCCGCGGCCAAGCCCGATGCACCGGGTGTGTACGTGGATGGCGCGAAAATCGCCTCCCTGGGGCTGCGCATTCGTCACGGTTGTTCCTTTCATGGCCTGGCCCTGAATGTGGACATGGACCTGGCACCGTTCCGGCGGATCAACCCGTGTGGCTATGCGGGGCTTGCGATGACCCAGTTGAGCGACCATGCAACACCCATAGAATTTGCCGAGGTAAGTGCCCGGCTGCGCGCGCAGCTCGTCAAACACCTCGACTATGCTGAGCAGACGACCCTGACGGGCGGAATCGATTGATATGACTACTGATGTTGTGCAAACCATGATCCCGACGCTGGACGTTACCGAGCGTCCAGCCCCGGCCCCGCGTGCCAAGGTGGAAGCCGGCGTCAAGCTGCGCGGCGCCGAGAAGGTTGCACGCATCCCGGTCAAGATCATCCCGACCACCGAACTGCCGAAAAAGCCTGACTGGATTCGCGTGCGCATCCCGGTCTCGCCGGAAGTCGACCGTATCAAGGCCCTGCTGCGCAAACACAAGTTGCACAGCGTGTGCGAAGAGGCTTCCTGCCCGAACCTGGGTGAGTGCTTCTCCGGCGGCACCGCCACCTTCATGATCATGGGCGACATCTGCACCCGTCGTTGCCCATTCTGCGACGTAGGCCACGGTCGTCCGAAGCCTCTGGATGTCAATGAGCCGCAAAGCCTGGCCATCGCCATTGCCGACCTGAAACTCAAGTACGTGGTGATCACTTCGGTGGACCGTGACGACTTGCGTGACGGCGGTGCCCAGCACTTTGCCGACTGCATCCGCGAAATCCGCAAGCTGTCGCCGAACGTGATGCTCGAAACCCTGGTGCCCGACTACCGTGGCCGCATGGATGTGGCGCTGGAAATCACCGCCGCCGAGCCACCGGATGTGTTCAACCACAACCTGGAAACCGTTCCGCGCCTGTACAAGGCTGCGCGTCCGGGTTCGGATTACCAGTGGTCGCTGACCCTGCTGCAGAAGTTCAAGCAGATGATGCCGCACATTCCGACCAAATCCGGCTTGATGCTGGGCCTGGGCGAAACCGACGAAGAAGTCATCGAAGTCATGAAGCGCATGCGCGAACACGACATCGATATGCTGACCCTGGGCCAGTACCTGCAACCGTCCCGTAGCCACTTGCCGGTGCAGCGTTTCGTGCACCCGGACACCTTCGCCTGGTTCGCCGAGGAAGGTTACAAGATGGGCTTCAAGAACGTGGCTTCCGGCCCGCTGGTGCGCTCTTCGTACCATGCTGACGAGCAGGCCAAGCTGGTCAAGGCAAGCCTGGTTTCGTAACACAGACCCAATGTGGGAGGGGGCTTGCCCCCGATTGCGATGTGTCAGTCGATCCTGTATTGACTGTCACACCGCCATCGGGGGCAAGCCCCCTCCCACATTTTGTTGAGCGTCATCTATAGGGAGAATTGTGCATGACTGCCCCCGTACCCGCATTGCGCCCCGAAGGCACCATCGGCCTGATCGCCCCCGCCGGCCCTGCCGCGCTGGACGTCGAAAAAGCCGGGCAGTGGATGCGCGCCCGTGGCTACGAGCTGCGAATTTTCCCCGGTGTGTATGAGAACGACGGCTACCTGGCCGGCAGCGATCAAGTACGCCTCAACGACCTGCATGCGGCCTTCGCCGACCCTGCAATCGATGCAATTTTCTGCCTGCGCGGCGGCTACGGTACGCCACGTCTGCTGGACGCACTGGATTTCGACCTGCTGCGCGCGCACCCCAAACCCTTTGTGGGCTATAGCGACATCACCGCCTTGCACTTGGCGATCAACCGCTACGCGGGCTTCGTCACTTTCCATGGGCCGATGCTCAATGCCGACTTGCTCGGTGGCAAGCAGTCTCCCACCGAATCCTCGCTGTTCAGCCTGCTACGCGGCCAGCTTGGCGCCGGCAGCCTGCTGACGCACCCGGTGGCCTTCCCATTGACCACCATTGAGCCAGGCATCGCCTGCGGGCGCCTGCTGGGCGGCAACCTGTCGATGATCGCGGCGGTGATGGGGACGGCTTACGAAATTGACGCTGACGGCATCATTCTGTTCATCGAGGACGTCAACGAGCCGCTCTATCGCATCGACCGTTTGCTGACGCACCTGCGCCTGGCAGGCAAACTCGACCAGGTTGCGGGGGTATTGGTGGGGGATGTTGCGGGCGTGGATCAAGCGGGGCTTGAACGGCTGTTGAAGCAGACCTTCGCACCGCTGTGCATCCCGGTGCTGTCCGGCTGGCGCAGCGGGCATTGCGATCCGAACCTGACGTTGCCGCTGGGCGCTTTGGTGCGCCTGGATGCGGGGGGACAGCAGGTGGTGTTGGAGCAGGATGTGGTGTTGAACCGCTGATTTTTTAACGGCTGCCAAATCGTCATCGGGGGCAAGTCGAATCGTCGCACCGCCCCTCCCACAGTTGATTGCATTCCAAATGTGGGAGGGGGCTTGCCCCCGATAGCGGTAGCCGCCATACAACGATCTATCAGTTCTGCAACGACTCCAGCAACTTCACCGTCGGATACCCATCCGCCGGCCAGCCCAGCGCTTGCTGCGCCGCGCGAATCGCCTTGCGCGTGTTGGCGCCGATGATCCCGTCAGCATTGCCGGCGTCGTAGCCCTTGGCACTCAGCGCCGTCTGCAGATCGATACGTTGCGAGCGGCTCAGCGGCAGCTCGTCCTTGGGCCAGGTTCCGCGAATCACCCCACCACCACCGAACCGCTCCGACAGCAGGCCAACGGCCAGCGCGTAGGACGACGAATTGTTGTACTTCAGGATCGCACGGAAGTTATCCAGAACCAGGAACGCCGGGCCACGGTAGCCGGCCGGCAACAGCAGGGCGGCGGACAGTTGCTCGGCATTGGCAGGCAGGCTTGCGCCGGGCGGCAACTGGATGCCCAGTTTCAGCCATTCGGCGACGGTCTTGCGAATGCCGCCGTCGGCCAGTGAATAGTCGAAGCCTGGAGGCAGTTGCTGCACCTCGACGCCCCACGGCTGGCCTTTCTGCCAGCCGGAACTTTGTAGGTAATGGGCGGTGGAGGCAAGGGCGTCGGCCGGGCTGTTCCAGATGTCGCGGCGGCCGTCGCCGTCAAAATCCACAGCGTGGGTGTTATAGGTGGTAGGGATGAACTGGGTCTGGCCCATTGCGCCGGCCCAGGAGCCTTTCATCTGGTCGGCCTGGATATCGCCGTGCTGGATGATCTGCAGCGCTGCCAGCAGTTGCGCCTGCGCGAACGCCGGGCGGCGGCCTTCATAGGCCAGGGTCGCAAGGGAGCGGATCACCGAGTTATTGCCCTGGAACTGGCCGAAGTTGCTCTCCATGCCCCACACCGAGACCAGTGCCTGGCGATCAACGCCATAACGCTCTTCGATGCGCTGCAGGATATCGGCATACTTGACCAGCAACGCCTGGCCATTACGCACGCGCAGCGGCGACAACGCGCCGTCGATGTATTCCCACACCGGGCGGGAAAACTCCGGCTGGCTGCGGTCTGCACGAATCACCGCCATGTCCGGGGTAACGCCGGCAAAGGCGATATCGAAGACGTCCGCCCTGATCCCGGCTTGCAGGGCTTGGGCACGGAAGCCCGCCTGCCATTCGGCAAAGGTCTGGGTCGGTTGGATGTTCAGGTTGTCTACCGCCAGCGGCGCAACGACGGCAGGCGCAACGGCCGGTGCGGTCTTGAGCGTGGGCAGGGGTTGAGCGTCCGCGGCGGTGGGTTTTTCCGCGCAGGCGACAAGCAGAATGAGGCTGGAGGCAGCGATCAATTGGCGAACGTGCCAATGACGGGAAAGACGAGAGGGCATGCACAGGTCCAGGGAATTACAAATCAAGTACAGACCTTATCATGCCAGAGGGGCGCTTGCCTTCAGGCAGCCAGAAAGTAAGAAGCCTCCCAGCTATTAGACTGGAAGGCTTCGCGGCGGTAGGCGCCTTTGCCCTTGCCGGCGCGTTCCTGACGGCTGCGGAACAGTGGCTGGGCGATGATGGATTTGGCCTTGTTCGGGCCATGCTTGGATGGCTTTTTGCTCATGGTTGGTTCTCTCATTGAATGAAATGGAGCGGTGCAAATCATCTGCCGAAGTTGAGCGGCTGTAAAGCCCGGCGATCTGTAGGAAGAGTACGCGATCAAAATGTGGGAGGGGGCTTGCCCCCGATAGCGGTGGGTCAGACATTTATCGACCACTGATACGCCGCCATCGGGGGCAAGCCCCCTCCCACATTATTGAGTCTGTGGTGTTTTTGAGAGGGTTATTCGGCAGGTAACGTCAGGCGCTGGCCGGCCATCAACAGTGACAAGCGGCTCAGGCTCATCCAGGGCGAACCGGCCGCCTGGCCTTTGATCTGTGCGTCGATGCGCTGCGCTTCCAGCAACAGTTGCGCCCAGCGTTGCGCCGAGTGCCGTTGCAGGGCCTTGCTCATCAGGGGTTTGCGCTTGTCCCACACCGGTGGCCGGGCCTGGCTGAAGCATTTGTCCAGTGGCGTGCCCTGGCTGTATTGCAGCGCAATGTTAGCCAGCACTCGCAGTTCCCGGGCTAGCGCCCAGAGAATCACCGGCGGTTCCACACCCTCGCCGCGCAGCCCTTCAAGCATGCGCAGGGCATGGGCGGGTTCGCCGTTGAGGATGGCGTCCACCAACCCGAACACATCAAAACGCGCACTGTCAGCCACTGCGCCTTGCACGGTTTCGACGGTGATCTGCCCGTCTTCGGCCATCAGCTTGAGCTTTTCGATTTCCTGGGCGGCGGCAAGCAGGTTGCCCTCGACCCTGGCGGCGATCAGCTCGACAGCATCCTGCGTGGCCGATAAGCCGGACTGTGACAGGCGTTGGCGGATCCACTGCGGCAGCTGGCTGCTGTCCACCGGCCAGATCTGAATGAACTGGGTCTGCGGGCCTTCCACCAGCGCCTTGCCCCATTTGGTCTTCTGCGCGCTGCCGTCGAGCTTGGGCAGGCTGACCAGCAGCACCGTGTCTTCAGCCGGGCGCGAGCAGTATTCCATCAACGCTGCCGCGCCCTTGTCACCGGGCTTGCCCGAGGGCAGGCGCAGTTCCAGCAGGCGTTTTTCGGCGAACAGCGACATGCTTGCGCCGGCTTGCAGCAACGTTCCCCAGTCGAAACTGGCGTCGGCACTGAATACCTGGCGTTCGTCGAAACCTTGCTGGCGCGCCGCGGTGCGAATGGCATCGGCGGCTTCCTGGCACAGCAACGGATCATCGCCGCTGACAATGTAGACAGGCGCGAGGCCACCTTGCAGGTGTTTGGCGAGTTGGGCGGGAGCGAGTTTCATAGGCAGGGCGAACGGGGCGCCTTGGGCGCCCCGTATGGCTTACTCGACAGGCACTTCAACAGGCGACTGTTTCGGCGTGTTGTCTTCATACTCTTGGGCGGCCTTCAGGGCATCGGCGTCAGCCTTGGCCTTGTTGTCGGCGACCTGCTGCAGCTCGGCCAGTTTTTCCGGGGTCAGCGTTTGCAGGCGGGTCATCATGCGCTGAACCAGCTCACGACGCATTTCCTTGCGCACCTGAAGGGTCTCGGAGTCCGAACCCACCAGGTTGTTGCCGTCGTGGCTCACCACTTTCTGGACCTGGATCTTGTCACCCATCAGCGGCAGGTGGTCGCGGCCTTGTACTTCGAAGTTGACGGTGGTGGTCAATTCGACATCCGAGGCGCGGCCGGCACTGGCGTAGCTGATATTGCGCTGGGTTTCGCGCTCATCGACCAGGTTCAGCTTGTAGGTGGCGCCGGTATAGACGCGCACACCGCTGTTTTCCAGGGCCTGGCGCAGCTGAGTCACGGTCTCGCCGTAGGCATTGCGTGCGCTGACGTCGAGTTCCTTGAGCGACAATTCGTTGGTGCCGGTGCCGCGCAGCTGGAAGCCGCACGCGCTCAACAGAACGGCCAGGCCCATTACCAGCAGATTGCGTTTGATCATGTTGTTGCTCCCGTTGAAACCAGGCGGGCCTTATCGAGGCCCTGAAGGTTTAGTTCGGCGCAGGGCTCAAGCCCTGCGCCCGATCCGATTTAGCTGGCGACGATATTGACCAGTTTTCCGGGCACTACGATCACTTTGCGGATCGTCAGGCCTTCGGTAAAGCGCAGCACGTTCTCGTTGCAGCGTGCCGCCGCTTCGACTTCTTCACGGCTGGCGCTGGCTGGCATGTCGATCTGGCCGCGCAACTTGCCATTGACCTGAATGACCAGTTGCAGCGTGTCCTGTACCAGCGCGCTGTCATCCTGCACCGGCCAGCGGGCATCGATGACGGCACCGCTGTGGCCCAGGCGGCTCCACAATTGGTGGCTGATGTGCGGCGTGATCGGCGCCAGCAGCAGGGTAACCGTTTCCAGGCCTTCCTGGATCAATGCACGATCCTGTTCGGTGGCCTGCGCGGCTTTCTCCAGCACGTTCATCAACGTCATCACTTGGGCGATGGCGGTGTTGAACTTGTGGTTCTGCCCTACGTCCTGGCTGGCCTGGCGGATAGCCAGGTGGATGCTGCGACGAACGGCCTTCTGCTCGTCGTTCAAGGCTGCCACGTCCAGCTTGCCCGGCAGGCCCTGGCTGACGTGGGCATGGGCCAGGCGCCAGACGCGCTTGAGGAAGCGGTGCGAGCCTTCAACGCCGGAATCAGACCATTCGGCGCTCATGTCGGGCGGTGAGGCGAACATCATGAACAGGCGGCAGGTGTCGGCGCCGAACTGATCGATCATCGATTGCGGGTCGACGCCGTTGTTCTTGGACTTGGCCATCTTCTCGGTGCCGCCGATTTCCACCGGCAGGCCGTCGGACTTGAGCTTGGCACTGATGACCTTGGCTTTGCTGTCACGCTCGAGCTCGACGTCCGCCGGGTTGAACCAGGTGTAGGCGCCATTGGCTTCGCGGCGATAGTAGGTATCGGCGATCACCATGCCTTGGGTCAGCAGGTTCTTGAACGGCTCGTCGGAGCTGACGAGGCCTTCGTCACGCATCAGCTTGTGGAAGAAGCGTGCATACAGCAGGTGCAGGATGGCGTGCTCGATACCACCGATGTACTGATCCACCGGCAACCAGTGGTCGGCTGCGGATTTCTCGACCAGGCCACCTTCATAGTGCGGCGAGGCGTAACGGGCGTAATACCACGAGGACTCGACGAAGGTGTCCATGGTGTCGGTTTCACGCTTGGCCGGCGCGCCGCATTTAGGGCAGCTGCATTCATAGAATTCGGGCATGCGCGCCAGCGGCGAGCCGGCGCCGTCCGGCACCACGTCTTCTGGCAACACCACCGGCAACTGGTCTTCCGGCACCGGCACGTCGCCACAGCTTTCGCAGTGGATGATCGGGATCGGGCAGCCCCAGTAGCGCTGGCGGCTGATGCCCCAATCGCGCAGGCGGAACTGGGTGCGCGAGGCACCGAGGTTTTTCTTGATCAGCGCGACTTCGATGGCGTCGAACGCACCCTGGAAGTCCAGGCCGTCGAACTCGCCGGAGTTGATCAGGGTGCCGTGTTCGCCGTAGGCGTCTTGCCACGGGGCCGGGTTGGTGTCGCCCGAGCTGGTACGAACCACGGATTTGATCGGCAGGCTGTACTTGGTGGCGAATTCGAAATCGCGTTCGTCGTGGGCCGGTACGGCCATGACCGCGCCGTCGCCGTAGTGCATCAGCACGTAGTTGGCGACCCAGACCGGCAGTTTCTCGCCAGTCAGCGGGTGCTCGACGAACAGGCCGGTCGGCAGGCCTTTTTTCTCCTGGGTCGCGACGTCGGCTTCAGCCACGCTGCCGCCTTTGCATTCAGCGATGAACGCCTGCAGTTCAGGGTTGTTCCGTGCGGCCTGGGTGGCCAGCGGGTGTTCGGCGGCCACGGCGACGTAAGTTGCGCCCATCAGGGTGTCGGGGCGGGTGGTGAACACCTTGAGTGCGCCCGCTTCGCCGATCGAGTCGAGGTTGTACGGGAACTGCACTTCCATGCCCTTGGATTTGCCGATCCAGTTGCGCTGCATGGTCTTGACCTGTTCAGGCCAGCCCGGCAAGTCGTCGAGGCTCGACAAGAGTTCATCCGCATAGGCGGTGATCTTGAAGTAATACATCGGGATTTCGCGCTTTTCGATCAGCGCGCCGGAACGCCAGCCGCGACCGTCGATGACCTGTTCGTTGGCCAATACGGTCTGGTCGACCGGGTCCCAGTTCACGGTGCCGCTCTTTTTGTAGATCACGCCTTTTTCGAACAGGCGAGTGAACAGCCATTGTTCCCAGCGGTAGTAGTCCGGCTTGCAGGTGGTCACTTCGCGGGACCAGTCCACCGCCAGGCCCAGGCTGCGCAGCTGGTTCTTCATGTAGGCGATGTTTTCGTAGGTCCACTTGGCGGGGGCCACGTTGTTTTTCATCGCGGCGTTTTCCGCCGGCATGCCGAAAGCGTCCCAACCCATGGGTTGCAGGACGTTCTTGCCGAGCATGCGCTGGTAGCGGGAAATCACATCGCCGATGGTGTAGTTACGCACGTGCCCCATGTGTAGCTTGCCGCTGGGGTAAGGGAACATCGACAGGCAATAGTAAGTCTCCTTGCCTGGCTGTTCGCTGACTTCAAAGGACTTCTGCTCGTCCCAGAAGGTTTGTGCGGCATTTTCTATTTCACGGGGCTGATATTGTTCGTGCATGGCTACTTTTGAACTGAATAAGGGTGGCCTATTCCTCTTCGGTGCAGTGTCCGGGTTGTTCGACACCAAAAAGCGGCGCGTGCGTGCCCAAACCCTGCGGGAAGTGGAGTTACAGGAAGCGCCGTAGCATACATGACCCCACTCGATCGAGGGAAACCCTGATTGCGCAGCCAGGGCCGTCTGTCGCGGCATCGGGCAGGCGCAGCCACGGGGGCTACGCTGTTTATTGGGGAGCAAGTATTTCTTCAATGAGGTGAGGGGATGGCTGAATCGCAGCGAACTTTAATGAAACCGCAGTTATATGAAGGACTGATCGACCGTTTGGGTCGGGCATTGGATGCCGCAAGAACCGCAGGCCGATTGCGTGGTGAACGGCCTCTGGAGCTGGAGTTGCGAGGCTTGAGTCAGGCGGAGCTTGAACTGATCAAGAGCTACCTGGCGTTGCATCACCCACGCGCCTCTCATGGGCAGGCCTCCCCGCCAGTCCAGGAGCCTCGTTCAGCCAAGGTCATCTGGCTGAAGGACATGGCGGCCGGTCGCGGCCCGGAAAACTTCCGGTCCGTACGGCGCAAGTGACCCCGCGTTATCCGTTACTTTAGCAAAACAGATGGATAAGGATTGTTGCTGAACCCCGTTGCATCTAGGCTTCGGGCATCTTTGGAGATGCCCGATGCCTTTTCGTTATTTCATTAAACAACTGTTGTTGCCGCCCGGTATTTTCTTGCTGTTGCTGGCGCTTGCCTGGTGGTTGCGCCGCAGTCGTCCGCGCCTGGCGGGATGTTGCTTTGCCTTGGGGTTGGGCGGGATGTGGTTGATCAGCCTGCCGGTGATGGTGCAGTGGGGTGCACATGCCTTGGAAACCGTGCCGCCCCTGGCCCGTGAAGACTGGGCGAACCTGGCCCAGCGCGCCGATGCGATCGTGGTGCTCGGCTCTGGTCGTGAGCGCGGCGATATTGCGTGGGGCACCGATCAACCCACCGGCATCGGCCTTGAGCGTCAGCGTTTTGCGGCGCGTTTGGCCAAGGCATCCGGTTTGCCGGTGTTGACCACCGGAGGCTTGCACTACGGCACGCCGCCCAGCGAAGCAGAGCTGATGGCCGTGTCGATGCAGGATGACTTCGGCGTGAGCGTGCGCTGGAAAGAAGAGCGCAGCCGCACCACCTGGGAAAATGCGCAGATGAGCGCCGAGATTCTGTTGCCGCAGGGCATCAAGCGCGTGGTGGTGGTGACCCAGGCCTGGCACATGCCGCGTTCGGTGTGGAGCTTCGAGAAGGCCGGCTTTACCGTGGTGCCGGCGCCGGTGGGGTTCCTGGGCGTGGACAACGCGCGTCCGCTGGGTGGCTGGATGCCGGAGGTCAAGTCGGTGTGGCAGAGCGGGCAACTGATCAACGAGGCGGTGGGGCAGGTGGGGTATCGGTTGTTCTACAAATAGCGCCGAGCTACAAAATGTGGGAGGGGGTTGCCCCTAATTCCAGTCAGTGAAGCGAAAGTGATTCATTGTAGGAGCGAGCTTGCTCGCGAAAAATGCCCAGGCAACGCGCCCATTCTGGATAAACGCGGGGGTCATGAGTTTTTCGCGAGCAAGCTCGCTCCTACAAAAAGCTCGGGGACAAGCCCCCTCCCACATTTGCTTCGATTTGATTTTGTTAGACCGTTTTGGCCATCCGGGCCGCCAGCAGCGCCCAGCCGAACAGCAGCATGCACACGATGATCAACGGCCACGACCGCCATTGCAGGTATGGCGTCAGGTTGTGCATCGGCACCACTTCACCGTAGAGAATGCCGCGCTCGAACTGCGGGATCTGGGCGGTAATCTGCCCAAATGGGTTGATCAGGCCGGTCACGCCGTTGTTGGTGGCGCGGATCATCCAGCGGCCCGCTTCAAGCGCACGCATCTGCGCCATCTGCAGATGCTGCAGCGGGCCGATGGAGCGGCCGAACCACGTATCGTTGCTGATCGTCAGCAGCAGGTCGCTCTGGGCCGACAGGCCGGCGGCGAACTCCGGGTACACCACTTCATAGCAGATGAACGGCGCGATCTGATAACCCTTGGCCTGGAGCATCGGCTGGTCGGAAGGGCCGCGGGCAAAATCCGACATGGGCAGGTCGAAGAAGGCGATCAAGCCGCGCAACATATCCTGCAAGGGCACGTACTCGCCGAAGGGCACCAGCTTTTGCTTGAGGTAGGTGCCGTCACCTTCGCCGACCACGGTGATGCCATTGAAGTAGCGCTTTTCATGGCGCACCTCCTGACGAATCGGTACCCCGGTGATCAGCGCGGTATTACGGCCGGCGGCGAACTTGCCCATCATGCCGAGGTAGCCTTCGACCGACTCCTTGAGCACCGGCACGGCGGTTTCCGGCCACACCAGCAGGTCGACGCGCTTGGAGCTCAAGCTCATGTCGCGGTACAGAGCCAGCTGCGCATTGAGCTGATCCGGGTCCCACTTCATGCTCTGTTCGACGTTGCCCTGGATGGCGGCCACGCTCAGTGGCGGGCCGGAAGGCGAGGTCCAGGCATGATGCTTGAGCGCCAGGCCAATGGCCCACGGCGCAACGAGCAGCGCCAGGCCAGCGGCGATGAAGCTGTTGCGCTTGCTCGCCAACAGGCGCGGCAGATTGCACAGCACGGCGGCCGTCAGCGCCAGGGCGAACGAAATCAGCCACATCCCGCCCAGAGGCGCGAGACCGCTGAGCGGGCCGTCGAGTTGACTGTAGCCGGAGTACAACCACGGGAAACCGGTGAGGAACCAGCCACGAAACGCTTCCTGGCCGACCCACAATGCTGCAAAGGTCAGCGCATCGGCCAACGGCGCTTCATTGCGGCGCAGCCAGCGCGCCCACAGCCAGGCGGGCAGGGCGAAGAACCAGGCGATGGCGGCGGTGAACAGCAGCATCAGGAAACCCGCCAGCAGCACCGAAGCGCCGCCGAAGTGGTGGATGCTGTAGTAGATCCAGCTGGTGCCGGCGCCAAACAGGCCGAAGCCGAAGCACCAGCCGCGGCCCAGGGCCTGGCGCGGTGTCAGCTCACGCAGGCCAATATAGAACACACCAACCGCCACCAGCGCCAGCGGCCAGATGTCAAACGGCGCCAGCGCCAGGGTGGTAATGGCGCCGGCCACCACGGCCAGCAAGTTACCGGGCCAGCCGGGTGCAATCATACGGCGCATGTCAGTCCTTAGCGGGCAATCGGAGTCAGGCGGATCAGATGGATGCGACGGCTATCGGCATTCAGGATGCGGAAACGATACGCGCCGATCTCGGTGGTTTCGTTACGCTTGGGCAGATGCCCGAACGCACTCATCACCAGGCCGCCGACGGTGTCGAATTCATCGTCGGAAAATTCGCTGTCGAAGAACTCGTTGAAGTTCTCGATAGGCGTCAATGCCTTGATCAGGAAGTCACCGCTGGGCAGTGGCTTGATGTAGCTGTCTTCTTCGACGTCGTGCTCGTCTTCGATGTCGCCGACGATCTGTTCCAGCACGTCTTCGATGGTCACCAGGCCCGCCACGCCACCGTATTCGTCGATCACGATGGCCATGTGGTTGTGGTTGGCGCGAAATTCGCGCAGCAGCACGTTCAGGCGCTTGGACTCCGGCACGAAGGTGGCCGGGCGCAGCAGGTCCTTGATGTTGAAGTTGTCGCCGTTCTCCTTGAGGATCAGCGGCAGCAGGTCCTTGGCCAGCAGGACGCCCATGACGTCGTCATGGCTTTCGCCGATCACCGGGTAGCGCGAGTGCGCCGAGTCGATCACGGCCGGCAGGAATTCCCGCGGGGTCTGGGTCGCCTTGATGCTGATCATCTGCGAACGCGGCACCATGATGTCGCGTACTTGCAGGTCAGCCACCTGGATGGCGCCTTCGACGATGGCCAGCGCTTCGCTGTCCAGCAACTTGTTCTGATGGGCCTCGCGCAGCAGCTCCAGCAGCTCCTGGCGGTTTTTCGGCTCGTGGGCAAAAGCCTGGGTCAATTTACCCAGCCATGACTTTTGCCCGTTGCTCGATCGGTCTTCGCTCATAGCGATTACTCTAAATCCTTGATTGTTTCAGTTGAGTGTCGATTGGTTTTCGTCATCTGCATACGGGTCGCGGTGGCCCAGTTCTGCAAGCAACGTTCGTTCCAGTGCTTCCATTTCCAGGGCTTCGTCATCGTCTATATGGTCGTAACCCAACAGATGCAAGCAGCCATGGATGACTAGATGGGCCCAGTGGGCCTCGAGTTCCTTTTCTTGCTCCCGCGCTTCGCGCTCAACCACCGCGACGCAGATCACCAGGTCGCCCAGCAAGGGGATGTCCAGGAACTCGTCGGGCACGTCGGCGGGGAACGACAGCACGTTGGTCGCGTAGTCTTTTTGGCGCCAGGTGTGATTCAGCTCACGGCCTTCGGGTTCGTCCACCAGGCGAATGGTCAGCTCCGAATCGGCGGTGCGCTGGCGCAAGGCCAGCTCACACCACTGACGGAACTGCGCTTCGCTGGGCGCGGCCGCTTCGGTGGCCAGTTGCAGGTCAAGCTCAAGCATCGCGGCGTACGTCTTTGGATAGGCCGTCGTCGCGGTGTTCGAAGCGCTCGTAGGCCTCGACAATGCGCTGTACCAGCGGGTGACGCACCACGTCCTTGGGCATGAAATGCGTGAAGCTGATGCCTGGCACGTCCTTGAGCACTTCGATCACCTGGCCCAGGCCCGACTTGGTGCCCTTGGGCAGGTCGACCTGGGTGATGTCGCCAGTGATCACGGCCGTGGAGCCGAAACCGATACGGGTGAGGAACATCTTCATCTGCTCGACCGTGGTGTTTTGGCTTTCGTCGAGAATGATGAAGCTGTTGTTCAAGGTGCGACCACGCATGTAGGCCAGCGGCGCGATTTCGATCACCTGGCGTTCGATCAGCTTGGCCACGTACTCAAAGCCCAGCATCTCGTAGAGTGCGTCGTAGAGCGGGCGCAGGTACGGGTCGATCTTCTGGGCCAGGTCGCCAGGCAGGAAGCCGAGCTTTTCGCCCGCCTCGACGGCCGGGCGCACCAGCAGGATGCGGCGAACCTGTTCGCGCTCCAGGGCATCCACCGCACAGGCCACGGCCAGGTAGGTCTTGCCGGTACCGGCCGGGCCGATGCCGAAGTTGATGTCGTTGCCGAGGATTTCCTTGACGTACTTCTGCTGATTCAAGCCGCGTGGGCGAATCATGCCTTTCTTGGTACGCAGGGCCACGCTGGCTTCGGCCACGGGGTTGCTGGCCAGGTCTTGCACGGCGGATTCCTGCAGGTACAGGTGCACCGTTTCCGGCGACAGCTCACTGCCCTTGGTTTCGCGGTAGAGGCGACGCAGCAGGTTTTCCGCAGACGTGGTGTGCTGGGGCTCACCAATGAGCTCGAACTGATTGCCGCGGTTGCGGATCTCGATGCTCAGGCGTTGTTCGATCAGGCGCAGGTGCTCGTCGAACTGTCCGCACAGGTTGGCGAAACGGCGAGCCTCAAACGGCTCGAGGAGAAAACGATGGGGTTCTACTGTAGGTGCGTTCAAGGTCGCTTTTAGCCGCCCTTTGGCTGTTGAGGTGAAACAGAGAATAACGCCAGGCGCCGGTGTGCGAAAGCACTTACGTTATCGGAATGCTGCACGGTCCCAATGTGGGAGGGGGCTTGCCCCCGATAGCGCAGTGCCAGTCACCGCATGTACTGGCTGACACACCGCCATCGGGGGCAAGCCCCCTCCCACATTGGACCTGTGTTACTGGATCAACGACCCACGCAACGAGTGCGGTTGCGCCGCGTCGATATGCACATCGGCAAACTGGCCGATCAGGGTCGGGTTGTCGCAGCGGAAGTTGACGATGCGATTGTTCTCGGTGCGGCCCTGCAACTCGCCAGGGTCCTTCTTCGAATAATCGGTCACCAGGATGCGCTGGATCGAACCGACCATTTGTCGGCTGATCTCGAAACCCTGCTGATTCAGGCGATGTTGCAGCGCATTCAAACGTTCCTTTTTCAGCGCTTCCGGAGTTTCGTCCAGCAGGTCGGCCGCTGGGGTGCCCGGACGCTGGCTGTAGACAAACGAGTAGGAGAAGTCGAAACCCACGTCCTCGATCAGCTTCATGGTCTGCTGGAAATCCTTCTCGGTCTCGCCAGGGAAACCGACGATAAAGTCCGAGCTGATGCAGATGCCTGGCACGGCGGCGCGCAATTTGCGCAGCTTGGATTTGTACTCCAGGGCCGTGTGGTTGCGCTTCATCGCCGACAGGATGCGGTCCGAGCCCGACTGCACCGGCAAATGCAGGTGCTTGACCAACTCCGGCACTTCGGCGTGCGCCTGGATCAGGCTGTCGGAGAACTCCAGCGGGTGCGACGTGGTGTAGCGGATGCGCTCGATGCCCTCGACGGCGGCAACCACGCGGATCAGCTCCGCCAGGTCAGCCAGGCGGCCATCGTCGGTCACGCCACGGTAACCGTTGACGTTCTGGCCCAGCAGGGTCACTTCACGCACGCCGTTTTCGGCCAGGTGGATGATTTCCGCCAGCACATCGTCAAACGGCCGGCTGACTTCTTCGCCACGGGTGTAGGGCACTACACAGAAGGTGCAGTATTTGCTGCAGCCTTCCATCACCGACACATAGGCGCTGGGCCCGTCGATACGCGGCTCGGGCAAATGGTCGAATTTTTCGATTTCAGGGAACGACACGTCCACTTGCGGCAATTTGGTCATGCGCGCAGCGTCGATCATTTCCGGCAGGCGGTGCAGCGTCTGCGGGCCGAAGACCACATCGACATAGGGCGCGCGGTCGCGGATCGCGGCGCCTTCCTGGCTGGCCACGCAACCGCCAACGGCGATTACCATGTCCGGGTTGGCCAGCTTCAATTCGCGCCAGCGGCCCAGCTGCGAGTACACACGGTCCTGGGCCCGCTCGCGGATCGAGCAGGTATTGAGCAGGATCACGTCGGCATCTTCGGCGCGGGCGGTGACTTCCAGGGCCTGGTGTTCGCCCAGCAGGTCGACCATGCGCGAGCTGTCGTACTCGTTCATCTGGCAACCGTGGGTTTCGATGTAAAGCTTCTTGGCCATGGGAATCGTCAACTGGTGGTAAAGAACCGCGCATTATAGGGGGCATGCCCATTGGTTCCTAGCGCTGTGCATCGGGTGCCATGCTATAGTTCGCGCCCTCTTTTATATCCCCGATGTGTTGCTCGCCCACCATGACCAAACGTGAAGCTCCAATCTACAAGGTGATTTTCCTCAACCAGGGCCAGGTGTTCGAAATGTACGCCAAGCAGATCTATCAAAGTGATCTGTGGGGCTTTCTGGAGGTGGAAGAGTTCGTCTTTGGCGAGCGCACCCAGTTGGTAGTCGACCCGGGTGAGGAAAAGCTCAAGGCTCAGTTTGAAGGCGTGGTGCGCAGTTTTGTGCCGATGCATTCGATTGTGCGCATCGATGAAGTCGAGCGCCTGGGCACGCCCAAGATCAGCGAGGCGCGGGGCACCAGCAATGTGATGCCGTTTCCGATGCCGATGCCTGAGAAGTAAGGCAACGCTGAATCAGGGAAGGGGTGAAAAGGGCGAACGCCCGTCGGCGCTCTGCAGTTCCTGCAGGTAATTGCGGAAGATCTGCCCCAGCACCTGGGTCGCCACTTCCAGTTCATCGCGCTGCATGTGCTCGGCGACTTCGTCGGCGGTGTCCAGCGCGTCTTCGGCACCGTTGACTGCCGCCATTTTCAGCACGATGTAAGCCTGAACGTTATTGGCCGGTACGCCTTCGCCGCGAAAGAACATGTTGCCCAGCTGGAATTGCGCCTGGGCGTGGCCCTGGAGCGACGCCTTCTCGAAGTAGCTCAACGCTTTGTTGAGGTCGACGGCCGGGTTCTTGCTGTCGTGGTAGTACTCGCCCAACTCGTATTGCGCTTGCGCATCCCCCTCATCGGCCTGTTTCTGGCACGCGCTCAGGGCTTCGGCCTGGGTGTCCGGCTGGGTATTGAGGGTGCAGCGACCCATCGCTGGGATTAACAACGAGTTGCCGCCTGCTTGTGCATGTGCCAGCAGCGGTTGAAGGAGCAACAGGCAGCCCAGAACCAGGGTGCGGCCGGTGCGTTTCATGGGAATCGACTTACCTCTGACGGGGCGCGCGGACCCTCGAGGAGTCCAATAAGCGCGCATTATGAAATAAGCAGGCCTCTGCTTACAAAGTCTTTACTCGTTTTTCTGCTGCTTGGGCAAGTTATCCGCCGGATTGCAGGGCAATTCTCGAAAAAAGCAGGAAGTCTCTGTAAGCAAAGTAGCAAATCTGACGCTGCCACGGGCAACGTCGGATCAGCGCCGTCACTTATTTCAGGGCCGCAAAGGCGCGCTCGGCAGCATCCAGGGTCAGCTTCAGCTCGGCATCACCATGGGCGATCGAGGTGAAGCCAGCTTCAAAGGCACTTGGTGCCAGGTACACACCGCCTTCGAGCATCAGGTGGAAGAAGCGCTTGAACAAATCCGCATCGCTGCCCATGACGTCATCAAAGGTGACGATGTCGTCGGCGCCGCTGAAATATAGGCCAAACATGCCGCCAGCCTGGGTGGTGACAAACGGGATGCCGGCCGCGTCGGCGCGCACTTGCAGGCCGTCCAGCAGGCGGGTGGTGTAGTCGGTCAGCTCGGCGTGAAAGCCCGGGCGGCTGATCAAGCGCAGGGTGGTCAGGCCGGCGGCCATCGCCAGCGGGTTACCGGACAGCGTACCGGCCTGGTAGACCGGGCCCAGGGGGGCGATGTGCTGCATGATCTCGCGCTTGCCGCCGAAGCAGCCCACTGGCATGCCGCCACCGATGATCTTGCCGAAGGTGCTCAGGTCCGGTGTGACGCCATAGTGAGCCTGGGCACCACCGAGGGCGACGCGGAAGCCGGTCATCACTTCGTCAAAAATCAGCACTACGCCGTGCTTGTCGCACTGCTCGCGCAGGCCTTCGAGGAAACCAGGGGCTGGCGGTACGCAGTTCATGTTGCCGGCGACCGGCTCGACGATGATACAGGCCACTTCCTGGCCGACTTCACTGAGCATTTGCTCGACGGCGGCGATGTCGTTGAACGGCAGGGTCAGGGTGTGTTTGGCGAACGCCGCCGGTACGCCGGCCGAACTCGGTACGCCCTGGGTCAGCGCGCCGGAACCGGCTTTTACCAGCAGGCTGTCGGAATGGCCGTGGTAGCAGCCTTCGAACTTGATGATGCTGTCGCGGCCAGTGAAACCACGGGCCAGGCGGATGGCGCTCATGGTGGCTTCGGTGCCGGAGCTGACCATGCGCACCATTTCCATCGACGGCACGATCGAGCAGACCAGGTCGGCCATCTCGGTTTCCATCGCGGTCGGGGCGCCGTAGGACAAGCCATGCTGCAGTTGCTGGCGTACGGCGTCCAGCACGTCCGGGTGGCTGTGGCCGAGGATCATCGGGCCCCAGGAGCCGACGTAGTCGACGTAGCGCTTGTCATCTTCGTCGGTGACATAGGCGCCTTCGGCATGCTTGAAGAACAACGGCGTGCCGCCCACGCTCTTGAACGCACGCACGGGGGAGTTCACACCACCGGGGATGTGTTTCTGGGCGTTGGCAAACAGGGTTTCGGAACGGGACATGAGCGGGCTCTCTAAACTGAAGATTTAAGAAGGTCGTTGAATGCACGGGCGCGGCGCGTGACTTCCTGGGTGCTGTCGGCGCCGAACAGGCCGTGCACCACGGCGAGCAGGTCGGCTCCGTGGGCCACCAGCGGTTCGGCGTTTTCCAGGGTCACCCCGCCGATCACGCAGATCGGCAGGTGCAGGCGCTTGCGCGCCTCGGCCAGCATTTCAAGGCTGGCGGCAGGGGCGCCGGGCTTGGTCGTAGAGTTGAAGAAGCGGCCAAAGGCGACATAGCTGGCGCCCTCTTTGGCAGCCTGTTCGGCCAGTTCGATCTGGCTGTGGCAGGTGGCACCGATGATCGCTCTGGAGCCAAGCAGCGCCCGGGCCGGGGTCAGCGGGCCGTCGGTCTGGCCCAGGTGCACGCCCACGCCCAGGCGTGCGGCCAGTTCGGCATCGTCGTTGATGATCAATTGGGTCTTGTAGCGCGAGCACAGCTCCCGCAGTTTCTCGGCTTCACGCAGACGGCGCGCGTCGTCGCTGCTTTTGTCGCGGTACTGCAACAGTGTCACGCCGCCGTCCAGCGCCGCTTCGACGTAGGCGAGGAACTTGCCGGCCAACAGTTGGCTGTCGGTAATGGCGTAAAGGCCACGTAGTTTCATCGGGCAAGCCCCTTGCTGTGACGAGCGGTAAGTGGTGATGAACGGTGAACTACGAGCAGAAATCCAGTGGCAACCGACGCGGTACGAACTGGCCCTGGCCGAGTTGTTCGGCATCTCGCAGGGTGCGCCAAGTGTAGTTGAGCGCCGACTGTACGGCGCTGGCCAGGCCTTCGCCCTGGGCGAGTCGCCCCGCCAATGCGCTGGCCAGCGTGCAACCCGAGCCGTGATAGCTGCCGGGCAGACGCTGGCACGTGTAGGTATGGCGGCTGCCGTCGCGGCTGTAGAGGCGGTTGTGCACTTCGTGCTCGTCGCCGTGGCCGCCGGTGATCAGCAGGTGCTTGACGTACGGAAGCAGCTTCTCGGCGCATTCATCGGCGCTGCCGTCAGGCAATTCGGCAAGGATGCGGGCCTCAGGCAGGTTGGGCGTGGCGATCAGCGCCAGGGGCAACAGCCGCTCGCGCATCGCATAGCCGACTTCATCCTTGCCCAGGCTGCCACCGCCGCCGGCGCGCAGCACCGGGTCGCAGACCACCGGCAGGTGCGGGTGCGCCTGCAGCAGTTCGACCACCGTGTCGACCATCGCGGTAGACCCCAGCATGCCCAGCTTGACCGCCGCGACTTCGGAGTCGCCGAGCACGGCATTGGCCTGGGCCAGCACCCACTCGCGGTCGAGCACGCGGAAGTCGCTGACATTGACGGTGTTCTGCACGGTCAGCGCGGTGACGGCAGGCGCCGCGTGGCAACCCTGGGCGAGCAGGGCTTCGATATCTGCCTGCAAGCCGGCACCACCACTGGGGTCATGGCCGGAGAGACAGAGAACAACAGGGCGAGAGCTGTAGATATTCATGGTGCGCGAGCTTACCACCAAACGCTTTTTGCGTGGCCGTCCGGCGATAGGTGAATGTTGCTCAGTGGTGATGTTTTCGGGATGGCTGAAAATCCTCTGCAAATGCCCTGAAAGCCGCGTCCCAGGGCCATCCAAAAAATAGTTCCAATGGTGTCCAATGGCCTTTACCGGCTATGCTAGAGTGGATTCAAACAACTTACTGTATCGCCGGTATACGTCTTCTCAAAAGGATGGGGGGCTTTTTGACATAACCGGACAGGCCACGCTGGGGCTCTATGCGCTATTTGCTGATTTTATTATTGTGCGGTCTGCCGCTGCTGGCCGGCGCCGTCGAGTTCAATCAGAGTACCCGAAGCCTGCCACTGGGCCGAGTCATGCAAGTGCTCGAAGACCCGACCGGCAACCTCACCATCGCCGATGTCACTTCCCCCGCGTATGCGACCCAATTCAGGGCTCATGACAAGCCCACCCTCAATGCCGGTTATTCGCACTCGGTGTTCTGGTTGAAGGTCGACCTGCATTACACCGCCGTTGACCCTCGCTCCCCGCGTACCTGGTTTCTGGAACTGGCTTACCCGCCGCTCAATCGCCTGGACCTGTACCAGAACGACGGCACCGGCAACTATCGACTCACAACCCGCACCGGTAGTGCGTTACCGTTTTCCAGCCGTGAGGTGCGCCAGAGCAACTATCTGTTCAAGCTCAACTTCGTGCCCGACCAGCAGCAGACGGTCTACCTGCGCCTCCAGAGCCAAGGCTCGATCCAGGCGCCGTTGACCCTCTGGGCAGGCACCGCCTATATGGAAGAACAGCCGCTGCGCCTGTATGTGCTGGGTGCTATCTACGGCGTGTTGCTGGGCATGCTGGTCTATAACCTGTTTATTTATTTGAGCGTACGCGACACCAGCTACCTCTATTACATCCTCTATATCGCCTCGTTCGGCCTGTACCAACTGTCGGTCAATGGCGTGGCCGTGGAGTACTTCTGGCCGAACAACCCGTGGTGGGCGAACGCGGCGGTGCCGTTCCTGATTGGCTCGGCGGCCTTGTTCGGCAGCCTGTTCGCGCGCAGCTTCCTGCACACCGCGCAACACAGCCGCTGGCTCGACCGCATCCTGCTGGCGCTGGCGGCCTGTGGCGGGTTGGTCATGGTGCTGGCGCTGTTGACCAGCTACGCGGTGGCGCTGCGCCTGGCCACTGCGCTGGCGCTGGTGTTTACCGTGACCATCTTCGTGGCGGCGATCAAGGCCTGGTATTGCGGGCAGCGCATGGCGCGCTATTTCATCATCGCATGGTCGGCGTTCTTGCTCGGCGGGGTGGTCAATACGCTGATGGTGCTGGGCTATTTGCCCAACGTATTCCTCACCATGTATGCCAGTCAGATCGGCTCGGCCATCGAAGTCGCGCTGCTGTCCCTGGCCCTGGCCGACCGTATCAACGGTATGCGTGAGCAGCAGGCGCAGATCCTGTTCGACGCCAGCCAGAAGCTCGAAGTGCTCAACCAGCAACTGGCCCGCAGCAATCGACTCAAGGATGAATTTCTCGCTACCTTGACCCACGAATTACGCACGCCGATGAACGGCGTGATCGGCTCCCTTGAACTAATGCAAACCGTGCCTCTGGACGATGACCTGGCGCAGTACCAGCAAACTGCCGCAGGCTCGGCGCGGGACATGATGCGCATGGTCAACGGCATCCTCACCCTGACCGAGTTGCAGGCCGGCCGCCTGGCTGCCCGACCGCAGGTGTTCGGCTTGCGCGGCGCGCTTGAAAGCCTGCGTCAACAGTTCACCACCAGTGCCCAGGCCAAGGGCCTGGAGTTTTCCGTAGACGTTGCCGATGCCGTGCCGGACCGCGTGATCGGCGACGCCGACAAGCTGATCCAGTGCCTGGATTGCTTGCTGGACAACGCATTCAAATTCACCCACCACGGCGCCGTGCGCTTGCGCGTGGTAGGGGTTCCCCAGCCAGATGGCGAATTGCGCCTGAGCTTTATCGTGACCGATACCGGCATCGGCTTCGCCTTCCTGGACGAGGCCACGCTGTACCAGCGCTTCTTCCAGCTCGATGGCTCGATGACCCGCGAATACGGTGGCCTGGGCATTGGCCTGGCGATTTGCAGGCAGTTGATCGAGCTGGTGGGCGGGCGCCTCACCCATCATTCAGAGCCACGCAAGGGCAGTCGCTTCCAGCTGGAAATGGACGTCAAGACGGTCCCGCCCGAACCGAAGCCGGCCGCGCAGGGGCTGCCTGCACAACGAGCGCCGCAGGAATGCACGGTGCTGCTGGTGGATGACAACAGCGTGGCGCAACTGGCGGTGCGGGGCATGCTGCTCAAGCTGGGTTATCGGGTGAAGGCCGTGGACGGTGGCCCGGCTGCATTGGCAACCCTGCAGGATCACAGCTTCGATGCGGTGGTGCTGGATGTCCCCGAAGGTGGCTTCTCGTTGTGCTGTCAGATTCGCGCCTTGCCGGGCTGCGCTGAGTTACCGGTGATCGGCCTGAGCACGGCGCTCAATACCGCTGACCGTGAGCGTTGCCATGGCATCGGCATGAGCGAACACTTGGCCAAGCCGGTGCGTTTCGAGGCCCTGCAGGCTGCGCTGGAGCGTCTCGTGCTGTGCCCGCCTGAGGGCGAAAGCGCCGAACATTCGGCGCGTATGCCACTTTTTTAAGGGTTGTGACGGTGCTTAACTGAAATCAGGGCCTCGGCGTCACGTGGCCTTTTTCCAGGAGGCCCGTCATGAACCTGCACCGGTTTGCCGAAACCCACGACGTCACCAACCAGCCACCGTCCCTGGACGGTATCAACCTGTACCGCATCGACCTGCCCCTGCAAGAGTGGGCGCGTCGCTTTGGCGCCGGCTGGGCCGAGTCGCGTATCGATGCCTATGGTGCGCTGGCCGGCGGGCCTTTGATGGAGGCCGGGTTCCTGGCCAACCAGCACAAGCCGGTGTTCAACAGCCATGACCGTTATGGTCACAGGATTGATCTGGTGGAGTTTCATCCCGCCTATCACGAGCTGATGCGCACCGCCGTCGAGCATGGCCTGCCGTCGCTGCCGTGGGCCCATCCGCAATCCGGCGCCCATGTGGCGCGCGCCGCGATGACCTACCTGCACAGCCAGGCCGAAGCCGGCAGCGGGTGCCCGCTGACCATGACCTTCGCCTGCGTCCCGGCCCTGCGGTTGCAACCGGACCTGGCGGACCTCTGGCTGCCGAAGATTCTCAACACCCAATACGACCCGCGCAACGTCGGCATTGCCCACAAGGCCGGTGCCACCATCGGCATGGCCATGACCGAGAAGCAGGGCGGCACCGACGTGCGCGCCAACACTACCCGCGCCTACCCGGTGGGCGCGGGCGGCCCGGGGCAAGCCTACGAACTGGTGGGGCACAAGTGGTTCTGCTCGGCGCCGATGTGCGACGGCTTCCTCACCTTGGCGCAGACCGACAAGGGCCTGACCTGTTTCCTGCTGCCCCGGCATCGCCCGGATGACACGCGCAACGAGTTCTACATCCAGCGTTTGAAGAACAAGCTGGGCAACTGCTCCAACGCCTCCAGCGAAGTGGAGTTCCGTGGCGCTCTGGCCTGGATGATCGGTGAAGAGGGGCGCGGCGTACCGACGATCATCGAGATGGTCGCCATGACCCGCTTCGATTGCATGGTCGGCTCCAGCGCGCTGATGCGCCAGGCATTGACCCAGGCGAGCCATCACTGTGCCCATCGCTCGGTGGGCGGCCGCGTGCTGAGCGAGCAGCCGCTGATGCAGAACGTGCTGGCCGACCTGGCCCTGGAAAGCGAAGCGGCCCTGGCCCTGTGCCTGCGCATGGGCCGGGCGCTGGATCACCTGGGCAATGAACAGGAAGCCAAATTCGCCCGGCTGGTGACGGCGGTGGGCAAGTATTGGATCTGCAAGCGGGCGCCCGCCATGATCAACGAAGCCGCCGAATGCATGGGCGGCGCCGGTTATGTGGAGGACAGCATCCTGCCGCGTCTATACCGTGAGGCGCCGGTGAATTCGACGTGGGAAGGCTCCGGCAACGTGCAATGCCTGGACGTACTGCGGGCCTTGTCGAAAGAGCCAGGTGTTTTGGAAGCGTTGTTTGTCGAACTCGGCGATGGACAGGGCGACCAGCGACTGGCGCGGCACATCGAGCGGTTGAAGTCGGCGTTCATGGACACTCAGGATATTCAGTACCGCGCCCGCCAGCTGACCGAGGATATTGCCCTGGCGCTGCAGGCCAAGCTGTTGCTGGAGGCGGGCAATGCAGCGGTCAGTGATGGGTTTATTGCCAGTCGCCTGGGCGAGTCGTCGGGGCGGGTCTATGGCGCCTTGCCGCGCGGGGTGGATGTGCAAGCCCTTGTCGCCCGCTCAACACCTGCCTGAACACGAACCCATGTGGGAGGGGGCTTGCCCCCGATAGCGGTGTGTCAGCCAATACATCTGGTGGCTGACACACCGGCATCGGGGGCAAGCCCCCTCCCACATTATTGAAAGCATTCCAACTCTGATGTTTCAGTGAGGCAGGGATACAGGCAAGATAAAGGCCTGCAAGTCCAGAACACAGGATGCTTACCGTGACCGAAGCTTTTGTTGTCGTTCAAACCGCTGAAGAGGCCGTGGACCGGCTGGCCGCTCTGCATGAGCGTGCGACCGGCGCGCTCAATCAAGCCCTCAAGCAGTACCTCAAGGACCGCGTCGAACCCGACGCCGAACAACGCGCGTTGTTTCGCTACCCGGAACTGCGCCTGACTTACCACTGCCACGGCGAAGTCCCACAGACCACCCGGGCCTATGCCAAAGTGCAGCTGCCGGGTACCTACAGCGTAACCGTCACCCATCCGGCTGCCTTCCGTAAATACCTGCTGGAGCAACTGGTGCCGCTGATGCACGACTTCACCGTGACGGTGGAAGTGGGCGTCAGTCAGCAGAACATTCCTTACCCGTACGTGGTGGAGCAGGGCGACGAACTGGCCGGCTCCGGCGTGACCGCCGCAACCCTGGCCCGCGTGTTCCCCAGCACCGACTTGTCCGCCGCCACCGATGGCATCGCCGACGGCCTGTATGACTGGGAAAACACCGACCCGTTGCCGCTGGCGCTGTTCGACGCGGCCCGTGTGGACTTTTCCCTGCGCCGCTTGGTGCATTACACCGGCAGCGACTGGCGCCACGTGCAGCCGTGGATTCTGCTGACCAACTACCATCGCTACGTTGACCAGTTCATCCTGCATGGCCTGGAACAACTGCGCAGCGATCCACGGTTTATCCGCATGGTGCTGCCGGGCAACGTGGTAATCGACAAGGGCATGGTCCACGGCGAAGCGTCGGCGATTGCCGCAGGCGTGGTGTGGCACCGCTACCAGATGCCGGCCTATCACCTGCAGGCCAGTGACGGCCACGGCGTGACCCTGGTGAATATCGGCGTGGGCCCGTCCAACGCCAAGAACATCACCGACCACCTCGCCGTGCTGCGCCCGCACTGCTGGCTGATGATCGGGCACTGCGGCGGCCTGCGCCAATCCCAGACCATCGGCGACTACGTACTGGCCCACGCCTATATGCGTCGCGATGGGATCCTGGACCGTGTGGTGCCGCCGAACATCCCGATCCCGGCCCTGGCCGAGGTGCAGTTGGCGCTTCAGCAGGCGGCGGCGAACGTCACCGGCGAAAAAGGCGAAGAGCTGAAAAAACGCCTGCGCACCGGCACCGTGCTGACCTACGACGACCGCAACTGGGAGCTGCGCTGGGCCCAGGAACGGCCGTTGATCAACCTGTCGCGCGCCGTGGCGGTGGACATGGAAAGCGGCACCATCGCCGCCCAGGGCTACCGTTTGCGCGTGCCGTACGGCACCTTGTTGTGTGTGTCGGATAAACCGCTGCACAGCGAGATCAAGTTGCCCGGTTCGGCCAACGCGTTTTATGAACGTGCGGTCAGCCAGCACTTGAAGATCGGCATCGAAGCTGTCGACCTGTTGCGCACCGAACTCAACGCGCTGCACTCGCGCAAACTGCGCAGCTTCGACGAGCCGCCGTTCCGCTAAGCGGTGGGGATGGTCATTTAGCGGTCAGGCCACTAGCATTGTCGGTCCTGACCGTTAGATGTTTTGTTCGCCATGTCCCGTCCTACCCGTCCCGATGCGCGCCGCCCTGGCGTGAAACCCCCGCATGCAGGCCCGCGTCGTGTCGCCAAGGCGCCGCCCGCCGAGCCCAAGCTGATCCTGTTCAACAAGCCTTTCGATGTGCTGACCCAGTTCAGTGACGAAGGCGGGCGCGCGACCCTCAAGGATTTTATCGATATCCCCGGTATCTATCCGGCGGGCCGCCTGGACCGTGACAGCGAAGGCCTGTTGCTGCTGACCAACGACGGCCAGTTGCAGGCACGCATTGCCGACCCCCGGCACAAGCTGGCGAAAACCTACTGGGTGCAGGTCGAAGGCGAGCCCACCGAAGAGCAACTGCAACGCCTGCGCGACGGTGTGGAGCTTAACGACGGCATGACCTTGCCTGCCGAAGCCCGGCCGTTGACAGAGCCGGATTTATGGCCGCGCAACCCGCCCGTACGCTTTCGCAAAAGCGTGCCTACCCATTGGCTGGAGCTGGTGATTCGTGAAGGGCGTAATCGCCAGGTGCGGCGCATGACCGCAGCCGTGGGCTTGCCGACGTTGCGCCTGGTGCGCGTGCGCATTGGTGACTGGTCTATCGAAGGTCTCGACCAGGGCCAGTGGAGGGCCGTACCGGCGCGCTTATAACGCGCCGGACTCGATCAGGCCGATCACCACGCTCTTGATGATGAACGCGGCCACGCCCAGGCCCAGCACGAAAAACAGAATGAACGAGCCAAAGCGCCCGGCCTTGGATTTTTTCGCCAGGTCCCAGACGATAAAACCCATGAAGATAATCAGGATCGTGACCAGGCCGGTCATCATCCATTCTTCGAACAGGGCGGGGTCGATGTTGTTCATGGGGCTTCCTACTAAGGCAGGCGGGCAGTATAAGGCAGCGCTACCGACGCAACATTGACCTGGATCGAAGTGCAATCCAAATGTGGGAGGGGGCTTGCTCCCGATAGCTGAGTGTCAGTTGGTGCAGTACTGGCTGACATACCGCCATCGGGGGCAAGCCCCCTCCCACATTTGAATTTCATTTTCTCAGGTGCGCAGGTGAGTCAGGGGCAGTTCGGTACTGTTCAAGACTTGGTTGAGTACGAAGCTTGAACGCACGCTGGTCACGCCTTCAATCCGGGTCAGATGGCCCAGCAGCAGTTTCTGATAGTGGTCCATGTCCGGCACCACCACTTTCAACTGATAGTCGGCATCCATCCCGGTCACCAGGCTGCATTCCAGCACCTGGGGCAGGGTGCGGATGGCTGCTTCGAAATTCTCGAAACGTTCCGGGGTGTGCCGGTCCATGCCGATCAATACGTAGGCGGTCAGGCTCAGGCCCAGCATCTTGCGGTCGAGCAGCGCAACCTGACGGGCGATGTAGCCGTCGTCCTCCAATTGCTTGACCCGGCGCGAGCAGGGCGAAGGCGACAGGCCGATACGCTCGGCCAACTCCTGGTTGGAGATCCGTGCGTCACGCTGCAATTCCGCCAAAATACTCAGGTCGTATCGGTCAAGCTTGCTCATTGGGTTAGCCTTTGTCGTAACTATTGCGGTTAATTATCCATGAAGGGTTAAAAATTGCGCAAGCACTGTTTATTGACGCAATCTTCGCAATCATCCGTCGGGTGCAGGCAGGTATCTTTATCAACAGAATCACCGCCTGGACAACAGTCCACTGCAGCGGGCCCAATCAGGCCCGCTGCGGCCGCCACCCCAGCAGGGTTGAGCCGGCCTCCAGGCTGCACACTGTCCAGAAGACGGCGTGAGGTGAGCCAACGTCAAAAGCGTTGAGCCAGGACGAAATTCTCAAGGGGTGGCCGACGGGTCACCCCTTTTCTTTTCCTTCAAGAAAATAGTTCTCGTGACTGATAACCTCTCTCAGAACCGGGCGAGGCTTTTCCAGTCTCATGATCAAGCCCTAATCCGCAGTGAGGAAAAGCATGAAGCGCATCTGGCGTATGGCAGGTGTTGGTTTGCTGGTGGTCAGCGTGGGCGCCCAGGCGGTAGCCGACGAACGCGATAACTCACCGGGCCAGGGGCAGCGCCCACAGGGCGGCGGACAGCATGAACGGGGGCCGGAAGGCGGTGGGCGTGCGGAGAATAATCAGCCGCGCCCGCAGAACCCGCATGGCGATCACGCCGGCCAGAATGGCGGCGGCCAATGGCAAGGGCGCCCGCAGGCGAACGAACAGGGGCGGCCGCAACCGCAGCCGCAGCCGTCGAATAACCTGCCGATCCAGGGGCGGCCCGATACCGTGCGCCAGACCCAGGAGCCGCGCCAGGGCTATTACCGCGATATCCCACGGCGTAACGACGACAACCGACATTGGGAGGCGGGCGGTCCAGGTTCGCGGCCTGGCGACAACGGTCGTCCCGGCGACCATCGCTGGCCAGGTCGTCCCGATGGGCACGGCAATGGTTGGGGGGCGGGCCCGCAATATCGTCCAGGCTACGTCGTCGACCGTTTCCCCGACCGCAATTACCGCGTGCCCTACCGTGGCCAGGATTACTTCTACTCCGGCGGCTATTGGTATCGCCCGCAAGGCCCGCGCTATGTGGTTGTGACGCCGCCGTACGGCATCCGCGTGCAATACCTGCCGGATTACGCACGGGAAGTGTGGGTGGGCAGTTCGCTGTTCTTTCTCGCCGCCGGTGCCTATTACGCCTACGAAAGCAGCACTGCGCAGTACGTAGTGGTGCAACCGCCGACGGCCGTGCCAGCACCGCAACCTGCACCCCAGGGCAACGGTTATGACGTGGTGGCGTATCCCGCCAACGGCCAGTCACCGGCCCAGGTGCAACAGGACGGCTACGACTGTTATCGCTGGGCCGTGCAGCAAAGTGGGTTCGACCCTCGCACGGTCACCTACGCCCCCGACCCGGCGGTGGTGCAAACCTATCGCCAGGCCCAGGGCAACTGCCTGAGCAGTCGCGGCTATCAGGTGCAGTATTAGGCCTTGGCGCCAGTGACCACTTCCTGCGGGTCGGCATGCACCAGCACCTCGGCCTTCGGGTAGGCCTGATGAATGGCATCGGCGGCCTGGTCGCTGATGCCGTGTGCCACTGACAACGTCAGCTCCCCCGGCAATTCCAGGTGCAACTGCACGAACCAGTGGTTGCCGGACACCCGCGTGCGCAAGTCATGGGCACCCAGTACGCCCGGTACGCCACGGGCCAGGTCGAGCATGTGCTGGCTGATATCCACCGGCAACTCTTCGTCCATCAATACGGCAAAGCTTTCCCGGGCGATCTGGATGGCGCTCCACAGGATGTAAGCGGCAATCCCCAGGCCAAACCAAGCGTCCACCTGATGGAAGCCAAAACCTGCGAGCACCAGCGCCACCAGGATGCTGCCGTTGAGCATCAGGTCGGAGCGGTAATGCAGCGAATCGGCGCGCACCGCGTTGGAGCCGGTTTCGCGGATCACCCGATGTTGCAGCATCAGCAACGCCACGGTCAGCGCCAGTGAAAACACGATCACGCCAATGCTCAGCCAGGGCGCGCCCACGGGTTCGGGGTGCTGCAAACGTTGATACGCCTGGAACGCAATCAACACTGCACTGCCGCCGATAAACAGCGCCTGGGCCATGCCCGACAGTGACTCAGCCTTGCCGTGACCGTAACGGTGATCGTCATCGGCGGGGCGCAGGGCGTAATGCACCGCCAGCAGGTTGAGCAGCGAAGTTACGCCGTCGAGCAGCGAGTCGGTCAAGCCGGCGAGCATGGCCACCGAGCCACTGAACCACCAGGCGATGGCCTTGGTAATGATCAGCACACAGGCCACGCCCACCGAGGCGCGGGTGGCCAGGCGCAGGAGCCTGGCGTGTTCGGGACTGCTGGTCATGGGCTGTCCTTATGCGGCGGGTTGCAGGCCCAGGGACGCCAGTTGCTGCACGCTGCCCTTGAACTGGATCAGGCGTGGGTCGTCCAGCGGCAAGGTGCGGCCGGTTTCCTTCTGGATGATGCTCTGCAGCTTGGCGTTGTCGACCTTGCCGTCGGCGCCGATGGCCTCGTGCAGTTTTTCCGGCGCGACCTGGGCGGTCTTGCCCGGTTCGTAGTAGATCGCACCCGTGGCGAAGTCGACGCCGAACGCGATCAGGCCGGGGATCACATAAAACAGCAGGCCGACCGCATCGAGCACGGCAATCGTCGGGTCGATCTTGCCGTCGATCTGGCCGCGGCGATCTGGGTAGAAAATCGAACCGCAGGCGGTGAGTTGGCTCAGCAGGGTGACGGCCAAGACGCCGCCAATGACACGGGAAGCGATACGCATAAAACTCTCCTGAACACGATTTAAAGATGACTATAAGCCAGATCTGCCGAACGACGCCGATCCCACCTTTGATTGCATTCACAATTGAAGCGGGTGGCGTTTCTGAGACCACCACCGGCGCTCGGCAGTTCGCCGTTATACTCGTCGCTCTGCTTTGGAGCCAGTATGAATTCGTTGCCGATTGATGATGTTTTACCCGCCCTGCGTGATGCCTTGGCGATCCGCCACGAAGCCGTGCTGGAAGCGCCACCCGGCGCCGGTAAAACCACCCGCGTGCCGCTGGCCTTGTTGCACGAGCCATGGCTCGCCGGGCAAACCATCCTGATGCTCGAACCCCGGCGCCTTGCTGCACGGGCCGCTGCCGAGCGCCTGGCCAGTGAGTTGGGTGAGAAAGTCGGTGAAACGGTCGGCTATCGCATCCGCCTCGACAGCAAGGTCGGCCCCAACACCCGCATAGAAGTGGTCACCGAAGGCATCCTCACCCGTCGCCTGCAGGACGACCCGGCGCTGGACGGCGTGGGCTTGCTGATCTTCGACGAATTCCACGAGCGCAGCCTCGACGCCGACCTGGCGCTGGCCCTGAGCCTCAACGGACGCGAGCTGTTTCGCAACGATCAGCCTCTGAAAATCCTGCTGATGTCTGCCACCCTCGAAGGCGAGCGCTTGGCTGGCCTGCTGGACGACGCCCCGATCCTGCGCAGTGAAGGGCGTATGTTCCCGGTGCAGATGCGCTGGGGCCGGCCATATCAGGCCGGGGAATTTATCGAGCCACGGGTGGTGCAGACTATTCTCGAAGCCCTGCATGACGAGACCGGCAGCGTCTTGGTGTTTTTGCCGGGGCAGGCAGAGATTCGTCGGGTCAACCAGCAACTGGCCGATGCCTTGGGGGATGGCACGGATGTGCTGCTATGCCCGCTGCACGGCGAATTGGACCTCAACGCCCAACGCGCCGCCATTGACCCGGCACCGGCCGGCAAGCGCAAAGTGGTGCTGGCTACCAACATCGCCGAGACCAGCCTGACCATCAACGGCGTGCGCGTGGTGATCGACGCCGGGCTGGCGCGGGTACCGCGTTTCGACCCCGGCAGCGGCATGACGCGCCTCGATACTCAACGCATCTCCCGCGCCAGCGCCACCCAGCGTGCCGGCCGGGCAGGGCGGCTGGAACCAGGGGTGTGTTATCGGTTGTGGTCCGAAGACCAGCATGACGGTTTGGCCGCCTATGGCAGTGCGGAAATCCTTGCTGCCGACCTCGCCGGCCTGGCGCTGCAGTTGGCCCGTTGGGGGGTGGCCCCCAGCCAGTTGGTGTGGCTGGATGTGCCGCCGACTGCCGCCTATGCCCAGGCCCAGGATTTGCTGGTGCGCCTGGGCGCCTTGAATGGCGACAAACTCACCGCCCATGGCCAGAAAATGGCCGAGTTGCCGGCTCACCCGCGTATCGCCCATCTGTTGTTGCGCGGACAAGACCTGGGGCTGGCCGCCACGGCCTGTGACGTCGCCGCCCTGTTGGGCGAGCGCGATATCCTGCGCGGCGGCGGTGCCGACTTGCAAAGCCGCCTGGCGCTGTTGTCCGGTGAAGAACGAGCCCGAGGAACCCAGGGCGGCGTGCAACGGGCCAGGCAGTTGGCACGCCAATATCGCGGCTATTTAAGAGGCCAGGCAACCCAGGCGGTGGCCGACCCCGACCATCCGCGCTGGCTCGGCGCCTTGCTGGCGCTGGCGTACCCGGACCGCGTCGCCCAGCAGCGTCGTCCCGGTGGCGCCGAATATCGCCTGGCCAACGGCCGCGCTGCGCTGTTCGCCGAAGCCGACAGCCTGATGAAACAACCTTGGCTGGTGATCGCCGACCTGGGCAGCCGCCAGGGCCAACGCGAAGAGCGCATCTACCTGGCGGCGGGTTTCGACCCGGCGCTGTTCGACACGGTGCTGGCCGAGCAAGTGCGCATTGTCGATCAACTCGACTGGGACGAACGCGAAGGCGTGTTGCGCGCCGAACGCCAACGCAAAGTCGGCGAACTGGTGCTCAGCCGCGAGCCCCTGACCGGCCTGGACGAATCCGCCCGCAGCCAGGCGCTGGTCAACCTGGTGCGCCGCAAAGGCCTTGAGCTGCTGCCCTGGACCTCGGAACTGCGCCAGTGGCAAGCACGTGTGATGTTGCTGCGCCAGCTGGACGCCGGCAAAACCAGCGAATGGCCTGATCTCAGCGATAAGGCGTTGCTGGCCAATCTGGAACATTGGCTGATGCCCTATCTGGGCAAGGTTACGCGCTTGAGCCATTTCGCCAACCTGGACATTTCCAGCTACCTGCACAACCTGCTGCCCTGGCCGTTGCCCCAACGCCTGGAAGAACTGGCGCCGCAGCACGTGAAAGTGCCATCGGGCTCGTCGGTGCGCCTGGACTACAGCGAACAGCCGCCAATCCTCGCGGTGCGCTTGCAGGAGCTGTTCGGGCTGGCGGATACGCCGCGCATTGCCGGTGGGCGCCAAGTGGTGAAATTGCACTTGCTGTCGCCGGCGCGGCGGCCGGTGCAGGTCACACAGGATCTGGCGAATTTCTGGCGCAGTACCTATGCCGAGGTGAAGAAGGATTTAAAGGGGCGTTACCCCAAGCATTACTGGCCGGATGACCCGCTGGTGGCCGAAGCGACGGCCAGGATCAAACCCCGAAAGTAGCCACAATGGAAATCCCCTGTGGGAGGGGGCTTGCCCCCGATAGCGGTGTATCAGTAACAGCTTTACTGACTGACACACTGTCATCGGGGGCAAGCCCCCTCCCACATTTTATTGCGCAGCAGGCAACAGGAACCGGGCGATCACCGGCAGATGGTTGGAAATGCGCAACGTGTCCTGCTGCCGCACCTTGGCCTCTACCCGCTTGATTCTAGGGCTGTAGAACAGGTAATCCAGCGTACGATCCGGCCCTTCGAGGCTTGGATCGTTAGGGAAGTGCGTCAGCCATTTTTCCCGGTCGATCCCGCTGGATTCACTGTTGCTCGGGATCATCGGGTATTTGTCCCACAACAGATGCAGCTCACTGTCGGGCGAATATTGGCCGCGTTTTTGCGCATCCAGGCGCAGGAATTGGCCCAGCGGCAGCAAATTGAAATCCCCGCCGATCAGCCAGGGCGTGCCACGGCCTTCCAGTTTATCCAGCAGCTTCACGGTGGCCTTCACCTGCTCCTGAACGGCACTGCGCCCAGGCACGCCGCCTTCCAGTCGCGTGTTGAGCACGGCCAGTTGGCCACCGTCGCTCAGCGGCAGGTAAGTCAACAACAACGCAGGCTTGGGCTGGAACTGGCGGCTGATGAAGTTGGCCTCTGCGGTTGGCAGTTGCAGGCGCTCGGCGTGTTCGATCTGGTAACGGCTCAGGGTCGCCAATTTGCGCCCGACGCTGCCGAAGATAGGCAGGTTGGGGACAAAGTCGGCTTTCCAGTCGAAAGCCTGGGTGCTGCAGGGGTAGAGGTCGACCAGGCGCTCCTGCAACAGGGCGAGCTGATCCTGATAATGGGAGGGCTTGGCGCCTTCGTCGACTTCCTGCAACAGCAGGATGTCGGGCTGTTCGTCGCGGATCACCCGCGCCACTTCGTCGAGGCTGAAGGCCATGTCTTCAACCGTGGGGCGCTCGTCCGGGCCGCTGCCGTCGGGGGTGTCGTACCAGAACACGTAGTTCTTGCCGGCCAGGTATTGCACGTTCCAGGTCATTACCTTGAGCGCCTGCCCCGGCAGCAGGGTCGGCGCACGCGGCGCCACGCAACTGACGGGCAGGGTCTGCTTGTCGTCGGGGCGCCAGGTCAGGCTGTAGATCAGCGCCGTCAGCAGGCCCGCCATCAGCAGCAGACTCAACAGGGTGATGCGCAATAAACGGGTCATCGGCTCGGCTTATGTGCGTTTCAGAATGGGCACGGAGCATATCACCGCGCGTCGGCGTCGCCACCGATCAACATGAATAAACGGAACAGCACCACACTGGTAAACAGCTGCAGGAAACTGTGGGCGCTGTCCATCAACAGCCCCAGCAGCGGCGCGGGTTCGGGATAGGCCGCCACGCTGGCGCCCTTGAGCAGCCACAGCGGGGTCATCACGCACAGCAGGCACACCAGGATGCGCCAGAAATGCCCACGGGTCAGGCGCAGGCTTTCCTTCATCGCTTCAAGCGCCGACATGCCGCGCAGTACCAGCAAGTACTCGGCAAACGCCAGCACCACCATCAGCCACAGGCCCGGCAGGAAATACAGCGACAACCCGAGCAGAATCAGCAGCGTGCTCATGGCGGTCAGCAGGGCGAAGCGCGGCCACATCGCCAGGGCCATGGCCCACACATCCCGGGTGCGTGGCGACTCGCCACGGGTGCGCGCGTCGAGAAACAGGATCAACGCGCCGGTGTACAACGGGTACACGAGCAGTCCCACCACCACGCTGTAACCGCTGAAGGCATCCGGGCCCAGCGTGTGGTCGAGCACCTGTTGCAGCAGGGCTTCGAGGATCACCAGCGGCAGGCACAGCTGGACGATGGCGCCCAGGTTACGTTGGGTAAAGCGGAAGGAGTCGCGCAGCACGTCTAACGGATTCATCAGAGTCATCACAGGCCGAAAAAGCAGGGGCACACTTTAACCGATAGCTGGCGTGGGCAAGCAAACGTAAACCTTGAGTAAAGACCATTGAAACAATTGGTAACAGCCCCATAACTAACGCGTACCTTGCCTGATGCCAGGCGGGACCCTGATTTTTTTACCGGCAATCTAACGAGGTCGCCATGAACAGCGAAGAACAAACCCTGATCGACGGACTGTTTTCACGGTTGCAGCAAGCCGAAACGGACTCAGCCCCCCGCGACGCCCAGGCCGAAGCGCGGATCAAGGAACACATGACTCGCCAACCGGCCGCCGGCTACTACATGACCCAGTCGCTACTGGTGCAGGAACATGCGCTCAAAAGCCTCGATGCGCAGAACAAGCAACAGGCGCAGCAGATCCAGCAATTGCAGGAAGAATTAGAGCGCGCCAAATCCGCGCCAGCCGCCCCGGCGAGCGGTGGCGGGTTTCTGTCGAGCATCTTTGGTGGCGGTGGTTCGCGTGATGCTCAGCCTGCACCGAGCAACTCGGGCGGCGGTTGGCGTGAGCCGGCGCGACCCGCGTTCAACCAGCCCGCGCCGCAGCAGAATTATCAACAGCCGCAACCAACGGCCGCCGCCGTACCTGCGGGCGGCGGGTTCCTGGGGGGCGCGATGAAAACCGCAGCCGGCGTGGCCGGTGGTGTGTTGCTCGCCGAAGGCATCAGCAACCTGTTCCACCACAACCAACAGCCGCAGGTGGTGGAAGAGATCATCGAACAACCGGCGCCCGCCGGTGACCAGGGTGGCTGGGGCAACGATGACCAGAAGTTCGCAGGCAATGACAGCTGGGGCAGCAACAACGCGGACAGCTTCGCCGACAGCGATTATTCCGACGATTCCTCCTCCTTTGGCGACGACGATTCCTTCGTCTGACACACCCCAGCCGGAGCGCTGCGGCGCTCCGGTCTGATTTTTTCCCGGAAACCTTCCCTTGGCTGGCATACTGGCCCCCTTTCCGGGCGCTGGCGCCTGGCGGTCAATTGAGGAAGTGCGGTGAAAAAAATTGCAGTGTTCGCCGATGTGCAAAACCTCTATTACACCGTTCGCCAGGCCTATGGTTGCCACTTCAACTACGCCGCACTGTGGGCTGATATCAGCGCTCATGGGCAGATCGTGGAGGCGTACGCCTACGCCATCGACCGTGGCGACAGCAAGCAGCAGCAGTTCCAGCAGATCCTGCGCAACCTGGGTTTTACCGTGAAGCTCAAGCCTTACATCCAGCGCAGCGACGGCTCGGCGAAGGGCGACTGGGACGTGGGCATCACCATCGACATCATGGATGCCGCCGCTAACGTCGACGAAGTGGTACTGGCCTCCGGCGATGGCGATTTCGACATGCTGCTCGACCGCATCATTCACAAGCATGGCGTGCAAGCCGTGGCCTACGGCGTGCCGGGGCTGACGGCCAATTCATTGATACGCGCTGCCAGCCGCTATGTGCCGATCGAAGGCGCGTTGCTGCTCAAATAAGCGCGGCGGCCCACTACATTGTTAGACGGAGTTGGAACAGGTTTGGAACGTATAGCGGTCATCGACTTTGAAACCACCGGCATCACTCCGAGCAGCTACTGCCGGGCCACGGAAATTGGCGTGGTCATCCTTGAGCGCGGGCAAATCGTCGACCGCTACCAGAGCCTGATGAATGCCGGTGTACGCGTGCCGGCGTTTATCGAGCAGCTCACCGGCATCAGCAACGCCATGCTGCGCAACGCGCCACCGGCCGAGCGGGTGATGAATGAGGTCAATGAATTCGTCGGCACCACGCCGTTGATGGCGCACAATGCCGCGTTCGACCAGAAGTTCTGGGACTACGAGTTGGGCTTGATCCGCCGCACCCGCCTGCAAAAATTCGCCTGCTCGCTGCTACTGGCCCGCCGCCTCATGCCGACGGCGCCGAACCACAAGCTCGGCACCCTCAACGCCTACGCCCAACTGCCCCACACCGGCCAGGCCCACCGGGCGCTGGCGGATGCGGAAATGGCCGCCAACCTCACCGCGCACCTGGCCCAGGAACTGCGCCAGACTCATGGCCTGCGTGAGCTGTCACATGATTTGCTGTGCACCTTGCAGAAAGTGCCGGCGGCGAAGATCAATGAACACCTGAAGAAACATCGCGGGTTCTGAGCCTGGGCGCGGTTTCAAGGACACTGAAGCTCCAAATGTGGGAGGGGGGCTTGCCCCCGATAGCGGTGGATCAGCCAGCTTATGTGTAGCTGACCCACTGCCATCGGGGGCAAGCCCCCTCCCACATTTAGTTATGCGTCGCCTATCGAGCCTTTGTGCACGCCAGCGCCAGGTCCACCACCCGCTTCAGATCATTCCCTCGCGCAGCGTGGGAACGATCAGGTCAGCGACCAAGTGTATTGGCGTTTTAAACCTGTTTTGTAACTTAAGTTTATGCACCTTCGTTTCTAGAATAAGCCTCCCCCCTCCTGCCATAGAGCCACCCAATGCCTGGCCCACGTCGTTTCCCCTTACCCTTGATCGCCGCCTTTTTTGCGTTGTATGTGATCTGGGGTTCCACCTACCTGGTGATTCGCATCGGCGTGGAGTACTGGCCGCCGTTGTTGCTGGCGGGGATTCGGTTTTGCACGGCAGGCGCGTTGATGTACGGCTACCTCAGGTGGCGTGGTGTGCCGGCGCCGACGTGGACGCAATGGAAGGCTGCCGGGATGATTGGTATTTTGCTGCTTACCGTGGGCAATGGTGGCGTCAGCGTGGCGGAACATATGGGCGTATCGTCCGGCGTCGCCGCGTTGGCCGTGGCCACCGTGCCGTTGTTTACCTTGCTGTGTGGTTTTTTCTGGGGCGCCCGTAATACGCGGCTGGAATGGGCCGGGGTGATTCTGGGGATTATCGGCATCGCCATGCTCAATATGGGCAGCACCCTGCAATCGAGCCCGCTGGGTGCGGTGTTGCTCTTGATGGCGGCGGCGTCCTGGGCGTTTGGTTCGGTGTGGAGCCGTCACTTGCCACTGCCCCAGGGTGCGATGGCGAGTGCCGCTGAAATGCTGGTGGCTGGCGTAGCGTTGTTGATCGTCAGCGGCGTGTCGGGTGAGCACTTGCAGGCGATGCCGCCCTTGGAAGGCTGGCTGGCCCTGGCCTATTTGACGGTGTTCGGTTCGATCATCGCCTTCAACGCCTACATGTACCTGCTCAAGCATGTACGCCCGGCGGCCGCCACCAGCTATGCCTATGTGAACCCTGCGGTGGCGGTGTTGCTGGGGATTGTGTTCGTCGGCGAGTCCATCGGCCTGGAGGAAGCCCTGGCGATGCTGGTGATCATCAGCGCGGTGTTGCTGATCAGCCTGCCCCAGTGGCGCAAGCCGAAGGCGGAAATAAGGTAAACTGCGGCGCAATTGCGACCTTGCGCTGAATTTTTCCTACGGTAAACACATGACTTTCGCCTCCCTTGGCCTGATCGAACCCTTGCTGCGCGCCCTTGAGACGCTTGGCTACCAGACCCCGACGCCGGTGCAGGCGCAAGCCATTCCGGCGGTGCTGGCCGGTCGTGACCTGATGGCTGCGGCCCAGACCGGCACCGGCAAGACCGCAGGCTTTGCCTTGCCACTGCTGCAGCTGCTGACGATGGAAGGGCCGAAAGTCGCCGCCAACTCGGCACGTGCGCTGATCCTGTGCCCCACCCGTGAACTGGCCGAGCAGGTTCACACAAGCGTCGCCGAATACGCCCAGCACCTGCCGCTGACCACTTACGCGGTGTACGGCGGCGTGAGCATCAACCCGCAGATGATGAAGCTGCGCAAGGGCGTGGACATCCTGGTTGCCACCCCCGGCCGCCTGATCGACCTGTTCCGCCAGAACGCGCTGAAACTCAACCAGCTGCAAACCCTGGTGCTGGATGAAGCCGACCGCATGCTTGACCTGGGCTTTTCCGAAGAGCTGGCCAACATCTATCGCATGCTGCCGAAAAAGCGCCAGACCCTGCTGTTCTCCGCCACCTTCTCCGACGACATCCGTCTGCTGGCCGGGCAGATGCTCAATGACCCGCTGAGCATCGAAGTCAGCCCGCGCAACGTCGCCGCCAACACGGTGAAGCAGTGGGTGGTGCCGGTGGATAAAAAGCGCAAGGCGGAGCTGTTCGTGCACCTGATGCGCAAGGGTCGCTGGAAGCAGGTGCTGGTGTTCGCCAAAACCCGCAACGGCGTGGATGCGCTGGTGGATAAGTTGCAGGGGCTGGGCATCAACGCCGACGGTATCCATGGCGACAAACCGCAGGCCACACGCCAGCGTGCGCTGGACCGCTTCAAGGCCAGCGACGTGCAGATCCTGGTGGCCACCGATGTGGCTGCCCGTGGCCTAGACATCGAAGACCTGCCGCTGGTGGTCAACTTCGACCTGCCGATCGTCGCCGAAGACTATATCCACCGCATCGGCCGCACCGGCCGCGCGGGCAACACCGGCGAGGCGATTTCCCTGGTGTGTGCCGATGAAGTGAACATGCTCTCGGCGATCGAAATGCTGACCCGCCAAACCCTCACCCGCAAGATGGAACCGGACTTCGAACCGGAACACCGCGTGCCGGATACCGATGCCAGCGGGCAGGTGGTGAAGAAGCCGAAAAAGCCGAAGAAGCCCAAGACGTCGGGCGGAGGCGGTAAGCGCAATCTGGGCAAGTGGGTGGACAGCGGTGATGCAGCACCGGCGGAACCGTCGATCAAGCCAGTGCGCAAGGTGCCGGTTTTCAACACCGGGCCGCGTAAGAAGAAGTGATTTTGCGGTGTGGCTGATGGCCTCATCGGGGGCTTGCCCCCGATGGCGGCCTTGAATCCACCCCACCTCTCAGCGGTTAAGCCATTCCAACAGCCCAAGCCCAGCCGCCCTGCCACTGGCAAAACACCCCGTCAGCAGATACCCCCCGGTCGGCGCCTCCCAATCGAGCATCTCCCCGGCACAAAACACGCCCGGCAACTGTTTGATCATCAACCGCTCATCCAGCGCTTCGAACGGCACACCGCCGGCGGTGCTGATGGCTTCATCCAGCGGCCGGGTCCTGACCAATGTCAGCGGCAGCGCTTTGATATCCACCGCCAACTGCGCCGGGTCATTGAAATGCTCAGCAGGGGCCAGCTCACGCAACAGCGCTGCCTTGACCCCATCCAGGCCCAATTGACTGTGCAAATGCTTGCTCATCGACCGCGACCCCCGCGGTTTGGCCAATGCAGCCTGTACCTTGTCCAGAGGCCTGCTCGGCAGTAGATCGATATGCACGGTGGCGGCGCCGTCACGGTTGATCGTTTCGCGAATCGGCGCCGACAGAGCATAGATCAGGCTGCCTTCGATACCGGTAGCCGTCACCACGCATTCGCCCAGGCGCGGCTTATCGTCCCCCAGCCCAATGGCGACGTTTTTCAACGGAGCCCCGGCGAATTTGCTGACCATCAAATCGCTCCAGGCCGACACCTCGAAACCGCAGTTGCTCGGTTGCAGGCGCACATAGGGCAGGCCGCGACCTTCGAACAGGTTGAGCCAGGCGCCGTCGGAGCCCAGGCGCGACCAGCTGCCACCGCCCAAGGCCAGCAGCACCGCATCGCTGTGCACGGCTTGCTCGCCCTCCGGGCTGTGGATAAGTAAATCGCCTTCGGCATTCCACCCCACCCAACGATGCCGGGTGTGGATAACCACACCTTGCTCACGCAGGCGCTTGAGCCAGGCGCGCAGCAGCGGCGCGGCTTTCATGTCCGTAGGAAATACGCGCCCGGAGGTGCCGACAAAGGTTTGAATGCCCAGCCCATGAATCCACTCGCGCAACGCCTCGGCACCGAAGCTGCGCAGCAACGGTGCCAGGTGCGGTGCTCGTTCGGCATAACGCGAGAGGAACGCCGGGTAGGCTTCGGAGTGGGTGATGTTCATGCCGCCCACGCCGGCCAGCAGGAATTTACGCCCCACTGAGGGCATGCCGTCGTACAGGTCCACCCGCACGCCCGCCTGGCTCAGGATTTCAGCGGCCATCAGTCCGGCAGGGCCGCCGCCAATGATGGCGACACAATGAGGAGAAGTCTGAGGCATGGGCAGGGCTGCGGCGCTATGAATAGGCCGAGTATTCTACCCGACGATGGCGGCGCTGCCTGATCAAAAAATGTACAGTTTCCTGCAAGCCATACGGCTAACTGCTTTCAGACCGTTACGCTCAAGTTATCCACAGCTGGTTCCACAGGCATTGTGGGTAACGCCCACACTTCAATGACAGCCTGATGACGTCCACACACGCTGCGCGCTGTGGTGCAGGATGCCGTGGCGGCGGGCCAGGGCAGGGCGGTCCTTGCTGTAGCCGCCGCCGATCACGCCCATCACCGGAATGTCGCGGCCAAGGCAGTGACGCATCACGCTTTCATCGCGGGCGGCGACGCCGGCATCGGTGAGCTTGAGGTAGCCCAGTGCGTCGTCCTGGTGTACATCCACACCCGCGTCGTACAGCACCAGGTCCGGCTGGTACAACGGCAGCAGGTAGTTGAGCGCGTCATCGACAACCTTGAGGTAGTCGGCATCGCCCATGCCCATCGGCAACCCAATGTCCCAGTCGCTCTGGGCTTTGCGCGCCGGGAAGTTTTTCTCGCAGTGCAGCGAGACGGTGATGGCATCCGGCGTGTCATGCAGGATGCGCGCGGTGCCGTCGCCCTGGTGTACGTCGCAGTCGAAGATCAACACACGGTTGACCCGGCCGCTGGCCAGCAGGTAATGGCTGATCACCGCCAGGTCATTGAAGATGCAAAAGCCCGCCGGGTAATCGTAATGGGCGTGGTGGGTGCCACCGGCGAGGTGGCAGGCCAGGCCATGCTCCAGCGCCTGCTCCGCCGCCAGGATCGAGCCGCCCACCGCGCGCACGGTGCGTCGCGCCAGGGCTTCGCTCCACGGCAGGCCGAGGCGCCGTTGGTCTTCGCGAGACAACTTGCCGCTCATGTAGCGTTCGATATACCCAGGTTCGTGGGCCAGGCCCAGAATCTCTGCCGGGCACAACTGCGGGCGCAGCAAGTGGCGGTCCTCGGTCAGGCCACTGTCCACCAGGTGGTCGCGCAGCAGGCGAAACTTGTCCATGGGGAATCGGTGGTCCGCCGGGAACTCGGGGCTGTAGTCATCGTGGTAGATCAATGGCAAGGGCATGGGATTTTCTGACAGGAATCTGCGTCGGATCTTACCAGCGCTGTACACTCACGCACATCGCAAGGGAGGGGGACCATGGAGCCGATACTGGAGTTGGAAAGTGCACGGCTGATCATGCGCCAATGGCGTGACAGCGACCTGCAGGCCTTTGCGCAGATGTGCGCCGACCCACAGGTGATGCGTTATTTCCCGGCTAAATTGAGCCACCTGGAAAGCGCCGCACTGATTGGCCGGATTCGCGGCCATTTCGCCGAGTATGGTTTCGGCCTCTGGGCTTTGCAGCGCAGGGACACCGGCGAATTCATCGGCCTGACCGGGCTGCAGAACGTCAGTTTTGAAGCGGGCTTCACCCCGGCGGTGGAAATTGGCTGGCGCCTGGCCCGCGAGCATTGGGGCCTGGGTTATGCCAGCGAGGCGGCCTGGACCGCATTGCGCTGTGGTTTTGATCGCCTGAGCCTGGATGAAATCGTCGCCTTCACCACCGAAGCCAATCTGCCTTCACAAAAAGTCATGCAGGCCATCGGTATGCATTACGATCCGCAGGCAGATTTTGAACACCCCAAAGTCGCAGCCGATGACCCGCTGCGCCAGCATGTTTTGTACCGCATCACCCGCGCCCAATGGTTGGACACGCTGCATGGATAAGCAGCCCGGAATGCCCTATCGATTTTAGGAGTTGCTCTATGAGCCAAGTATTGGAAGATCTGGTGGACTTGCTGACCCTGGAGCCGATCGAGGAAAACCTCTTTCGCGGCCGCAGCCAGGACCTGGGTTTTCGCCAACTGTTCGGTGGCCAGGTGCTGGGCCAGTCGCTGTCGGCGGCCAGCCAGACTGTCGAAGAAGCGCGCCACGTTCATTCCCTGCACGGTTATTTCCTGCGCCCGGGCGACGCGGCATTACCGGTGGTGTACTCGGTGGACCGCGTGCGCGACGGCGGCAGTTTCAGCACGCGTCGCGTCACGGCGATCCAGAAGGGCCATCCGATTTTCACCTGCACCACTTCCTTCCAGTACGACGAAGAAGGCTTCGAGCACCAGACCACCATGCCCGTGGTGGTCGGCCCGGAGAACCTGCCGTCGGAGCTGGAACTGACTCAGCAGCGCGCGCACCTGATCCCCGAGCACATGCGCGACAAGCTGCTGTGCCCCAAGCCCATCGAAGTACGCCCGGTGACCGAAAAGGACCCGTTCAACCCGCAGCCGTCCGACCCGGTCAAGTACGTGTGGTTTCGCGCCGACGGTGCCCTGGCCGACACACCGGCGTTGCATAAATACCTGCTGGCCTACGCCTCGGACTTCGGCCTGTTGACCACCTCGCTGCTGCCCCATGGCAAGACGGTGTGGCAAAAAGATATGCAGGTCGCCAGCCTCGACCACGCGCTGTGGTTCCACGCCGACCTGCGCGCCGACGACTGGTTGCTGTACGCCATGGACAGCCCATGGGCCGGCAATTCCCGAGGGTTCTCCCGAGGCAGTGTGTACAACCGCGCCGGGCAACTGGTGGCGTCGGTGACCCAGGAAGGCTTGATTCGCCATCGCAAGGACTGGGCATGAGCCTGGCCGACGTCCGGCATTGGGTGTTCGACATGGACGGCACCCTCACGGTGGCGGTGCATGATTTCGCCGCCATTCGCGTGGCGCTGGAGATTGCGCCAGAAGACGACATTCTCACTCACCTGGCCGGGTTGCCGGCGGACATCGCGGCGGCCAAGCATGCCTGGCTGCTGGAGCATGAGCGCGAACTGGCCCTGGGTTCGGTCGCCGCCGAGGGCGCGGTGGAGCTGGTGCGTGAGCTGGCCGGGCGTGGTTATCGCCTGGGGATTCTGACGCGCAATGCGCAGGAGCTGGCGCATGTCACGCTGCAGGCGATTGGCTTGGCGGACTGTTTTGCGTTCGAGGACGTGCTGGGGCGTGAGGACGCGCCGCCCAAGCCGGATCCGGGTGGCCTGTTGAAGCTGGCGGCGGCCTGGGAGGTGGCGCCAAGCGAGATGGTGATGGTGGGCGATTATCGCTTCGACCTGGACTGCGGCCGGGCAGCCGGTGCGCGGACGGTGTTGGTTAACCTGCCGGAGAACCCGTGGCCGGAATTGGCGGATTGGCATGCCGAGGATTGCACGGTATTGCGCCAAATGATCCAGTCCAGCCAATAGAGATCAAAGGTGGGAGGGGGCAAGCCCCCTCCCACATTTTTATCCGGTTTCGGCAGCTATTGCGCGAACAGGACTTTCTGGCCCTCGGGCGAGGTGAACATCTTATCCCCGTCATGGCCCACCCCCGGCACTTCCACCAGCCTGTGGCTCAACTGCGGATGCCGTTGCTTGAGGTAGTCGAAATAGTTGTGCCCGCGGATCAGCCGGTAGGCGCCCTGGGTTTCGGCTTCGCAGCTTTTATCCAGCGCCGGATGGTTGGGGTCGGTGTCTTGCTGGCCCAGCAGGTAAGTGACATCACGTGACACATAGGCCTGTTCCAGTTGCTCGGCGCCTTGGCCCTTGGCGTACTCCGGCAGGCCTTGCATGCCGTACTTCCAGTCGTTGAAGCCAGGGCAACCGGCCGTCTCGAACTTCACCGGGCGTTGTGGGCTGAAGTAGGCGTAAGACGATGGATTGGCCACGACATAACGCAGGCGAATGCCCTCGGTCTGCAGCATCGGATGCGCGTGGCCGGTGACCGCGAAGCGCTGCACCACCTGGCCGCCACCGGAATGCCCGGCGACTACGATTTCTTTCAGCGCCGGGAACAGGGTGCGGTTGCCCAGGTGTTTGATGATCTGGTCGAGGGCGCCAAAGGAGCTGACCTGGCCGGGACCGATTGACTGCTCGCCGGCCATCCAGTCGTTGCCTTTCCAGCGCAGCACCTGGTTATCCAGATGGTTACGCTTCATATCCGACTGGTTGAGAAACTGTGGTGCAATTACCAGCACATCAGCACCAACCCCGGCATGAGCGGCGGCGTCGATACCGCTTTGCAGGTAAGTCTGCGCGTTGCGCAGGCGGCCATGCACGATAATCAGCGCGCGGGTGACCTCTGGCAGCGGCTGGCGCCAATCCTGGCTCAAGCCCAGGCTGAGATCGCCCGCATCCAAGTGAAAACGATCGGGGCTGACCATTTTGACACCGTGCTCGGCCGCCAATACTGAACAGGACATCAACAACGCGAGCAGCCACCCCATTCGTTTATTCATTTAGAGGCTCTTGGCTGCAAAGGTATCGCACTGGGTGATCTGACCCTGGGCGAAGCCCGCCTTGAACCAGCGTACGCGCTGGGCCGAGGTGCCGTGGGTAAACGAGTCCGGTACGACGCGCCCTTGGCCCTGTTGCTGCAGGCGGTCATCGCCAATGGCGTTGGCGGCATTGAGCGCCTCTTCGATATCGCCGGGCTCCAGCCAGTTCAGGCGTTTCTGCGCGCGGTTGGCCCATACGCCGGCAAAGCAGTCGGCTTGCAGTTCCTGGCGCACCAATAGGCCACCGTCGCCTTGCATCTGGCGACCCTGCTGGCGGGCGTCCTGGATCTTGGACGAGATGCCGAGCAGGGTTTGTACGTGGTGCCCGACTTCGTGGGCGATCACATACGCCTGGGCGAAATCGCCGGCGGCCTGGAAGCGTTGTGACATTTCCCGGAAGAAATCCAGGTCCAGGTACACCTGCTGGTCCGCCGGGCAATAGAACGGGCCGCTGGCGGAGGTGGCGCCCCCGCAGGCGGAGTTCACCCGGCCACGGAACAGGATCAGTTTCGGGTTCTTGTAGGCCAGGCCGTTCTCCTGGAATACCTGGCCCCAGGTGTCTTCGGTATCGCCCAGCACCGCGCGCACGAAGTCGGCCTGCTCGTCGTTGGCAGCTGGCGCCTGACGCGATTGCGGGCTGACGGACGGCGCCTGCTCCATCTGGCCGGTCAATTGGCCGAGGATCTGCATCGGGTCCTGGCCGGTGAGCCAGCCGATGCCGACGATCAGCACAATGGCGGTCAGGCTCAGGCCCTTGCCACCGCCGAAGCGCATACCGCCACCACCGCTGCCGCTGTCATCGCGGGCATCCACCACGTTGTCGCTGCGTCGGCCTTTTTTCCATAGCATGGGGCATTCCTCTTGATAAACGGTCCGGCAAAAATATGGGTGAAGTATGGTCGCAATTAGCGGCAATAGCCTTCGCCGGCGGCAACAATCAGGCAGTCTTTTTTATCTGCCAGCCATTTCAAGCCCGTGGCTGCACCATCCCCGGCGCGCAGCACCTGCGGGCCGTCCGGGCGGGTGAAGGCGATGCCGTCATCGGTGGCCTGGCCCTTGAACGTGCCGGAAGCGTCGGCATCGAGGCCGTACTGCATGGTGAGCAGGTAGTGGCCGCGGCCGATACTGTCGTCCTTGGCAATACTCAGGTTCAAGCCTTCGACGCCGATCCATTTGCCGACCCATTTATCAGTGGGTGGGGTTTGCGGTACCAGGGTCGCCTGCACGGACGCGGGGGCCGGCTTGGGCGCTTCTTTTGGGGTTTTATCGCAGGCCGCGAGCAGGGCAAGGGCAGAGAGGGCAAACAGGATTTTTTTCATAGCGGCAGGGCCTTGATTAAAAAGTGTGCAACGCCGGGGCGCGCGTGCAGGGTTGGACTCGAATCCACGGATTTAGTGCGCTGTTCGCCCGGTGTTTGGTTATGCTCTTGGGGCAGACGCCTGCCCGGCTGCTAGATTACTTCGGTTAAGTGCACCGCGTTCAGCTCGCCACACAAGAGAATTCAATGACTGTCAGTACCCCGCTTTCCGGCGTCAACCATCCGTTCAAGGGCATCCTGCTGATTGTGCTGGCGACGTTCCTGTTCTCCAGCCACGACGCGTTGTCCAAATACCTGGCCGGGTTCTACCCGATCGTGATGGTGGTGTGGGCGCGGTACATGGTGCACACCTTGCTGATGGCCGGGATCTTCCTGCCGCAATCGGGGCTGCGCGTGCTGCGCAGCAAGCGGCCGGGCATGCAGGTGGTGCGGGCGCTGTGCTTGCTGGGCACCAGCCTGTTCTTCACCACGGCGTTGCATTACATCCCCCTGGCGGAGGCCACGGCGGTGAACTTCCTCGCGCCGATCCTGGTGACAGCGCTGTCGGTGCCCTTGCTCGGCGAGCACGTCACACGAGGCCAATGGCTGGCGGTGATCTGCGGGTTTGTCGGCGTGGTGATCATCATCCATCCGGGCGGTGAGCTGTTCACGCCAGCGGTGCTGCTGCCGCTGTGTTCGGCGCTGTTCTTCTGCTTCTACCAACTGCTCACGCGCATCCTCAGCCAGTACGACAGCCCCACCACCAGCAACTTCTTCGCCGGCCTGTGCAACACCCTGGTGATGAGTGCGATGGTGCCGTTCTTCTGGCAGGTGCCGACCCTGTGGCATGGCGTGATGATGCTGGCGCTGGGCACTTGCGGGATGACCGCGCACTTGATGCTCACCCAGGCGTTCCGCTTTGCGGCGCCGGCCTTGCTGGCGCCGTTCGGCTATTGCCAGATCGTGTTTGCGGGGTTGTTGGGTTGGCTGGTGTTCAGCCATACCCCCGACATGACCACGGTGGTCGGTATCGGAGTGATCTGCATGAGCGGCTTGGCCGCTGCCTGGCAGCAGCGGCGGCGTTGATTACGCGTCTACCGTAGGAATCTTGCGTGGCGCCATGAAGTACATCCACACCAGCGCGATGAAATACATCGCCGGAATCAGGGTGAACAACAGCGTGTAGTTGTTGTTGGTCACGGTCAGGATGTGGCCGACGATCTGGGTCATGAACATGCCGCCGATGGCCGCGCACATGCCGCCGAAGCCGAACACCGTGCTCATCATGTGCTTGGGCGTGTAGTCCATGACCAGGCTCCAGATGTTGGCGGTCCAGGCCTGGTGCGCGCCGATGGCCAGGGAGATGGCGAACACCGCGACCCACAACTGACTGGAACCGGCCGCCATGATCACGCCGACGATGCAGCAGGCGAACAACAGCATCGACAGCAGCCGCGCCTTGATCGAGTTCATGCCGCGCCCGATCAGGAACGAGGACAGAATGCCACCCCCCACACTGCCGAAGTCGGCGGTGAGGTAGATGATGATCAGCGGAATACCCATCTGCGTCACGTTGATGCCCAGGTTGTATTGCTGGTTCAGGAACGGCGGTAGCCAGTACAGGTAGAACCAGAACACCGGAGCGGTCAGCGAGTAGGCCAGCGCAAAGGCCCAGGTGCCGCGCATGCGCAGGATGCGGCTGAACGGCACGCGGGGCTGTTCCGGCTCGACTTCCCGTTGCACGTAGTCCAATTCGGATTGTTTAACGGTGGGATGGTCTTCCGGGTTGTAGTACTTCAAACCCCAGAACACCAGCCAGATAGCACCGAGCGCGGACATGCACAGGAACGCCGCCTGCCAGCCCCACACGTGCAGGATCAGCGGCAGCAGCATAGGCGTCATCATCGCGCCGACGTTGGTGCCGGCGTTGAAGATGCCCGTTGCCACGGCGCGCTCGCCGGCCGGGAACCACAGTCGCGTGGTCTTCACGCAGGCCGGGTAGTTGGCGGCTTCGGTCAGCCCGAGGATAAACCGGCAAACCATGAACCCGACCGCCGAGGTGGCCAGGCCGTGGGCACCGGTGGCCAGGCTCCACAGCAGCACCGCGCAGAAAAACACACGCTTGACGCCCACCCGGTCGATCAGGCGGCCCTGTAGCACAAAGCCGATGGCGTAGCCGACCTGAAACCAGAAGTTGATGTTGGCGTAGTCCATCGCCGTCCAGCTCATTTCCTTGGCCAGAATCGGTTGCATCACGCCCAGGGCGGCGCGGTCGATGTAGTTGAGGGTGGTGGCGAAGAACACCAGGGCCAGCATGCCCCAGCGGGTTTTACCCACGGCCAGGGCGCCGCGGATCTTGTCGCCGATGCCGGCGTGCGGGGTGCCGGGGCGCGCGGCCAGGGCGGAGTTTTGCAGAGGCATGAGGTCGTACCCGTTTTTGAAATTTTTATGGTGTGTTCTGGGTCTTGGTGCAAGGTCGATGGTGCGCAGTGGTTAAAAAGTCGTCAATTCGCCAAAGGGGCATAGTGTTCGATAATCGCACTAAAAACTAACCGGTTCGTACATTTTAATTGCCGCGTGTAGGCTGGGGGCGAATAATTTGCCATAAACAACAAGTGCCGGGAGTGACCCATGCAACGTTCCATCGCTACCGTGTCGTTGAGCGGCACCCTGCCGGAAAAGCTCGAAGCCATTGCCGCCGCCGGGTTTGATGGGGTTGAGATCTTTGAAAACGACCTGCTGTATTACGACGGCAGCCCGCGTGAAGTCCGGCAGATGTGCGCTGACCTGGGCATCGCCATCACCCTGTTTCAGCCGTTTCGAGACTTTGAAGGCTGCCGCCGTGATCGCCTGGCGCGCAACCTCGAACGCGCCGAGCGCAAGTTCGACCTGATGCAGGAGCTGGGCACCGACCTGGTGCTGGTGTGCAGCAATGCCTCGGCCGATTGCGTGGGGGATGAGCGCATCCTGCTGGACGACCTCAGCCTGCTGGCCGAACACGCGGGCCGCCGTGGCTTGAGAATCGGCTATGAAGCGCTGGCCTGGGGCAAGCATGTGAACACCTGGCAGCAGGTGTGGAACCTGGTGCGTCAGGTGGATCATCCAAGCCTGGGCGTGCTGCTCGACAGTTTCCACACCTTGTCGCTCAAGGGCGACCCGAGCGGCATTGCCGAGATCCCCGGCGACAAGATCTTCTTTGTGCAAATGGCCGACGCGCCGATCCTGGCCATGGACGTGCTGGAGTGGAGCAGGCATTTCCGCTGCTTCCCCGGCCAGGGCGAATTCGACCTGGCGGGGTTTCTCGCGCCGATCATCAAGAGTGGCTACACCGGGCCCTTGTCCCTGGAAATTTTCAACGACGGCTTTCGCGCCGCGCCGACGCGGGCCAATGCGGCCGATGGTTTGCGCTCGCTGCTGTACCTGGAAGAGAAAACCCGCCAGCGCCTGGCCGCGCAGAAACCTGCTGCGCCCCTGGATATCCTGTTCGAGACCCCGGCGGCCAGCGAATACGACGGCATTGAATTCCTCGAATTCGCAGTGGATGAAAGCCTCGGCGCCAAGCTGACCCATTGGCTGGAGCGCCTGGGTTTTGCCAAGGCCGGCCAGCATCGCTCCAAGAATGTGAGCCTGTTGCGCCAGGGTGATATCAACCTGATCCTCAATTGCGAACCCTATTCCTTTGCCCACAACTTTTTCGAGGCCCATGGGCCGTCGTTATGCGCCACGGCGATGCGGGTCAAGGACAGCCCCAAGGCGCTGGAACGGGCGGTGGCCTACAAGGGCCAGCCCTATCGTGGCCTGGTCGGGCCCAATGAACTGGAGTTGGCCGCAGTGCGTGCACCCGATGGCAGCCTGATTTACCTGGTGGACCCCAGTGAAGGCGGGCTCTACGACACCGATTTCAACCTGCAACCCGCGACCGCCGCCAGCGGCGGTTTGCTGCGCATCGACCACATGGCCATGGCCCTGCCAGCCGACAGCCTGGACAGTTGGGTGCTGTTCTACAAAAGCCTGCTGGATTTCGAAGCCGATGACGAAGTGGTGCTGCCCGACCCTTACGGTTTGGTGAAAAGCCGCGCACTGCGCAGCCGCTGCAGCTCGATCCGCCTGCCGCTGAATATTTCCGAGAACCGCAACACGGCAATTTCCCACGCGCTTTCAAGCTATCGCGGCTCGGGCGTGCACCACATTGCCTTCGATTGCGCGGATATTTTCGCCGAGGTGCGCCGCGCCAAGGACGCCGGCGTGCCGCTGTTGGACATCCCGCTCAATTACTACGATGACCTGGCCGCACGTTTTGATTTCGACGATGAATTCCTCAGCGAACTGGCGTACTACAACGTGCTGTACGACCGTGATGCCCAGGGCGGTGAGCTGTTTCATGTCTACACCGAAGCCTTCGAGGGGCGATTCTTCTTTGAAATCATCCAGCGCAAGAACAGTTATGCCGGTTATGGCGCGGCCAACGTGGCAGTGCGTTTGGCGGCGATGGCCAAGTCGCGCAGCGGCGCAGTGCGCCAGGCACGTCTATAAGTCCTTCCCACATTTGAACGGCGAACACAATCAAAGTGTGGGAGGGGGCTTGCCCCCGATGGCAGTCTCCAAATCACCACCGAGGAGTGGGTAATACGGCAGGCAGGTGCTTCCTTCGGGCAGCGCCTCGGCCCATAATCGGGCCTGCATAAAACGCCGTGAGCGCACCATGACCCTGACCCCCGATCTCTCTGCCGTGTCAGACGCACCGCGCAAGAGTCGCAAGAACAATCCGGAAAAGACCCGCGAGAATATTCTCCAGGAAGCCATTGTCGAGTTTGTTCAGCAAGGCCTGTCCGGTGCCCGCGTGGACGCCATCGCCGAGCGCATCCACACCTCCAAGCGCATGATCTATTACTACTTCGGTAGCAAGGAGCAGCTCTACGTCGAGGTGTTGGAGAAGCTCTACGGCGATATTCGCAACACCGAAACCCGCATGAACCTCACGGCCCTGGAACCGCGCGAAGCGATCCGCCGGCTGGTGGAGTTCACCTTCGACCATCATGACCAGAACGTGGATTTCGTGCGTATCGTCAGCATCGAAAATATCCACAATGCCGAGTACGTCAAACGCACCAGCACGATCAAGGACATGAACAGCAAAATTCTCGAGGGGCTCGGTGAGACCCTGCGTCGAGGCGCCGACATGGGGCTGTTTCGCGAGGGGTTGGAACCGCTGGATGTGCACTTGCTGATCAACTCGTTCAGCTTTTACCGCGTCTCCAACCGGCATACCTTCAGTGAGATTTTTCAGATCGAACTGTCGGATGAGGCGATCAAGCAGCGGCACCGCGACATGATCTGCGAGTCGGTGCTGCGTTACCTGCAAGCCTGAATAATTCACAGTTTTTAGAGTAGAAATGCAAATCCTGTGGGAGGGGGCTTGCCCCCGATAGCGGTGGGTCAGTAGCAGATGCATTGCCTGACACTCAGCTATCGGGGGCAAGCCCCCTCCCACATTGGAACTGTGTTTTTTCAGTTAGCTTTCCATACTTTGGAAATGCGCCAACATCCTGCCGGCATCTGCCGCCTCGCCACTGAACAACTCAAACGCCTTTACCGCCTGAAACACCGCCATATTGCCGCCATCCAAGGTACGGCAACCCAGGGCGCGGGCGTCGCGCAGCAGCTCGGTTTCCAATGGGAAGTAGACGATTTCCGCCACCCACAGCCCTGCATGTAATAACGCGGCAGGCACCGGTGTGCCGGGCAGCTTGGCCATGCCCATCGGTGTGGTATTGACCAGGCCATCGGTCTCAGCCATGGCGTTGACCAAGTCGCTGCCGACCTGGGCGCGACCAGCACCAAAACGCTGGGCGAGGTTATCCACAAGCTCGCGGGCGCGGTGGGTGTCCACGTCGAAAATACTCAAGTGTTCCACACCTTCGGCCAGCAGCGCATGCGCCACCGCCGCGCCCGCACCGCCGGCTCCCATCTGCACCACACGCTGGCGCGGCACATCGTTCAAGTTGCGTCGGAAACCTTCGGCAAACCCCAGGCAGTCGGTGTTATGGCCGATGCGCTTGCCGTCCTTGAACACCACAGTATTGACTGCGCCAATGCCTTTCGCCTCGTCGGATAATTCATCCAGCAACGGCAGGATCGCCTGCTTGCACGGGTAGGTAATGTTCAAACCGGTGAAGTGCATCTGTTCGGCGGCGCGCAGCAGATCGGGCAGGGCGTGGCTGTCTAGGCGCAGCGCTTCCAGGTCGATCAGACGATACAGGTAGCGCAGGCCCTGGGCGTCGCCTTCCTGCTCATGCAGGGCGGGCGTGCGGGAGGCCTGGATGCCGGCGCCGATCAGGCCGGCGAGAACGCGGGGTTTCATCAGGCGCATCCTTTCAACGTGTGACTGAAGTGTTCCAGGGCCAAGTGGTAGCCGTGGCTGCCAAACCCGGCCAGTACCGCCTTGGCGATAGGCGAGACAAATGAGTGGTGACGAAACGCCTCACGGGCATGCACGTTGGATAAATGCACTTCGATCACCGGCACTTCGCTGGCCACCAGCGCATCGCGTATCGCCACCGATGTGTGGGTCCAGGCCGCCGGGTTGATCACGATCCCGGCGCAACGGGCGCGGGCGGCGTGGATCCAGTCGAGCAGCTCGCCTTCATGGTTGGTTTGGCGAAATTCGATGGTCAGCCCGAATTTTTCCGCGCTGCGACCACACAGGGCCGCGATGTCGGCCAGGGTTTCGTGGCCATAAGTGGCGGGCTCGCGGGTGCCGAGCAGATTGAGATTGGGGCCGTTGAGCACCAGCACGATGGGTGGCATCAGGTGTATCTCCACAGTTCTTATAGGTTGTGAAGATAAAATGTACTGAATGGTTAGTTTGGTCAAATGAAGTCGCTGAACCTGTTCGATTATCGAACTGTTAATCAGCAGGGCCGCTTCTGATGAAGTGTTACGTCGAATTGCAGTGTGAACACGATTTTTGGGCGCAGCCTGAGTACCCCTGGCCGTTGGCATGAGTGGTTACAACCCGGCGTTCGCCCGGTTGTTCGTCGTTACTAATCTTTGAAGCAGCTTCGTGAACATGAAGCTGGTTGTCGGGTGGCACGGAAAATTGTTACCTGGCGGAAAATAACCTAACGGATGGGTTACGATGAGAGTAGGTGCTTACAAGGGATATGTAATTTCGGTATTTCTCAGGGATGAGCATTGCCCGCCTCATGTGCATGTCAGGGGAAGGGCATGGGATGCGCGTTTTCGTTTCAGTTTTCTGGATGGGGACGTGGAGCTTTGGGATGTAAACCCTGAACGCCGCCAACCACCCAAAGCGGTCTTGGAGGAATTACGCGAGGCAATAATGCAGCGGCACTACTTGGCGCGGGCACGCAGGATCTGGTGGGAAAATCTGCAAACGGTTTGCCTGGAGAACCATTCCTGGGATTGGGAAGCCAGTGAATTGTTGCCGGGGTTGATCATTCGGCGGGGTGTCTATGTGATCGCACGTGCGCGGCACGATGTGGTGGGGCAAAAAACAATGTTGAGCCTGGTCAGGGCACCGGGGTCTGTGGAGATTGAATTATGAAGAAAATCGTAAAAGCCAACGTCAAACCCTACGTGCCTCTGAGCGATGCCGACGTCGACAAGGCAATCGCCCGTGGGCGCAAGCTCAAGCGTCTGTATGCCAACGCCAGCAACGTGCGCTATCAAGACGACTGCATCTCCATTGGCTTCAGCGATGGCAGCCGTGTCATGTTGCCGGTGGCCGGTCTGCCGGAGTTCAAAACGTTTTCCCCGCAGGACTTCCAGCAATTGGAGGTCGGTTTCGGCGGCAAGGCGCTTTGCTGTGAGGCCCAGGACCTGGACGTTTCGATCACTGGCCTTATCGCCACAAGCCAGCCTCTGATGGACCTCGCTACTAGCCTGGTAGCCTCCCGAAACGGTCGCAAACGCAGCGCCGCCAAATCGGCCGCCGCCCGGGCCAATGGCAAGAAGGGCGGCCGGCCGCGCAAGGAAGTTTTGGAACCCAGCGACTCGACGGATATATGAATTTCAGTGTGGGAGCTGATGATGCCTGACAGATTTTATCGGCGGGTCAGCAATACACCTGATTCCATATGGTGCGTCCACGGAAACTGGTCAAACATGGCGCACTGGGTAATGCGGTGCGTGTCATGCAGCTGCGCGATGTTGGCCGCCAGTGTTTCCGGGTTGCAGGAGATGTACAGGATGTTGTCGAAACGCCGGGTGAGTTCGCAGGTGTCCGGGTCCATGCCGGCGCGGGGCGGGTCGACGAATACGCTGCCGAATTCGTAGCTTTTCAGGTCGATACCCTGCAGGCGGCGGAACGGGCGCACCTCATTTAGGGCCTCGGTGAGTTCTTCGGCAGACAGGCGCACCAGGGTGACGTTGCCCACGGCATTCTCATCGAGGTTGCTCAAGGCGGCATTGACCGATGTCTTGCTGATTTCGGTCGCCAGCACGTTACGCACGCGGGTTGCCAGCGGCAGGGTGAAGTTGCCGTTGCCGCAGTACAGCTCCAGCAGATCATCCGGGCGATCGCCCAGGGCTTCGTACGCCCAGTTGAGCATCTTCTGGTTCACCGTGCCGTTGGGCTGGGTGAAGGCGCCTTCGGGTTGGCGGTAGCTGAAGGTGCGGCCGCCCACGTCGAGTTTTTCCACCACGTAGTCGTGGCCGATCACATCGCGCTTGCCCTTGGAGCGGCCGATGATGCTCACGTTCAGCTCGGTCGCCAGCTGGTTGGCGGCGGTGTGCCAGTGCTCATCCAGCGGGCGGTGATAGCACAGGGTGATCATCGCATCGCCGGCCAGTGTGGTAAGGAACTCCACCTGGAACAGTTTGTGGCTCAGGGCTGCGCTGGCTTGCCAGGCGGCCTTGAGCTGGGGCATCAACTGGTTGATGCGCTGACTGGCGATGGGGAACTCTTCGATCAGGATTGGCGTGCGCTTGTCGTCCTGAGCGAACATCGCGTAGTGGCGATCCCCGCCTTCACGCCACAGGCGGAACTCGGCGCGCAGGCGGAAGTGCTGCAGCGGCGAGTCGAAAACCTGCGGCTCGGGCGCATCGAAGGGTGCCAGCAGGTCACGCAGGCGCGTGACCTTGTCTTGCAATTGAGCGGTGTAGCGTGCGGCGTCGAAAGTCATGCGTTGAACCAGCCCAGCTTGATCACGAACAGAATCGACAGAATCACCAGTGCCGGGTTCAGCTCACGGTAGCGGCCCGAAAGCAGCTTGATGGCGGTCCAGGCGATGAAACCGAAGGCGATGCCGTTGGCGATGGAGTAAGTGAAGGGCATCGCCAGGGCGGTGATCACCACCGGCGCTGCCACAGTAATGTCGTCCCAGTCGATTTCAGCCAGGCCCGACGTCATCAGTACGGCCACGAACAGCAGCGCCGGCGCGGTGGCGAAGGCCGGTACGCTGGCCGCCAGGGGCGAGAAGAACAGCGCCAGCAGGAACAGGATCGCAACCACGATGGCGGTCAAGCCGGTACGGCCCCCGGCGCTCACGCCGGCTGCGGACTCGATGTAGCTGGTGGTGGTCGAGGTGCCCAGCAGGGAACCGGCCATGGCTGCCGTGCTGTCGGCGATCAGCGCACGGCCCATTTTCGGCATATGGCCATCCTTGCCCATCAGCCCGGCGCGCTTGGCCACGCCGATCAGGGTGCCGGAGTTGTCGAACAGGTCGACGAACAGGAAGGCGAAGATCACGCTGACCAGGCCGATGTCCAGCGCGCCCTTGATGTCCAGTTGCAGGAAGGTCGGGGCCAGGGACGGCGGCATCGAAGTCACGCCGCCGAACGGGGTGAAGCCCATGACGATGGACACGATGGTGACCGCCAGGATGCCGATCAGCACGGCGCCTCTCACCGCCAGGGCTTCCAGCGCCACGATCAGCGCGAAACCGAGGGTGGCGAGGATCGGCGCCGGTTGTTTCAGGTCACCCAGGCCGACCATGGTGGCCGGGTTGCTCACCACGATACCGGCGTTGTGCAGGGCGATCAGCGCCAGGAACAGGCCGATACCGGCGGCAATCGCCGAGCGCAGGGGCAGGGGAATGCTGTTGATGATCCACTCACGGATACGGAAGATCGACAGCAGGAAGAACAACACCGCCGAAATGAACACCGCGCCCAATGCCACCTGCCAAGTGTGGCCCATGTGCAGGACCACGGTGTAGGTGAAGAAGGCGTTGAGGCCCATGCCCGGCGCCAGGGCAATCGGGTAGTTGGCGATCAGGCCCATCACGGTCGAACCGATGGCCGCCGCCAGGCAGGTCGCGACAAATACCGCGCCTTTGTCCATGCCGGTTTCGCCGAGGATGCTCGGGTTCACGAACAGGATGTAGGCCATGGCCAGGAACGTCGTGATACCCGCAAGAATCTCGGTGCGCACGTTGGTGTTGTGGGCTTTGAGTTGAAACAGCTTTTCCAGCATGCCGGCTCCCTGTGACGCTATCTTGCGTCGTGATTTGTTGACCTCTAAGTCAAAGCACAAACTGCGCCAAGCGCTTGTGGTTTCAGAGAGGATCGGAAAAAGCGGCGCATCATACCAGCAGCCGAGGCTGTGTGGCGCATGGCCTTGAGGCATACTGCGCCGACGTTTAACAGCAGGTCATCGACAGCATGAAAAAAGCCAACGTGTGGAGTCTAGCTCTGATCCCTTGTCTGAGCCTGTGGCTCGGCGCGGCACCGGTGTGGGGCGCGGCTGCACCGGCCTTGAGCGAGGTGCGGGTGTTCAAGGTTGAATCGGCGAAGTGCAGCGAGACCATCCCGGAACGTGTGCAGACCACCCAGATGTGCGAGCACCGTGGGCCTACCAAGGTCTCTGTAATGGAGGTCGGCCTGGGCAATAGCCCCATGGGCCGTTTCAATGGCGCCGAGTTGAACGGGCAACGCACGGCGGTGTGCCAGGTGGGAAACATCAGTGAGGCCTGCAACGGCGTGGGCACGCTGATGGGCTACATCTATGTGTTCGACCTGAACGTGCAAGCCCAGGGCTGGTTCGAATTCACCAATACCTCGATTAATCCTCCGCAGAACACCTTGAAAGCCCAGCTCAATATCCGCTGATCAATTGGCTTGAACGCTCAAAACCCCGGGAAGTCGTACCCCTGAGACGGCGATTTTCCTGAACGCCGCGAATGTACACCAACCCGTGAGGTGTCTATGAGCGCGACCCCCAATGGCGCGGCGGCCCAGCCGTTCGTCGCCCACCCGATACGCTTGACCCTCAATGGCCAGGATCGCCAATTGAGTGTGTTGCCCTGGACCACCTTGCTCGACCTGTTGCGTGAACAGCTGGACCTGGTCGGCAGCAAAAAAGGCTGCGACCACGGCCAATGCGGCGCCTGCACCGTGTTGCGTGACGGCAAGCGCATAAACGCCTGCCTGACCCTGGCCGTGATGTGCGACGGCGCCGAGCTGACCACCATCGAAGGGCTGGCCCACGACGACCAACTGCACCCGATGCAGCAAGCCTTTATCAAGCACGACGCCTTCCAGTGCGGCTACTGCACGCCTGGCCAGATCTGTTCGGCCGTCGGCCTGGCCAACGAAGGCCGCGCCCACGACAGCGCACAAATCCAGGAATTGATGAGCGGCAATCTGTGCCGCTGCGGTGCCTACAACAATATCCGCGCGGCCGTCGAAGAAGCATTGCCGGCCTGCAGCAATGTGGGAGGCAAGCAATGAACCCCTTCCATTACAGCAAACCGGCCGATGTGCACGAAGCCGTGCATTTGAGCAGCGCGGCATCGCGTTTCATTGCCGGGGGCACCAACCTGCTGGACCTGATGAAAGAGAACATCAGCCGCCCCGAACACCTGATCGATATCACCGGATTGCCCCTCAATGCCATCGAAGAAACCGCCGAGGGCGGACTGCGCATCGGCGCGCTGGTCAGCAATGCCGACCTGGCCTGGCACCCGCTGATCGAACAGCGCTACCCGTTACTGTCCCAGGCCATTCTTGCCGGTGCCTCGCCACAGCTGCGCAACATGGCCAGTACTGGCGGCAACCTGCTGCAACGCACCCGTTGCTACTACTTCTATGACGCCACGGTGCCGTGCAACAAGCGCGAGCCCGGTAGCGGCTGCCCGGCGCGCACCGGCTTGAACCGCATCCATGCGATCCTCGGTGCCAGCGAGCAGTGCGTCGCTACCCATCCCTCGGACATGTGCGTGGCCCTGGCGGCGCTGGAGGCGCGGGTGCACGTCGAGGGGCGCGGCGGGGCGCGGGTGATCGAGTTTGCCGACTTCCACCGCCTGCCCGGTGATGCACCGCAACGCGACAACCAATTGGCTGACGACGAGCTGATCACCGCCATTGAGTTGCCTGCCGATAACCTGGCCCGCCACAGCCACTATCTGAAAATCCGCGACCGTGCCTCCTATGCCTTCGCGCTGGTGTCGGTGGCCGCTGCCCTTGAGCTGGACGGCGACGAGATCATCGACGCCCGCCTGGCCCTCGGCGGCGTTGCCCACAAACCCTGGCGCGACCGCGCGGTGGAAGCGTCGCTGATAGGGCGTACCGTCAGCCGGGAAACCTTCAGTAACGCCGCCGAGGCCCTGCTGCAAGATGCCGAGCCGCTGCAACACAACGGTTTCAAGATCAAGCTGGCGCGCCGCGCAATTATTCGTGCACTGAGCGACGCTGCGGTCGCAGGAGAACAGCCATGAGCGCCATCGGCAAACCCCTGGACCGTGTCGACGGTCTGCTCAAGGTCACCGGCAAAGCGCGCTATGCCGGCGAATTTCCCGAGAACGGCCTGCTGCATGGCAGCGTAGTGTCGAGCACGATCGCCAAAGGCCGGGTCATCCGTATCGATGCTTCCAGGGCCTTGGCGCTGCCGGGCGTGGTGGCGGTGATCGATCACCGCAACCGCCCGAAAATCGCCAGCTACGACGATGCCTTCGCCGATGCGGATGCCGCCGACGGCTCGCCGTTTCGTCCGCTGTACAACGACCGCGTGCTGTACAGCGGCCAGCCCCTGGCCCTGGTGCTCGCCGATAACCTGGAATTGGCGCGGCATGCCGGCTCGCTGGTCGACATCGAATACGCGGCCGAAGCCTTCGAAACGGACCTGATCACCCAGCAGGAACTGGCCCACCCTTCACCCCAGACACCGCCCGGGCCGCGTGGCAACTTCCAGGCCGAGTGGGCCGGTGCCGCCATCAGCCTCGACCTGCACTACAGCACGCCCATCGAACACCACAACCCGATGGAGCCTCACGCCAGTACGGTGCTGTACCAGCCCGACGGCACCCTGCATATCCACGACAAGACCCAAGGCCCGCAGAACTGCCAGGCCTATGTGCAAAAAGTGTTTGGCCTGGACAAAAGCCAGGTTCGCGTCTTCGCCGCGTTCGTCGGTGGCGCCTTTGGTTCGGGCCTGCGCCCGCAGTACCAACTGCCGCTGGCGGTGATGGCCTCGCTGGCGCTCAAACGCTCGGTGCGCGTGACCCTGACCCGCCAACAGATGTTCACCTTCGGCTACCGCCCGCGCACCTTGCAGCGTTTGCAGATGGGCGCCGCCGCCAATGGGCGTCTGCTGGCCCTGGGGCACACGGCGATTGGCCAGACTTCACGCTTCGAGGATTTCAGCGAACACGTGGTGGAATGGAGCGGCATGCTCTACCACTGCGACAACGTGCAGTTGACCTACAAACTGGTGCCGCTGGACGTCTACACCCCACTGGACATGCGCGCCCCCGGCGCCGCCTTGGGCGTGCTCGGCCTGGAATGCGCGATGGACGAACTGGCCTGCGCGCTGGCCATCGACCCGGTGCAGCTGCGCCTGATCAACTACGCCGAGCGTAACCAGAACGAAGACAAACCCTGGTCGAGCAAAGCCCTGCGCGAGTGTTACAGCGAAGGCGCCGAGCGTTTTGGCTGGAGCCAGCGCAACCCCGAGCCGCGCAGCATGCGCGAAGGCCGACAGTTGATCGGCTGGGGCATGGCCGGCGGTGTATGGGAAGCCATGCAGATGAAGGCCAGCGCCAAGGCGCGCATCGATGCACAGGGCAAACTTACCGTCAGCAGCGCCACCACCGATATCGGCACGGGCACTTACACCGTGATGACCCAGATCGCCGCTCAGGCCAGTGGCGTGGCCATGGCCGACGTCACTTTTCTGCTGGGCGATTCGTCCCTACCCACGGCGCCTTTGCAGGGCGGCTCGTTTACCGTGTCATCCGTCGGCACCGCCGTGCAACAGGCCTGCGAGGCACTCAATGCCAAGCTGCTGGCGACCGCTCGGCAGGTGTACCCGGTGTTCAAGGACGCTCAAACCGTTCGCTTCGAAGACGGCCAGTTGCACACCGGCGACGTGAGTGTGTCGTTGGCCCAGTTGGTCAAAGACAGCGGTGAAGACGCGCTGGAAGTGCAGGTCGACAGCGAACCCGACAAGAAACGCGAAGGCTATGCCACGGCCACCCATTCGGCGGTGTTCGTCGAAGTACGGGTGGACGAGGACCTCGGCACCATCAAGGTCAGTCGCGTAGTCAGCGCGATTGCAGCCGGGCGCGTGGTCAACCCGAAAATGGCGCGCAGCCAGATCCTCGGCGGGGTGGTGTGGGGCATTGGCATGGCGCTGCACGAAGAGACCCAGATTGACCATCAGCTGGGCCGCTATATGAACCACAGCCTGGCCGAGTACCACGTCCCGGTGAATGCCGATATCGGCGAGATTGACGTGGTGTTTGTCGAAGAGCACGACGAAGTGGTCAACGCGCTGGGGTCCAAGGGTGTGGGCGAGATCGGCATTGTCGGGGTCGCGGCAGCGGTGGCGAATGCCATCTATCACGCCACCGGCAAGCGAGTGCGGGAATTTCCGATCACCCTGGACAAGGTGCTCTAAAAAACAGCGCGTAACCTATGTGGGCCAAGTTCAGGTTATGCGGTGGGTTTTAAAGCGGGCTCTTCCAGCGGCACATGCATGCGGTCCCGATTGGCCAGGGTCGGGAACAGCTTGATCCACACCCCGGTCACCACCAGCGTACCAATCCCGCCCATGACCACGGCGGGCACGGTGCCGAACCAGTGGGCGGTGATCCCCGATTCGAACTCACCCAATTGATTGGACGCCCCGATAAACAAGCCGTTGACCGCACTCACCCGGCCGCGCATCTCATCCGGCGTTTCCAGCTGCACGAACGACGCGCGGATCACCATGCTGATCATGTCCGCCGCGCCCAGCACCACCAGCACCGCCAGGGAGAACCAGAACGACGTCGACAGCCCGAACGCGATGGTCGCCACGCCGAACACACCGACCGCGGTGAACATCACGCGGCCGACTTTGCGGTCCACCGCATAGCGCGCCAGCCACAGTGACATCAGCAGCGCCCCCACCGCCGGTGCCGAGCGCAACAGGCCCAGGCCCCAGGCGCCGGTCAACAGGATGTCCTTGGCGAACACCGGTAGTAACGCAGTGGCGCCGCCCAGCAGCACGGCGAACAGGTCCAGGGAAATGGCGCCGAGGATGTCCGGTCGGCTGCGGATAAAGCGAATCCCGGCCAGCAGCGAGTCGAGGGTGGCCTTGCCTTTGTTCAGCGGCGTCTGGCGCGCAGGCAGGTTCAGGGTCAGCACGCAGGCGATCAGGTACAGCGCCACGGTGGGGCCGTACACCCAGACGCTGCCGAATGCATAAAGCAAACCGCCGAGGGCCGGGGCGACGATGGTCGCCAATTGCTGCGCCGATTGCGACGAGGCCACGGCCCGGGGAAACAGCGCGCTGGGCACGATGCTCGGCAACAGGGCCTGGGTGGTGGGCATTTCGAATGAGCGCGCGGCGCCCAGCAGGAAGGCAAGGATGAAGATCATCTCGCGGGTCACGCTGTCTGTCAGGCCGCCGATGGCCAAAGACAGGGCAATCAGCGCCTGTACGGTCTGGCAGATGGCAGCGACTTTGCGCCGCTCATAGCGATCGGCCACATGCCCGGTGTGCAGCATGAACAGCACGCGCGGCACGAACTCCACCAGGCCGACCAGGCCCAGGTCCAGCACATTGCCGGTCAGTTGGTAGAGGTTCCAGCCGATGGCCACCGTCAGCATCTGGAAGCCGCTGGCGGTAAAGATCCGCGCCAGCCAGAACGCGATGAAAGGGCGGTGGTGACGTAAGAGCAACGCGGGTTCGCTAGGCATTGGGCGTACAGGTCGGGGACGAAAGGAACGGCGAGATTAGCATTATGTTGTAACAAAGAGTTGCAATAACCGAGGTGAGGCAAGCTGTCACGCGGCAAAAGACCACACAACCGGGCATCGGAAATGGGACTACTCTTTCAACGATGCTTGATCCAGATCAAACCCTGAACCGGGATTGTTCTGGCGGCCGAAAGGCCAGATTCCCTGCGTGACGGGTGAAAAAAGAAACGAATTGAAATTCGCCACACTCCATATCCCGTGGGGGCAGTGGGTGCAGGCTCCGAGCCCGCAGCCGGTATTACCTGACAGAGGAAGACTTATGTTCGGTTTGGAGGCGCTAGATCTCGCCCGAATTCAATTTGCGTTCACCATCTCGTTTCACATCCTGTTCCCGGCGATCACCATCGGCCTGGCCAGTTACCTTGCGGTGCTGGAGGGCTTGTGGCTCAAGACCCGCAACGATACCTACCGTGACCTCTACCATTTCTGGTCGAAGATCTTTGCCGTCAACTTCGGCATGGGCGTGGTCTCCGGCCTGGTCATGGCCTATCAGTTCGGCACCAACTGGAGCCGTTTCTCCGATTTCGCCGGCGCCGTCACCGGGCCGCTGCTGACGTACGAAGTGCTTACGGCGTTCTTTCTGGAGGCGGGTTTCCTCGGCGTGATGCTGTTCGGCTGGAACAAGGTGGGGCGCAACCTGCACTTCTTCTCCACTGTGATGGTGGCCATCGGTACGCTGATCTCGACCTTCTGGATCCTCTCGTCCAATAGCTGGATGCAGACGCCACAAGGCTTTGAAATCGTTGATGGCCGAGTGATCCCCACCGATTGGTTCGCCGTGGTCTTCAACCCATCGTTCCCCTATCGCCTGGCGCACATGGCCACCGCGGCCTTCGTGGCCACGGCGTTCTTCGTCGGCTCGTCGGCGGCCTGGCACCTGCTGCGCGGCAAGGACAACCCGGCGATCCGCAAGATGCTCTCGATGGCAATGTGGATGGCGTTGCTCGTCGCGCCTATCCAGGCGGTAATCGGCGACTTCCACGGGCTCAACACCTTGAAGCACCAACCGGCAAAAATAGCCGCGATTGAAGGCCACTGGGAAAACATCGGCAACGAGCCCACGCCGCTGATCCTGTTCGGCTGGCCGGACATGAAAGCCGAAAAAACCAAGTACGCGGTGGAAATCCCCTATCTGGGCAGCTTGATCCTGACCCACTCGCTGGACAAACAGGTGCCGGCGCTCAAGGAGTTCCCGCCTGAAGACCGACCTAACTCGACCGTGGTGTTCTGGTCGTTCCGGGTCATGGTTGGCCTGGGCTTTTTGATGATCTTCACGGGCTTGTTCAGCCTGTGGTTGCGCCGGGGCGACAAGATGTACACGTCCAGGCCGTTCCTGTACCTGGCGCTTTGGATGGGGCCGTCAGGGCTTATCGCGATTCTCGCCGGCTGGTTCACCACCGAAATCGGGCGCCAGCCATGGGTGGTCTACGGGCTGATGCGCACGGCCGATGCGTCCTCCGGGCATAGCCTGGCGCAGATGACCATCACCCTGGTGCTGTTCGTGGTGGTGTACTTCGCGCTGTTCGGCGCGGGCCTTGGCTACATGATGCGTCTGGTGCGCAAAGGCCCTGTAATTCACATCGCCACTGAGCCGGCCCATGGTGGTCCAGGCCAGAAACGCACACCGGCCCGTCCGCTCTCCGCTGCCGATGATGGCACCGGCAACGAGCACGACGACATCCAGCAAAAGGGGAATTGAGATGGGCATTGATCTTCCGCTGATCTGGGCTGTGATCATTATTTTCGGGATCATGATGTACGTGGTCATGGACGGCTTCGACCTGGGCATCGGTATCCTGTTTCCGTTCGTACAGGGCAAGACCGACCGTGACGTGATGATGAACACCGTGGCGCCGGTGTGGGACGGTAACGAAACCTGGCTGGTATTGGGCGGTGCCGGGCTGTTCGGCGCGTTCCCGCTGGCCTATTCGGTGGTGTTGTCGGCGTTGTACCTGCCGCTGATCCTGATGTTGATCGGGCTGATCTTTCGTGGCGTGGCCTTCGAGTTCCGCTTCAAGGCCAAGGACCACAAGCGTCACCTGTGGGACAAGGCGTTTATCGGCGGCTCGCTGACGGCCACGTTCTTCCAGGGTGTGGCGCTGGGGGCGTTTATCGATGGCATTCCGGTGGTGAACCGCCAGTTTGCCGGAGGCTCACTGGACTGGCTCACACCGTTCACGATGTTCTGCGGCGTGGCCTTGATCGTGGCGTATGCCTTGCTCGGCTGCACCTGGCTGATCATGAAGACCGAGGGCAAGTTGCAGGAGCAGATGCATAACATCGCGCGGCCGCTGGCCTTCGTGGTGCTGGCCGTGATCGGTATCGTCAGTATCTGGACACCGCTGACCCACCCGGAAATCGCTTCGCGCTGGTTCACCCTGCCGAACCTGTTCTGGTTCCTGCCAGTGCCGGCGCTGGTGCTGGTGACCATGTACGGGCTGATCCGCGCCGTGGCCCGCAATGCGCACTACACGCCGTTCCTGCTGACGCTGGTATTGATTTTCCTGGGTTACAGCGGCCTTGGCATCAGCCTGTGGCCGAACATCATTCCTCCGTCAGTCTCGATCTGGGACGCCGCCGCACCGCCGCAAAGCCAAGGCTTCATGCTGGTGGGCACCTTGTTCATCATCCCGTTAATCCTGGGTTACACCTTCTGGAGCTACTACGTGTTCCGCGGCAAGGTCACCCATGAAGACGGTTACCACTAGGAGGGTCGCAACATGCCGGGCAAACCTTCGTTGCACGACATCGAACAGGCCGAGAAGCAGCCACTGTGGCGGCGCCTCGGCTGGTTGGCGATGATCTGGACCGGCAGCGTGCTGGCCCTGTTCATCGTCGCCAGCCTGATGCGCATGTTCATGAATGCGGCAGGCCTGACCACCCATTGATATCCCGAGCCGGGCTTTTGTAGGAGCGAGCTTGCTCGCGAAGAACTCAGGGCACCGCGTTCATCCAGAATGGACGCGTTGCCTGGGTGTTTTTCGCGAGCAAGCTCGCTCCTACAACGGGTTTTTTATTTGCGGGCCTTGAGAATGACGAACTTGGGCGTAGATGCCACTTGTTCGACGCCGCGGAACAGGCGTGCCAATTTGCTGTGATAACCCAGGTGGCGGTTACCGACGATATACAGCGCGCCGCCCACCACCAGCGCTTCGCGCGCCTGCTGGAACATGCGCCAGGCGAGGAAGTCGCCCACCACCTGCTGCTGGTGGAAGGGCGGGTTGCACAGCACCACGTCCAGCGACTGCGCTTGCTGGCCGGCCAGGCCGTCGCCGGCACGCACGATCACCTCGCGGTCCCCCAGAGCGGCCTGCCAGTTTTCGCTGGCTGACTGCACCGCCATGAACGACTCATCCACCAGCGTGTACTGCGCGTCGGGGTTTTGCAGCGCGCTGGCAATCGCCAATACGCCGTTGCCGCAGCCCAGGTCCGCCACGCGGGCGCCACCCAGGTTGCTCGGCAAATGCGGCAGGAAGGCGCGCGTGCCGATGTCCAGGCCTTCGCGGCAGAACACGTTGGCATGGTTGAGCAATTCGACGGCCGGCGTATCCAGCGTATAGCGGGTAGGGTAGGGCGATACTGGCGCAGGGCGATCCGTAACGGTGGCGATCAGCAGCCGCGCCTTCTTGACCGCGAGGCTGGCATGCATCGGCCCGATATAGCGCTCCAGCAACTCGCCGGCGGCGCGTGGCAAGTGCTTGATCATCGCGCCGGCGATCACTTCGGCGCCCGGCGCCAACTGCCCGTGCAAGCGGATCAACTGCTCTTCCAGCAACGCCAGGGTTTTCGGCACTCGCAACAGCACCCGATCGAAAGGCCCCACCGGCACCTGGCTGGCGGGTACGAACGGCACCGCATCAAACGCCTTGCCGTTGCGCACCAGGTTTTTCTCAAGACCCTGGGCGGCGAGGAACGAGTCCCCGCTGGAGGTCACCTGCACCTTCCCTTCGAGGCTGGCCGCGAGGGCACCAAAGCTGTCATTGAGTACCAGCACACGGGTTGCCGCGCTGGGTTGCTGGCCGGCAAGATGGCTGAGCAGGTACTCGTCGGCGGCATCGAAGGCTTGCAGCGGGTCGTTGTGTTGCTCAGGCTGGCGGATCAAATCGAGCTGGGCGAAGGGGCTGTCAAGCAGGGGCATGGCGGGGGAGGCTCTGGGTAATCGACGGAACCGTCTGAGTGAACGGCGAGGCAACCTCTGAAAGGGCAGCATCAACACTCAGAATTGGCCATAAATGTTACTTTTTTTTGACCGCGATGACATGCGATGTTTCTTGCCTGGGCTAAAACAGGCCTGCCTTGGAGGCGCTGAGCACGGCCTGGATCTTATTGTGGACCCCCAGCTTCCTGAAGGTACTGCTGATATGAAAGCCCACCGTGCGCTCGGACAAGCAGAGAATGGCGGCGATTTCGGAAGCGGTCTTGCCCATGGCAGACCACTTGAGCACTTCCGTTTCCCGTGCGGTCAACTTGCTGGGCGCGCTGACTTGGGTTTCATCGGCGTATTTTTTCGCAACGACCGCATGCATCGCATGGCAGAGCCACAATACCTGGCCGGCTTTTTCGTAAAGCTCTTCAGGGCTGACCTCGCCTTTGCCTCGCGCCAGGGTCAGCATACTGAATACGCCCTGGAAATCATGGACCGCCTGGGTCCAGCCCAAGTGCACGCCAAACGACTGGGCTAGATCCCACAGTTGAGGGGTGCTGCTAAAGGTTTTTTTGTCCCAGATAATGGGCAGTACACTGTTTTTACACTGGGATACTACGGGATCTATATCGAAGAAATGTGCCTGCTTATAGAGGTCTCTCCATTCATTGGGATAGTTGCTAAGGAGTATGGGCTCTGTTTGGCTGTTTTGCGCTTGGGTACTGATCGTAAACGAGCAATATTGGAATCCCAATTCGTAGGTGTGATTGACGACCATTTCAAACACGCTAGTGATTTCGCTTTCGCCTTCCAGCTTGGGCAGCCGAGTATTGCGCCACTTGACCATCGGTAACTCTCCATAGATTCCCATCTGACTTGGGTACGTCCTGATCCCAATGCTGCTCGAAAACAAATTGTAGGATAAGTCTTGCAAGAGAGTCTGAAAATAATTCGTTTATTAGAGTGCTGTAAGACTTCGGTGGTGTACAAGAGCGACGATTTTGTATGAGTTAGTGAAGTGAGGCCTTTTTTTTCAATAGCTTGTAGGTGGTGTCAAAGTGATGTCTTTTTACAGGTTCAATTTCATCTAGTGGCGTATTCCGAAGGCGTTAATAGCAAAACGTTTAGTTGGGCGAAGGGCGCTATTGTCTTGTCAGACTGTTGTCACAAGCCTGTCGGAATCAATGCCGTTGGGTGCAATGCCAGTACAAATCAGCGGTGTTTGCGCGGCCTGCTTTGAGCCACACTAAGCCCCTGTGCAAAACGGAGTCCCCCATGACGGCCAGTGCTGAGAAATTTACCCGCCAGACCTTGCTCGACGTGCAATCGCTGACCCCCAGCCTCTTCACCCTGCGTACCACCCGCGATCCCGGTTTTCGTTTCACCGCCGGCCAGTTCGTGCGCCTGGGCGTCACCAAGGCGGATGGCAGTACGGTGTGGCGCGCTTATTCCATCGTGTCGTCGCCGTTTGACGAGCACCTCGATTTCTTTTCCATTGTGGTGCCGGGGGGGGAGTTCACCAGTGAGCTGAGCCGCCTGAAGGTAGGCGATACCTTGCTGGTGGAGCGCCAGGCCACCGGGTTCCTGACGCTGAACCGTTTTGTGGACGGGCGGGACCTGTGGCTGTTGGGCACCGGTACCGGCGTGGCGCCTTTCCTGTCGATCCTGCAGGATTTCGAGGTGTGGGAGAAGTTCGAGCGTATCGTGCTGGTGTACAGCGCTCGCGAGGCCAAGGAACTGGCGTACCAGTCGCTGATCACTGGACTGGGCACGCGTGAACACCTGGCTGAATACGCCCACAAGCTGACTTATATACCTATTGTGACCCGCGAGCAGCATCCGGGGGCGTTGAACGGTCGCATCACCGCATTGATCGAGAACGGCGAGCTGGAGCGTGCAGCCGGCGTCGCGCTCACTCCGGAACACTCCCGCGTGCTGATATGCGGCAACCCGCAGATGGTCGATGACACCCGTCAGTTGCTCAAGCAGCGCGACATGCAACTGAGCCTGAGCCGACGCCCGGGCCAGGTGGCGGTGGAAAACTACTGGTAAGAAAGCCTCACGCAGTAAGGCCTGCCAGGCAAACACCGTACCTGTGGCGAGGGAGCTTGCTCCCGCTGGGTCGCGCAGCGGCCCCAAACAATGGGCCTGCCGTGCAGTCCAGCGGGAGCAAGCTCCCTCGCCACAGGTTACTTCGCGCTGCTGCCTCTAATCCGCCGGTCAGAGCGGTTTGTCATGCTGTGCCTTGAGCAGGTCGCGGATCTCGCCCAACAGCACCTCTTCCTTCGTCGGCGTCGGCGGCAAGCTCGGGGCTACGGCCTCTTCGCGCTTCAAGCGATTGATCGCCTTCACGCCCATGAAGATGGCGAAGGCGACGATCACAAAGTCGATCACGCTCTGGATGAACTTGCCGTATGCCAGCACCACCGCGGGTACATCGCCCTGCGCCGCTTTAAGCGTGATGGCCAGGTCACCGAAGTCCACGCCACCGATCAACAGGCCAATGGGTGGCATCACCACGTCCCCTACAAACGAGGAAACAATTTTGCCGAACGCGGCGCCGATGATGATACCGACGGCCATGTCGACCACATTACCTTTGACCGCAAAGGCCTTGAACTCACTGATCACGCCCATAAGTTATTCCTTGTTACAGATGAGAAGGGTGGAGGTCAGTGTAAGTCAGTCGTAGCAGGCTTGCGCGACACAACCGTTAACACTGTTGGTTTTTATCGACACATTAAATCGCAATTAGTTTGCAAAGTGCCACCAATCGCGCGCGAAATACGCAGAATTTCAGCGGGTTACCATATTTTTTTCTCAATCGGCCCTGTGGGGTTTTTCTATTTATCTTCTGACCCGCAGGTCACTAGCCTCTGGCAAGCACAACTGAATGTGCACTAAAAAAACCAGAGGAAACCTCGATGAACAGTTCAATCAACCGCAGGCCCGTGTCGGCGCGCCAGGCGCTGGCGTTGGTGACCGCCAGCCTGCTGAGCCTTTCCGTGCAAGCCGCCAACCTGACCCGTGATAACGGTGCCAACGTTGGGGATAACCAGAATTCGCAGACCGCTGGCGCCAATGGCCCTGTGCTGTTGCAGGATGTTCAACTGATCCAGAAGCTGCAGCGCTTTGACCGTGAGCGCATTCCCGAGCGTGTGGTCCACGCACGCGGCACGGGCGCCCATGGCACCTTCACCGTGACCGACAACCTCAGCGACCTGACCAAGGCCAAGGTGTTCGCAGCCGGTGAAGCCACACCGGTATTCGTGCGCTTCTCGGCGGTGGTCCACGGTAACCATTCGCCGGAAACCTTGCGCGATCCACGAGGCTTCGCCACCAAGTTCTACACCGCCGAGGGTAACTGGGACCTGGTCGGTAATAACTTCCCGACCTTCTTCATCCGCGATGCCATCAAGTTCCCGGACATGGTCCACGCGTTCAAACCGGACCCGCGCACTAACCTGGACGATGACTCGCGTCGTTTCGACTTCTTCTCCCATGTTCCAGAGTCCACTCGTACACTGACCGAGTTGTATTCGGACTCCGGTACTCCGGCCAGTTATCGGGAAATGGACGGCAACGGCGTACATGCCTACAAGTTAATCAACGCCAAGGGCGAAGTGCACTACGTCAAGTTCCACTGGAAGAGCCTGCAAGGCATCAAGAATCTTGATCCCAAGCAAGTCACCGAAGTGCAAGGACGTGACTACAGCCACATGACCAATGACTTGGTCACCCATATCAACAAGGGCGACTTCCCCAAGTGGGACTTGTATGTGCAAGTGTTAAAACCTGAAGACTTGGCCACGTTTGATTTCGACCCGTTGGATGCCACTAAAATCTGGCCGAATGTGCCTGAGCGCAAAGTTGGGCAAATGGTGCTCAACCGCAACCCGGCCAATGTGTTCCAGGAGACCGAACAGGTCTCGATGGCCCCGGCCAACCTGGTGCCGGGTATCGAACCGTCGGAAGACCGCCTGCTGCAAGGCCGGGTGTTTTCCTACGCCGACACGCAAATGTACCGCCTGGGCGCCAATGCCTTGCAACTGCCGATCAACGCGCCACGGGTGACCGTCAATAACGGCAACCAGGACGGCGCAATGAATTTCGGCAAGACCACCACTGGCGTGAACTACCAGCCAAGCCGCCTGTTGCCACGGGAAGAGCCGCAAACTGCGCGCTACAGCCAGTCGCCGCTGTCGGGCAGCACCCAGCAGGCGAAGATCCAGCGTGAGCAGAACTTCAAGCAGGCCGGTGACTTGTATCGCTCCTACAGCAAGAAAGAGCGCCAGGACCTGATCGACAACTTCGGCGGCTCGCTGGCGACCACCGATGATGAGAGCAAGCACATCATCCTCTCGTTCCTCTACAAGGCAGACCCGGAATACGGCACCGGCGTGGCCAAGGTTGCCAAGGGCGACTTGGCACGTGTGAAAGCACTGGCTGACAAACTGAGCGACTAACCGCGCCCTCCTGTAGGAGCGAGCTTGCTCGCGAAGAACTCAAAGGCAACGCATTTATCCAGGATGCACGCGTTATCGTTGACGTTTTTCGCGAGCAAGCTCGCTCCTACAAGGGGATCTTTCTCAAGGATTTTGATCATGCGTACGTTCATATGGGCACTGCTGGCCTGCTGTTCGTTTAGTGTGCTGGCCGAACAACCCCCCTCCAATGACCCTGGTGCGCTCAAGGCGCAGCTTCAGGACTATTATTTCGACGCCGCCCGCCGTGGCGATCTCGACATGCTCAACACTTTCATTGAATCGGGCTACGCCCTGAATACTCAGGACGACAAGGGCTACACCGCCTTGATCCTCGCCGCCTATCACGGCCAAAGCACCTATGTTGAGCGCCTGTTGGCCGCCGGTGCCGACGCCTGCGTGCAGGACAAACGTGGCAACACTGCGCTGATGGGCGCCATCTTCAAAGGTGAACTGAAAATTGCCCAGCGCCTGCTGGCCACCGACTGTAACCCCGACCAGCGCAACGGCGCGGGGCAGACCGCCGCCATGTACGCCGGGCTGTTCAAGCGCGTCGAACTGCTCGGCGAACTCAAGGCCAAAGGCGCCGACCTCAACGCCGAAGACCCCATCGGTAACAGCGCTACACGCTTGGCCAATGGTGAAATCCGGACCCCGGCGCCGCGCTGAGCTATCATCGCGTTTTTTCGGTTGGAGGTTCTCGAATGGCAAAGGCCAAGCGCATGTACGGCTGCACGGAGTGCGGCGCGACCTTTCCCAAATGGGCGGGCCAGTGCGGCGAGTGCGGTGCGTGGAACACCCTGACTGAAACCATGATTGAAAGCGGTGGTGCTGCGGCGCCGACCGGCCGCGCCGGCTGGACCGGGCAACAGGCGCAGATCAAGACCCTGGCCGAAGTCAGCGTCGAAGAGATCCCGCGCTTCTCCACGGCCTCCGGCGAGTTGGACCGGGTATTGGGCGGTGGCCTGGTGGACGGCTCGGTCGTGTTGATCGGCGGCGACCCAGGCATCGGTAAATCCACGATCCTGTTGCAAACCCTATGCAGCATCGCCAGCCGCATGCCGGCGTTGTACGTCACCGGCGAAGAATCCCAGCAGCAAGTGGCCATGCGCGCCCGCCGACTGGGCTTGCCCCAGGACCAACTGCGGGTCATGACCGAAACCTGCATTGAAAGCATCATCGCCACGGCGCGCATCGAAAAGCCGAAGGTCATGGTGATCGACTCGATCCAGACGATTTTCACCGAGCAACTGCAGTCCGCCCCTGGCGGCGTCTCCCAGGTACGTGAAAGTGCCGCGCTGTTGGTGCGCTATGCCAAGCAGAGCGGTACGGCGATCTTCCTGGTGGGCCACGTGACCAAGGAAGGCGCGCTGGCCGGGCCGCGCGTGCTGGAGCACATGGTGGACACCGTGCTGTATTTCGAAGGCGAATCCGATGGCCGCCTGCGGTTGCTGCGGGCGGTGAAAAACCGCTTTGGCGCGGTGAACGAGTTGGGTGTGTTTGCCATGACTGACCGGGGGCTCAAAGAGGTCTCCAACCCGTCGGCGATTTTTCTCACCCGCGCCCAGGAAGAAGTCCCCGGTAGTGTGGTGATGGCGACGTGGGAAGGTACCCGGCCGATGCTGGTGGAAGTCCAGGCGCTGGTGGATGACAGCCATCTGGCCAACCCGCGACGGGTCACCCTCGGTCTGGATCAGAACCGTCTGGCGATGCTGCTGGCGGTATTGCATCGCCATGGCGGGATTCCGACGCACGACCAGGACGTCTTCCTTAACGTGGTCGGCGGGGTCAAGGTGCTGGAAACTGCCTCCGATTTGGCATTGATGGCGGCGGTGATGTCCAGCCTGCGCAACCGGCCGCTGCCCCATGATCTGCTGGTGTTTGGCGAGGTGGGGCTGTCGGGCGAAGTACGCCCGGTGCCCAGTGGCCAGGAGCGCTTGAAGGAAGCGGCCAAGCATGGCTTCAAACGCGCGATCGTGCCCAAGGGCAATGCGCCGAAGGAAATGCCGCCGGGGTTGCAGGTGATTGGCGTGACGCGCCTGGAACAGGCCTTGGATGCGCTGTTTGAATAATCACTAACACCGCGGAACCAATGTGGGAGGGGGCTTGCCCCCGATGGCAGTGTATCAGTGACCTATAAGTGCCTGACACACTGCCATCGGGGGCAAGCCCCCTCCCACATTTTGATCTGTGCTGAATGTTAGATTTCCAGCAATGCCGCTAACTCGCGATGCAGTTCCTCTTCGTCGCCCAGGTTCAATTCGATCAACCGTCGCAGATGGCTGATCGATTCCAGGTCGATGTGTTGGCACACAAAGCCCAACTGATCATGCTCTTCATGGGTCAGGCGTACCTGCATCTTTATATGAGCCTTCGGGTCCAGGCGTATATCGACGTCGAACGGCAGCGCCTTATTGCCTTTCCAGTCTTCAGGCCGCTTCGCCAATAAACCCTTGAGCGACAAATCCACCAACTGCACCGGCCATTCGTGTCCGTTTTGCCGAAGCTCGGTCTTGGCGTCAAAGGCAATCCGGCGAAAACGGCGGCGATCAGACGCTTGCTCGGTCATGGCGAAATCCTCTGTGGAATACAGCGATTGTAGCCCTAAGCCATCATCCGGCATTTATTTCTGCTTTTTTTGCGCCGGCAAGGCTCTAGACCAACGTAGGGGGGTGGCCTTTAAGGCCAACAGCGCTAAACTCGGGCTGGCTGTCCTTCTGTCCACCCTGGCTGGAATATAAAAATGAAAAATAATAATAGCCTGCTACGCCATCTACCCTGGCTGGTGCTGGCAATCGTAGGAGCGTGCGCCCTTGGCGTAGTGGCCTTGCGCCGCGGCGAGGCGATCAACGCCTTGTGGATTGTGGTCGCTGCGGTGGCCATCTACCTGGTCGCGTACCGTTACTACAGCCTGTTCATCGCCAATAACGTGATGCAACTGGATCCACGGCGGGCCACCCCCGCAGTGATCAACAACGACGGTCTGGACTATGTGCCGACCAACAAACACATCCTTTTCGGTCACCACTTTGCGGCAATTGCCGGCGCAGGTCCGTTGGTCGGCCCGGTGTTGGCGGCGCAGATGGGCTACCTGCCCGGCACGCTTTGGCTGATTGCCGGCGTGGTGTTGGCCGGTGCGGTGCAGGACTTCATGATCCTGTTCCTGTCCACCCGGCGTAACGGCCGTTCCCTGGGCGACATGGTCCGCGAAGAAATGGGCCGCATTCCGGGGACCATCGCGCTGTTTGGCTGCTTCCTGATCATGATCATCATCCTCGCGGTGCTGGCGTTGATCGTGGTCAAGGCCCTGGCCGAGAGCCCGTGGGGCATCTTCACGGTGATGGCAACCATCCCGATCGCGATGTTCATGGGCGTCTACATGCGCTACATCCGTCCGGGGCGTATCGGTGAAATCTCGATCATCGGCGTGCTGTTGCTGCTGGGTTCGATCTGGCTGGGCGGGCAGATTGCCGCTGACCCGGTCTGGGCCAAGGCCTTCACCTTTACCGGGATCCAGATCACCTGGATGCTGATCGGCTACGGTTTCGTGGCGGCGGTACTGCCGGTGTGGCTGATCCTGGCACCGCGTGACTACCTGTCGACCTTCCTGAAAATCGGCACCATCATCGCCCTGGCGATTGGCATCCTGGTCACCATGCCCGACCTGAAAATGCCGGCGCTCACCCAGTTCATCGACGGCACTGGCCCGGTGTGGAAAGGCGGCCTGTTCCCGTTCCTGTTCATCACCATCGCCTGCGGCGCGGTCTCCGGCTTCCATGCGCTGATTTCCTCGGGCACCACGCCCAAGCTGCTGGCCAGTGAAAGCCACGCCCGTTACATCGGTTACGGCGGCATGCTGATGGAGTCATTCGTGGCGATCATGGCGATGGTTGCCGCGTCGGTGATCGAGCCTGGCGTGTACTTCGCCATGAACAGCCCGGCGGCGATTGTCGGTAGCGACGTCGTTACCGTGGCGCAGACCGTCAGCAGCTGGGGCTTTGCAATTACCCCCGAGGCGCTGTCGGCCGTAGCCCATGACATCGGTGAAACCACCATCCTGGCGCGTGCCGGCGGTGCACCGACCCTGGCGGTGGGTATCGCGCAGATCCTGCACAGTGTGCTGCCGGGTGAAAACACCATGGCGTTCTGGTACCACTTTGCGATCCTGTTCGAAGCGCTGTTCATCCTCACGGCAGTCGACGCCGGTACCCGTGCCGGTCGCTTCATGCTGCAAGACCTGCTCGGCTCCTTCGTGCCGTCGCTCAAGCGCACTGAATCCTGGACCGCCAACCTGATCGCCACCGCCGGTTGTGTGGCAATGTGGGGTTACCTGCTGTACCAGGGCGTGATCGACCCATTGGGTGGCATCAACACCTTGTGGCCGCTGTTCGGCATCTCCAACCAGATGCTGGCGGGTATCGCGCTGATGCTGGCCACGGTTGTGCTGATCAAAATGAAGCGCCAGCGCTACATCTGGGTGACCATGCTGCCAGCGGTCTGGCTGCTGATCTGCACCACCACGGCAGGCTTTATCAAGCTGTTCGACGCCAACCCGGCGATCGGCTTCCTGTCGCTGGCCAAGAAATACAGCGATGCCCTGGCTAACGGCCAGATCCTGGCCCCGGCCAAGAGCATCGACCAGATGCAGCACGTGATCTACAACGCCTACACCAACGCAACGCTGACGGCGCTGTTCCTGTTCGTGGTGTTCAGCATCCTGTTCTATGCGCTCAAGGTCGGCGTTGCCGCCTGGGGCAACAAAGAGCGTACGGATAAAGAAGCCCCGTTCCAGGCTGTACCGGACGCATAAGCGAGGATTGCCAGCATGTTCAATGACATCAGTCGCCTCGGTAAATACCTCGGTCAGGCCGCGCGCCTGATGGTCGGCATGCCCGACTACGACACGTACGTCGAGCATATGCAAACCAAACACCCGGACAAACCGATGATGGACTATAAGGCGTTCTTCCGGGAACGCCAGGAAGCCCGTTACGGCGGCAAGGGTGGGCCCAAGTGCTGCTGACCCGTTAATTCGGGCTGGCGGTGATCCCCATGTGGGAGGGGGCTTGCTACCGATAGCGGTGTGTCAGTGACAGATAAGTGCCTGACACACTGCTATCGGGGGCAAGCCCCCTCCCACATTTGTTTTGTGTTTCTTCAGTTATAAGGAGAACTTTTTTGTCATCTCCCATACCCGTAACGGTCCTCAGCGGCTTCCTCGGTGCCGGCAAGACCACCTTGCTGCGCCATCTGCTCAAGGCCGAGCACGGCTTGAAGATCGCCGTGATCGAAAACGAATTCAGTGACGCCGGTATCGACACCCAGCTGTTGGGCGCGGAGCCGGTGCAGGTCATGACCCTCTCCAACGGCTGCGTGTGCTGCACCATCCACACCGATTTGACCAAGGCCCTCTACCTGCTCCTCGAGCGCCTGGACAGTGGCGAGATCGCTTTCGACCGCCTGGTGATCGAATGCACCGGCCTGGCAGACCCCGCCCCGGTGGCCCAGACGTTTTTCATCGACGAGGAACTGCGCGAGCGCTACATCCTCGACGGCATCATTACGCTGGTGGACGCGGCTCACGCCGAGCATCACCTGACCCAGACCATCGCCCAGGCCCAGATCGGCTTTGCCGACCGCCTGCTGGTGAGCAAGCGCGACCTGGTGGACGACGCCACCTTCGACGCCCTCAGCGAACGCCTGACCCGCATCAACCGCCGCGCCCCGATTCGGGTGGTGGACCATGGCGCCATCGACCTGGCCGAACTGCTCGACGTGCGTGGTTTCAACCTCAACGCCGGCATGAGCCTGCGCCCGGTCAGCGCGGCGCCGTCCATCGACCGCATCTCCAGCCTGGTGCTGCGCACCGACCAACCGCTGGATATCGACCGTCTCAGTGAGTTCATGAACGAGCTGCTGGAAGACCATGGCAAGCAATTGCTGCGTTACAAAGGCGTGCTGAACATTGCGGGGGAAGACCGGCGCCTGGTGTTCCAGGGCGTGCTGAAACTCTACGGTTTCGACTGGGATACCGAATGGGCCGAGGGCGAGGTGCGCGAGAGTGTGATCGTGTTTATTGCCGATGATTTGCCGGAAGACAAGATCCGCGAAGGCTTCCAGCGCCTTTACCAAGCCTGACCTGAAATACGGGCCAAATGTGGGAGGGGGCTTGCCCCCGATGACAGTGTGCCAGGCACTTATCTATCACTGACCCACCGCTATCGGGGGCAAGCCCCCTCCCACATTGATTGCATTTCACTTTGAAATTTGTGCCCATAAAAAAGCCCGGCTCAAGAGCCGGGCTTCTTATTCAAGCAACTGCCATCAAGCGCCGTACACCGGCAGCTTCTTGCAGATAGCCTTGACCTTCTCACGTACCGCGTCGATCACGGATTCGTTGTTCAAGTCGGCCAGGATGTCGCAGATCCAGCCGGCCAGTTCCTTGCACTCTGCTTCCTTGAAGCCACGCGTGGTCACAGCCGGGGTGCCGAAGCGCAGGCCGGAGGTGACGAACGGTGAACGTGGGTCGTTCGGCACGGAGTTCTTGTTCACGGTGATGAAGGCTTTGCCCAGGGCAGCGTCAGCATCTTTACCGGAAATGTCCTGCTTGATCAGCGACAGCAGGAACAGGTGGTTTTCAGTCCCGCCGGACACCACGTCAAAACCGCGTTCGATGAACACACCGGCCATGGCCTTGGCGTTCTTCACCACTTGTTGCTGGTAGGTCTTGAACTCAGGCTGCAGCGCTTCCTTGAAGCAGATCGCCTTGGCAGCGATCACGTGCTCCAGCGGGCCACCCTGGGCGCCCGGGAATACTGCGGAGTTCAGCTTCTTCTCGATCTCGGCGTTGGCACGCGCCAGGATCAGGCCGCCACGTGGACCGCGCAGGGTCTTGTGGGTGGTGGTGGTGACCACGTCAGCGTAAGGCACCGGGTTCGGGTACACGCCAGCCGCGACCAGACCGGCCACGTGAGCCATGTCGACGAACAGGTAAGCGCCAACCTTGTCAGCGATCTCACGGAAGCGTGGGAAATCCAGGATCTGCGAGTAGGCAGAGAAACCGGCCACGATCATTTTTGGCTTGTGCTCGACCGCCAGGCGCTCGACTTCGTCGTAGTCGATCAGGCCGTTGGCGTCGATGCCGTATTGAACGGCGTTGTACAGCTTGCCGGAGGAGGAGACGCTGGCGCCGTGGGTCAGGTGACCGCCGTGGGCCAGGCTCATGCCCAGAATGGTGTCGCCGCCTTGCAGCAGGGCCAGGTACACCGCGCTGTTGGCCTGGGAACCGGCGTGTGGCTGGACGTTGGCGTAATCAGCGCCGAACAGCTCTTTTGCACGGTCGATGGCCAACTGCTCAACCACGTCGACGTATTCGCAACCGCCGTAGTAGCGCTTGCCTGGGTAGCCTTCGGCGTACTTGTTGGTCAGAACCGAACCTTGAGCCTCCATCACCGCAGGGCTGGTGTAGTTTTCCGAAGCGATCAGCTCAATGTGCTCTTCCTGGCGCACGGCTTCTTGCTCCATGGCGGCGAAGAGATCGGCGTCGTACTTGGCAATAGTCAAATCACGGCTGAACATGGCGGTCCTCAAGGATCGGGGGCAGAAAAGGAGGGCATTCTAACCCAATGGGTTTTAGATGGCATATGAAAGGACATCATGTGGCGGACAAGTGGGGCTCATCTGGGGGATGGGCGGTGATTGTGCCGGCCTCATCGGGGGCAAGCCCCCTCCCACATTTGAAGGTATTCACAAGTCAAAAGGTGGGAGGGGGCTCCCCCCGACGAGGCCATCAGCCCCACACAAAATCTCAGTCAAACATGAACAGCGCATCATTGCTGAACTGTGCCTCGAACCGGTTCGCCGGCATCGGCCGCCCGAACAGGTAGCCCTGCACCTCATCGCAGCCATGCTCGCGCAGGAAGTCCAGTTGTTCGTGGGTTTCCACGCCCTCGGCGATCACCGCCAGGTTCAGGCTGTGGGCCATGGCGATGATGGCGCGGGCGATCTGTGCATCCTGTTCGCCGGATGGCAGGCCATCGACGAAGGTGCGGTCGATCTTCAATACGTCGATAGGGAATTGCTTGAGGTAATTGAGCGACGAATAACCGGTGCCGAAATCGTCGACCGCAATGCTCAGGCCGAGGTTTTTCAGGCTGGCGAGGATCTGCAAGGCCTCGTTGACTTCACGCATCAGGATACTTTCGGTCAGCTCCAGCTCCAGGCACGCCGGCGGCAGGCCGGTGTCCTTGAGGATGGTGGCGATGCGCGTGCCCAGTTGCCCGTCGGAGAACTGTCGTGCCGAGATGTTGACCGAGACTTTGGGCACCCGCACCTTGTTCTGGTGCCAGGTCTTGAGCTGGCGACAGGCTTCGCTGATCACCCAGTCGCCCACGTCCACCACCAGCCCCAACTCCTCCAGCACCGGAATGAAATCCCCCGGCGGCACCAGGCCACGGCGCGGGTGGCGCCAGCGCAGCAGGGCTTCGGCGCCGGTCAGGCGTTTGCCGTCGCCGCTGAACTGCGGCTGGTAATAGAGCACGAATTCGTTCTGGTCCAGGGCGTGGCGCAGGTCGCTTTCCAGCTCCAGGCGCTCCAGGGCGCTGGCGTTCATATCGGCCTGGTAGAACTGGAAGTTATTCTTGCCGCGCTCTTTGGCGTGATACATCGCCGTGTCGGCGTTTTTCATCAGTTGGCTCAGTTCGTTACCGTCCTGAGGGCTCAGGGCGATGCCGATGCTGGCGGTGACGAAGAACTCGCGGCCTTCCAGCACGAACGGCTTCACCAGGCTGGCCAGGATTTGCTCGGCCACGGTGATTGCACGGTTCAGCGCCATGTCGCGGCTGACGCGTGGCTGCAACAGCAAGGTGAACTCATCGCCGCCCATGCGCGCCACGGTGTCGTCTTCGGCCACGCAACCGAGCAGGCGTGTGGCCATTTCCTTGAGCATACGGTCGCCAGCGGCGTGGCCCAGGGAGTCGTTGATCGGCTTGAAGCGGTCCAGGTCGAGGAACATCAGCACCACCCATGACTTCTGCCGCTCGGCCGACTGCAGCGCGGTGTGCAGGCGGTCCTGGAACAGGGTGCGGTTGGGCAGGTGGGTCAGGGCGTCGTAATAGGCCAGGCGGTGGATGCGCTGTTCGCTGGCCTTGCGTTCGCTGATATCACTGAAGAAACACACGTAGCTGGCCAGGTCGCCTTCATCGTCGAACACCGCCGTGATGCCGACCCAGGCCGGGTAGTGCTCGCCGTTAAGGCGCTTGAGCCACACTTCACCTTCCCAGGTGCTGTGCTGGTGCAATTGCTTGAGCACGTAGCGCAGGTGGGCTTCTTGCTGTTCATCGACGGTGAGCATGTTCGGCAGCTGGTCGAGTACATCGCTCACGGCGTAACCGCTGACCCGGCTGAAGGCCTCGTTGGCCTGCACGATGTAGCCGGCCGGGTCGGTGATCAGGATCGCCGAGGTGGAGTGCTCGAACACCGTGGCCGCCATGCGCAGGTCTTTTTCGGCACGGCGTTGCTGGCTGATATCCCGGCCCACGCCGAGGATGCCCTCGAACGCGCCATGTTCGTCCCACACCAGCACCACACGCAGCTCGATCGGCACCTTGCGCCCGTCGGCGCGCAGGCAGTCGAACAGGAACAGTTGGGTCTGTACCTCATCGCGCAGGCTGTTCAATGCTTCCGGATTGCCCACGGCGCGGCTGACCTGCTCCATCAGCGCATAAATACCGGTGAGCTGTTGCGGGTTGGCAATGACGGACTGCCAGCCATTCTTGAACACCCAGTCCACGTCGTACCCCAGCACGGCGTTGACCGAGGGGCTGACGTAGTTGAGGGCCAGTTGGCTGTCGGTGGAACAGATCACGTCACTGATGCTTTCAGCCAGCATGCGGTAGCGCTGCTCGCTGTCGCGCAGGGATTCGCTGGCCTCGATCTGGTCGGTGATGTCCTTGGCCACGCCGATGATCCGCGTGACCACGGTCGACGTGTCCCTGGCCAGGGCCTGTTCGCGGATATCGAAGCGTCGCCACTGGTTATTGCGATGACGAAAGCGCAACTGGCAGTGCAGTTGGGTCGCGTAGCCCATCTGGCGTTGCTGCTGACGCGAGTCGTGGTAATGCTCGGCGTCTTCGGGGTGCAGCAGGATTTCCCAGAAGTACTCACCCATTTTCTGCAGTTCGGCCTTGTTGTAGCCGAGGGTATGGCCTAGGTGATGGTTGCTGAAAATCATGCGCTGGCTGATCACGTCCTGCACATACAGGTGATCGGGCACGGTGCGCACCACGTCCGACCAGAAACTCTCGCGCTCGACCAGCGACAGCTCGATCAGCTTGCGACTGGTGATATCGCTGATGCTGAGGATCACCGCGCGCACGTCATCCTGCTGTTCCGGCAAGCGCATCACGAGCCACAGGTACTGTTCATTGCCCGCCACATCGTTGAGCTGGATCTCCAACTCCAACTGTTTTTGCCGGGTCAGTACGGCTTCCAGCACCTGGGTGCCGATAGAAGTGGCATTGCGTGGAGAGTCGTCAATCAGGCGCTCCCAGGCTTCCTCGCAGGAACCCACGTTCAACAGGCGCACCGCCATCTGGTTGACCTCGGTGACGCGCAGCTCTTTAAGCAGTTTACGGCGCTCAATGGGGTTGGCCCCCAGCCAGGTGTGCAATTGTTCAGGGCTCTGCACCTGGGTCTTGTCGCAGAACGCCTTAAGCCCCGAAAGATCGAGCACGCACAAGGCCACGCCGGTGCCTTCGAAAATATCCTGATAGCGTCGCCGGCCTTCATGCACCTGGCGCTGGCGACGGCGCATGTTCAGCAGCACGATCACTGGGACCAGCGAAAAAGCCAGGCCCAACAGGCATTTGCCGATAAACGCAGGCAGCAGTTGTTCAAGTACTGCGTTGCGGTCGAACAGCCCGCGCAGTTGCCAGTCGCTCTTGCTCAACGGTGTGACCAGCACGGTTTTATTCAGCTCGTCCGGAGTCAACGCACTGGCCCACGGTGCCGGCATGCCGTTGTCACGGCTGACCACGCGCTGGTTCAGGCGGTTCTCGATCGCCCACATCGGGCGTTGGCCCTGGGCATCCTGGCGAGTCAGGTTAGCCAGGTAGGTGGGCGCCAGGCGCAGCGCCCAGTACATTTTCGACCCGCCGCTGGGCTGGTGCAGCAACAGGTAGATGACGGCGCCCTCGCTGTCGTTGCTCAGGTAATAGTTTTGGGCGTGGCTGCGCTTGACCAGCTCTTCAAGCAGGGCGCTGTCCTGGCTGTCGTTGGCGGTATCACTGATCAGTGCGCCGCTGGGGGCGAGCAGGGCGAAGCTGCGCAGCTCGGGTAATGAGCGCTGCAACGAGCGGATCAGGGCCTGTTGTTGTTCGGGGTTGCGCGGCGGCTCGACGATCGGCAGCAGATTCAAGGCGATCTGCGCGCTCAAGGCCATGTTCTGGCTGATCTGCTCGGCCAGGTCGGCGCTGTAGTCGATGGTGTATTGCTGCTGGTTTTTCTGGTTTTGCTGCAGTTGGTCGAGCAGTTGCCAGAACAATAACGCGAGCAACATCAGCACGAGCGTCGCCAACGCGCCTTTGAGGGTACCGTGCAGGGGCGCGCCCGGCGCTATATGAGCGGCGCGCAAGGGCGTTGGCGGCGTGACTTTGGACAAGCTGTGATCCTGCGGTTTGGCTGGACTGGCGCGCGACGTGCACTATAAGCCGGACGCCCGGAGGGCGGCTAGCATGCCTTGAGTTGTGGCAAAGTGCCAGTCCTGCCTGGCTGGACTGCCCCAGCGCATTCAGGTAGCTTTGCCGGTTACGCGGGGGCGTTCCAGCCCCAGATATTCAGGCTTTTTTCCGCTCGCTGGCATTGATGATAGTCAACGGCCCGCGCGGCGCATGGCCTGGCACGGGCTTCGTCCGCTTAATTCATCAGTCACTGACGCTAGGTTCACCATGGCTCAATACGTCTTCACCATGCATCGGCTGGGAAAAGTTGTTCCGCCGAAGCGGGAAATCCTGAAAAACATTTCGCTGTCTTTTTTTCCAGGCGCCAAGATCGGCGTGCTCGGCCTCAACGGTTCGGGTAAATCCACGCTGCTGAAAATCATGGCCGGCGTCGACACCGAGTTCGAAGGCGAAGCCCGCCCGATGCCCGAACTGAACATCGGCTACCTGCCGCAGGAACCTCAGCTGGATCCGTCCAAGACCGTGCGCGAAGTGGTCGAAGAGGCTGTCAGCGTGATCAAGGACGCCCAGGCGCGCCTGGACGAGGTCTACGCCGCCTACGCCGAACCGGATGCCGACTTCGACAAGCTGGCCGCCGAACAGGCCAAGCTCGAGGCGATCCTGCAGGCGGGCGACGGCCACAACCTGGAGCGCCAGCTGGAAGTCGCCGCCGACGCGCTGCGCCTGCCGGCGTGGGACGCCAAAATCGAATTCCTGTCCGGTGGCGAGAAGCGCCGTGTGGCCCTGTGCCGCTTGCTGCTGTCCGCGCCCGACATGTTGCTGCTCGACGAACCGACCAACCACCTGGACGCCGATTCCGTCGCCTGGCTGGAACATTTCCTTCACGACTTCCCAGGCACCGTGGTTGCGATCACGCACGACCGTTACTTCCTGGACAACGTTGCCGGCTGGATCCTCGAACTCGACCGTGGCGCCGGTATCCCTTACGAGGGCAACTACTCCGGTTGGCTGGAAGCCAAGTCCGACCGTCTGGCCGCCGAATCCAAGCAGCAATCGGCTCACGAAAAAGCCATGAAGGAAGAACTGGAATGGGTGCGCAAAGGCGCCAAGGCCCGTCAGTCCAAATCCAAGGCCCGTCTGCAACGCTTTGAAGAAATGCAGTCGCAGGAATTCCAGAAGCGCAGCGAAACCAACGAGATCTACATCCCGGCCGGCCCGCGCCTGGGTGACAAGGTCATCGAATTCAAGAATGTGTGCAAAGGCTACGGCGACCGCGTGTTGATCGATAACCTGTCGTTCTCTATGCCAAAAGGCGCGATCGTCGGCGTTATCGGCGGTAACGGTGCGGGTAAATCCACCCTGTTCCGCATGCTGATGGGCAAGGAAACCCCGGATTCGGGCAGCATCGAGATCGGCGAAACCGTGCAACTGGCTTGCGTGGACCAGAGCCGCGACGACCTCGACGGCAGCAAGACGGTGTTCCAGCAGATTTCCGACGGTTCCGACCAGATCCGTATCGGCAACTATGAAATCCCGTCGCGCACCTATGTCGGCCGCTTCAACTTCAAGGGCGGCGACCAGCAGAAGTTCGTCAAGGACCTCTCCGGTGGTGAGCGTGGCCGCTTGCACCTGGCTCTGACCTTGAAAGAGGGCGGCAACGTGTTGCTGCTCGACGAACCGTCCAACGACCTCGACGTCGAAACCCTGCGTTCCCTGGAAGAAGCCTTGCTGGACTTCCCGGGCGCCGCCATTGTGATCTCTCACGATCGGTGGTTCCTTGACCGCGTCGCGACCCACATCCTGGCGTACGAAGATGACTCCCAAGCGGTGTTCTTCGAAGGCAACTACACCGAGTACGAAGCCGACCGTAAGAAGCGTTTGGGTGAGGCCGCTGCCCAGCCGCACCGTGTGCGTCACAAAAAGCTGGCCTGATGCTGCAATAGCCGCAGCAGCCCGTTGAAAAAATACCCCTCACGCAGGGGTATTTTTTTGCCCGCGTTATGTCGGGAGCGTTGTGGGCGCCAGGGCCGGGCGGCTGCGCAGCAATTCTTCGACCACCCCCATAAACGCCTCGACCAACAGTGAGCGTGACTGCGAGCGTGTGAGTATCAGCAGGTGTGCCCAGGCATCGGGGTCTGCCAAGGGGCGGTAGACCACGCCTTTCCTGGCCAGAGTGCGGGTGCACTGGGGCACGAGCGAGACACCTTGGCCTGCCGCCACCAGGGCGATGATCGAGGTGATCTGGCGCCCCGCAGGGCCCGGGCGCAGCGCCAGGCCGCGGCGTTGATACAGGTGCTCGATGGAGCCGTTGAGGCCCGAACCGTAATCGCTGGGAAACAGAATCAACGGGTACTCACTGAGCTGGGCGAGGGTGACTTCGTCCTGCTCCGCCAGCGGGTTGTCGCTGCAAAGAGCCGCCACCAGCGGTTCTTGCCCCAACGACAGAGCCTCGACGCCGGTCTGCCCGGCCTCCGGCAGCAGGCGGCTCATGCCGACGTCGATGCGCCCGTCCAGCACGTGCGCGTGCAGGCTGCCGGAAGCGCTTTCCACCAAGGTCAGTTGCACATCGGGAAAACGCTGGGCGAAGGCTTGCAGGGTTTGGCTGAAGAGTTCCGACAGCGCGATCGAGCTGGCATAGCCTACGACCAGTTGGCCGGTCGAGCCGGCGGCCAGCTTGGCGGCGATATCTTGTGCAAGCCTGGCGTGTTCCAGCGCTGCGCGGGCATACGGCAAAAAATGCTGGCCTTGGGCGGTCAGTGTGACCGTGCGACTGGTGCGGTCGAACAGGCGAAAGCCAAGCTCGGTTTCCAGGGCCGAAATCTGCCGCGTCAGGGGCGGCTGGGCAAGGTGCAGGCGCTGGGCCGCGCGGCCGAAGTGCAGCTCTTCGGCGACCGTCAGGAAGTAACGTAACTTGCGTAGATCAAGCATTCTGTTTCCTGGGTATTGATCGGTCCGAATTCGGTATTGGTGTTCCCTGCGCTGGGTATTCTATAAACATCCTCGACTATAAGACGAGAGGTCACATGAACCCGCGCTTGCCTCACGCCCGCTTCGCCGTTTTCCTGTGTGGCTGTGCGGCGTTTCTGAATCTTTATGCGACACAGAGCATCCTGCCTGCGTTTGCCGCCAGCTTCCAGGTAAGTGCCCGACAGGCAGGGTGGAGCATCACGGTGACCACGCTGGCCGTGGCGGTGACCGCGCCGTTTGTCGGGCGCCTGACCGGACGTTTCGAGCAACGCACCGTGATTGCCGTGGCCGCGTTGCTGCTGGCGCTGCCGACACTGCTGACGGCCTATGTGGACAGCTTTGCCGAGCTGCTGGTGTGGCGTTTTGTGGAAGGGATGTTGATCCCCGTGGTGTTCGCCACCAGCGTGGCCTATATCGGCGATCGCTGGCGTGCGGCCAGCGTTACCGAGATCACCAGTTTGTACGTCGCGGGTACGGTGCTCGGTGGGTTTGCCGGTCGCTTTGTCTCGGGTGTCATGACCCAGTATGTGGGCTGGCGGGAAGCCTTCGAACTGTTGGCGGTGATCAGTCTGCTGGTCGGCCTGCTGATTGTGTGGCTGTTGCCGGCCAATCCGGTGGCGCGGCCCGGCGTCACGGCCGTGGGCATGCATGGGGTGCGCCGGCTTCTGCGCAAACCCTTGCTGGCGGCCTATGGCGTCGGTTTCTGCGTGCTGTTCTCACAAGTCGCAACCTTTACCTATGCCGGGCTGTATCTCAGCCAGGCCCCGTTCAACCTAGGCGCTGCAGCCTTGGGCACTTTGTATGCAGTGTTCCTGCTGGCGCTGGTGGTCATTCCTGTTGCGGGGCGCTTGAGCAAATCGCGACCACAATCGCAGTTACTGACCGGCGCTGTGGCGCTCGGCGTGTGTGGCTCGGCGCTGACATTGTTGCCGTCCCTGTGGCTGATCGTGCTGGGGCTGGCCCTGAGCTCGACCGGCGTATTCCTGGCACAGGCATCCGCCAATGCGTATATCGCCACCACGGCAGGCCCGGACAAGTCTGGCGCCGTGGGGCTGTACCTGACCGGCTATTACCTGGGCGGCAGCGCCGGCGCTGTGGCCCCGGCCATGCTCTGGAATCAATGGGGCTGGCCGGGCTGCGTAGCGCTGGTCGCAGGTTTTCAGCTGTTGTCGCTGGCGATCGCCCTGCTGGGCTGGAAACCGGTAAAGCCCCAGGCCCTGATCGCCGGACAGCGCGGCAAACCAGCCCGATTTCATCCAATAAAGGACTATGAGAGGTGAACATGACTAACACGGTGATCAAGCACAGCCAGTTGTTGAAGCTCATCGAGCCTGTATTGAACGACATGCCGGCCAGTGTCTTGCGCCACGCGCTGTTCGAATCCTTCTGGGCTGAGGAAGAGGCATTGGTGAGTATCGAAGACGCTTTTGCACGGCTCACCTCGCGTCGGCATTCGCCGGCGGTGCTGCGCAAGTTCTTCGCCAGTTGGTCCAAGACGAATAATTCGGCGGCCAGTGTGTCCGGCCTGGCCAACCGCATTACCTTGCTGGCGCGCTCCGATGAAGGCTCCGCTGCCGCCGCGCAGTTGTACCGGGCCTGCGGCAGCCTGCAACGCATCACCGATGAAGACCTGGGCGCGTTGGGCAACACCTTGCACGCAGACCTGTTCTACACCATGGCCACCGCGCTGTGCGGCGATGACCAGTGGATATTGAAGGACAATTGCCTGCCTTCGGCGCAGGCGTTCAAGGACTGGACCGACACCCGCCGCCTGCGCGATCGCGACCTGCTGCAGGGGTTACTGACCACGTTGATCCACGAGGTGTACACCCACGGCGAAGTGGAATTCATTCACCCGTTGTACTCGCAGTGGTTCGTGCGGGACATGGGCGTGCCGCCGGAGAAATCCCGCGCGACGGTGGCTTGGGTCACGGTGCACACCGGCGGTACCGAGAGCAACCATTTCGCCCATGCGGTGGCGGCGGTGAATGAGTTCACCACCGCCCTGCAGATTGAAGTGGACCCCGCCACGGCGCGCGACATTTTTGCCCAATACCTGCAGCGTAAAGCCAGTGTAATGAGCGACTGTGCGCAGTTGCTGGGTTAACCCGGCGTTTTGCCTGAGAGCCTCTGACCCAGATGAACATCCTGAAGCAGACCGTAGCTCCATCGTTGTCGCCGCCTGATCCGGTCACCGTGCGTCGCCGCGCTCTGGTGGCCGGCTGCGGCGCGCATGCCGTGCACGATGGGCTGACCGATGTGATTTATGTGCTGCTGCCGATCTGGCAAGCGCAGTTCGGCCTCAGCTACGCCCAGATCGGCCTGTTGCGCGGTGCTTACGCGGGCATGATGGCTGGTTTTCAGTTATTGGCCAGCCGGGCTGCCGCGCGCTGGGGGCGTGAACGCTTGCTGGTAGGTGGCACTGCATTGGCAGGCCTGGCCTACCTGCTGGCCGGCCAGGCTGGCGGGCTGGGCGTGTTGATGTTGGCGCTGCTGCTTGGCGGGCTCGGCGCGAGTACGCAGCACCCGCTGGCCTCGTCGTTGATCACCGATACGCACGAGGCCGGCGGAGGCGTCAAACAAGCGCTGTCGCAGTACAACTTCAGCGGCGATATCGGTAAGACCCTGATCCCGGGGTTGATCGGCCTGTTGCTGGCGGTCATCAGTTGGCGTGCCAGTGTCACCCTGCTGGGTGCACTCGGGCTGCTGGCGGCAGGCCTGTTGTGGTGGCTGATCCCGGCACGCACCGAGGCTTGGGCGGCGCCGGTGAAAGCCACCCATACGGGCGCTGGCGCCGGCTCCGCGAGCGGCTTGCGTGCGCTGATCGTGACCGGCACGCTGGACAGCGCAGTGCGCATGGGTTTCCTCACGTTCCTGCCGTTTTTGCTCAAGGCCAAGGGCGCCGGGCCTGCGGGCATCGGTCTGGCGCTGACGATGCTGTTCGTCGGGGGCGCCTTCGGCAAATTGTTGTGCGGTTACCTCGGTGCGCGCATCGGCATGATGAAAACGGTATGGGCCACGGAGTTCACCACGGCCGTGCTGATCGTCATGGCGGTGTACTTGCCCTACGCCGGCTTGATGGTGATGTTGCCGCTGCTGGGGCTGGCGCTGAACGGCACGTCGTCGGTGCTGTACGGCGCAGTCCCGGACCTGGCAGGGCCGGGCAGGCGCGACCAGGCGTTCGCCGTGTTCTACACCGGCACCATCGGTGGCGGCGCCTTGGCGCCGGTGCTGTTCGGCAGCCTTGGGGATGCCACCGGTGTGCCCATGGCCGTCCTGTTGCTGGCCGCCACCCTGTTGCTGACCTTGCCGCTGTCCTGGCGGGTTCAGCAAGGGTTGGAGGCCCAAGCCCGGTAGGGCGAACGAATTTTTCAGCGTGTTCTGGCAGGTATAACAATGAATAACAGTGAACCGTCTGCCGTGTCATTGCCGTTGTCCGAGCGTGCGCAACGTCTCAGCGCACCCGGCACGTCCAGCATGCGCAGTAAAGCCAATGCCTTGAAAGAAGCCGGCGTCAACGTGGTCAACTTTGCCGCTGGCGAATTGTCCTTCGATGCCTGCCCGGCCATGAAAGCCGCCGCGGCCGATGCGCTCGCCACTGCCCGCAACCGCTATACGCCGCCCATCGGCCTGCCCCAGCTTCGCCACGCGCTGGCGCAGCAGGTCACTCAGCGTTGCGGGGTGAGTTACGCCGCCGATGAAATAGCGGTGACCGCCGGTGCCAAGCAGGCGCTGTACAACGCCGCAATGGTGCTGCTCAATCCGGGGGATGAAGTCATCGTCGCGGTGCCGTACTGGGAAACCTTCCCCACCCAGATCCAACTGGCCGGTGGCGTTCCCGTCTATGTCGACACGGCTGCGGATGACTATCGCCTCACCTGCGCAGCGGTCCAGAAGGCCCTGACCCCGCGCACCCGGATGATTGTGATCAACACCCCGAACAATCCGACGGGCACGGTTTATCAGCGCGAAGAACTGTTGGGTATTGCCCGGCTCGCCTTCGCACACAGGCTTTGGGTGGTGTTCGACGAGTGTTACCGCACACTGGTGCGCGCGCCCCATGAACATCACAACATCGTGTCGCTGTTTGCGCCGCTCAAACATCAGACGGTACTGGTCGATTCGTTTTCCAAGAGCCACGCGGTCACCGGCTGGCGGGTAGGGTATGCGTGCGCGCCTGCCCCAGTCATCGCCGCCATGCACAACCTGCAAGGGCATACGACGTCCAACCCCAGCAGCCTGTCCCAATATGCCGCGCTCGGCAGTCTGATGGCTGACGCGCCGCACTTCACCCGCCAGGTCAATACCTTCCTCGACCAGCAACTGCTCGCAGCCTGCACCTGCCTGGGGCATGTCGACGGCATTCGGTGCGCCCCGCCGGAAGGGGCGTTTTATCTGTTTATCGATGTATCCCGCAAGTTGGGTGGCCGCTACCTGGGCACCGTTATTCGTGACGTCGACCACTTGGCCGATCTGTTATTGACCGAGGCCCATATCGCGGTGGTGCCCGGCTCTGGCTGTGGTGACGGCAATAGTATCCGTATCTCCTACGCCATTGAGCGTGAAGCGCTGATTGAGGGCCTCACGCGCTTTAGTCGCTTCATGTCAGAAATCGTTGCGCATTACCCCACCTTGAAAGGATATGAGCCGTGGAAAATCTGAGCCGCCAATTTATCGGGTACGTGAACCAGGCGCTGGTGGATGTAGAGGACGGACCTCTGGCCCAGGCCCTGCTCAGCGGTTTCAACAGTCAGACCGCCGCGCTGGACAAGTACTGCGAGACCTACGTCGACATGACCTCCAGTAATTGGAGCGAGTCGTCACTGTGTACGTTCTTCTGTGGCTGGCGCAGCCCGGACGGCGCCGCCCATGCCGTCTCGAGCATCATCGTGCGCATCCTCCAGGAGTCGGCATCCTTGGCGGATGACGCCCGGTTGAAAATGCTCGAGGCGGCGACCCATTGTGGGGAGATCATTGTCGAGGACATCGGGCTGGGTGAAATGCATGGGCATCCGCACCACTCCAAGCTGTATTACCGCATGGCTTCGGCCATCTGCGGCTCAGATGAATGGCGCCTGCAAGACAAATTCCTCAACCCGATCACCAAAGAATTCTCCGGTTGGGTGGGGGAAAAACGCCCGTTGGCGCCGCAACTCATCGAAGCGCTGGAAATGATGGCCATGACGGAGTTGTTCAATACCGGTGAATACAACCTGATGACCCCGCTATGGAAGCAGTGGTTGCGCGATGTGCGGGGCTATAGCGCCGGCGAGGCCAGCCGCGTCGCGAGTTTTCTCAGCGTGCATTGCGGCAGCGTGGAAGCGCGCCACTTCAAGCATGCCGCAGAGGCGTTGCGGCTGTATGCCAGCGCCACCGGGCAGGTCGTTGATTACGCGCGTATCGCACGGCTCTCCAGGGAGTACGTGACCAGGGCCTGTGAGCATCTGCAAAAGATGGCGTCGGTGCTCAAGTGCGAACAGCCCGCCTGGGATTGAGGCTGTCCGATAGCCCCCGTTGTGCCGCCGATAAGGAGCCTGAACCCTATGATGGATACCGAAGCGCGCCGACGCCCTCTGTCGGCGCTACTGGATAGCAACCGTTGCCTGCGCGTACTCGAAGCCCATAGCCCGATATCGGCGTTGCTCGCGCAACGCGCCAGGCTGGAAATCAGCCCCGGGCATACGGTGGGGTACGACGCCATCTGGTCGAGTTCGCTGACCGACTCGACCCAGCGCGGGTTACCCGACATCGAAATTCTTTCGCCCAGTAACCGATTGCCGGGGATTCGCGAAATTTTCGATGTGTGTTCGCTGCCGCTGATATTCGATGCCGATACCGGCGGCAAGGCCGAACATTTCGCGATTCATATCAAGATGCTGGAGCGCGCGGGCGTCTCGGCGGTGGTGATCGAAGACAAGTGCGGCTTGAAGAAGAACTCACTCTTGGGCATCGAGGTCGACCAGGCGCAGGAGTCCATCGAGGCCTTTTGCGCCAAACTCCAGGCCGGCTGTGCGAGTCGCACCGGATCAGGGCTGATGATGATTGCCCGGTGTGAAAGCTTGATCCTGGATCGCGGCATGGAGGAGGCGATGGCGCGGTGTCTGGCGTATGTCGAGGCGGGGGCGGATGGCATCATGATCCATAGCCGCAAGCAGGATGGTCTGGAAATACTGGAATTCGCCCGGCAGTTTCGCCTGCAACGGCCCAGGGTGCCGCTGATTTGCGTGCCGACCAGCTATGTTCACCTGAAGTTCGAGGTGCTGGAGCGAGCAGGTTTCAACGCGGTGATTTATGCCAATCACATGTTGCGCAGCGCCTATCTGGCTATGCGCGATACCGCCGTCGGAATACTCGCCAATGGCAGGACGCTGGAGCTGGAGCCACGTTGCCTGGGCATCGACGAGATACTCGATCTGGTGCCCGGGACGCGCTAGCGCGATGCGCGGGGCTGCCGTCCAGCCTTTCACTCATTGGTGCATGTGTCGTGTTGAAATCCCCGTTTCAGGGCGAAAAGCGCTGTTTATTTATATGAATGCACCATTTAAATTCATAAAGGCGACATTTTGCCCTGTCACGGTGCGAAACGAATTGATAAAGTCCGGCTCAATCTCTGTTTAACAACAATCATTTTCCCGAGACTTTTCATGCGCGAATCCGTCGAATCCTTCCTCGCCCGCCTCAAGAAACGCGACCCCGACCAACCGGAGTTCCACCAGGCCGTAGAAGAAGTCCTGCGCAGCCTGTGGCCGTTTCATGAAGCCAATCCCCACTACCTGACCTCGGGCATTCTGGAGCGCATCTGCGAGCCGGAACGCGCAATTACCTTCCGGGTATCGTGGGTGGATGATCACGGCAAGGTTCAGATCAATCGTGGTTTCCGTATCCAGATGAACAGCGCCATCGGCCCGTACAAAGGCGGCTTGCGCTTCCATCCTTCGGTCAACCTGGGTGTGCTGAAATTCCTCGCCTTCGAACAGACCTTCAAGAACTCCCTGACCTCGCTACCCATGGGTGGCGGCAAAGGCGGCTCGGACTTCGACCCCAAGGGCAAGAGCGACGCCGAAGTGATGCGCTTCTGCCAGGCGTTCATGAGCGAGCTGTACCGCCACATCGGTGCGGACGTGGACGTACCGGCCGGCGATATCGGCGTGGGCGCGCGGGAAATCGGTTTTCTGTTCGGCCAGTACAAACGCCTGAGTAACCAATTCACCTCAGTGCTGACCGGTAAGGGCATGAGCTACGGCGGCAGCCTGATCCGCCCGGAAGCCACCGGTTTTGGCTGTGTGTACTTCGCCGAAGAAATGCTCAAGCGCGACGGCCAGCGGGTCGAAGGCAAGCGCGTGGCAATCTCCGGCTCAGGCAACGTGGCGCAGTACGCGGCGCGCAAAGTGATGGACCTGGGTGGCAAGGTGATTTCCCTGTCGGATTCCGAAGGCACCCTGTATGCCGAGAGCGGTTTGACCGAGGAGCAGTGGTCGGCTCTGCTCACGCTGAAAAACGTACAGCGCGGCCGTATCAGTGAGCTGGCCGAGCGTTTCGGCCTGGAATTTCTCCCAGGCAAAACGCCGTGGGAGCTGGCTTGCGATATCGCGCTACCCTGCGCCACCCAGAACGAACTCGACGCCGACGCGGCCCGCGCCCTGCTGCGCAATGGCTGCCACTGTGTGGCCGAAGGCGCCAACATGCCGACCACCCTGGAGGCAGTGGATATCTTTATCGAAGCGGGCATTCTGTTCGCGCCGGGCAAGGCCTCCAATGCCGGCGGCGTGGCCGTAAGTGGCGTGGAGATGTCGCAGAACGCCATGCGCCTGCTGTGGACCGCCGGTGAAGTGGACAGCAAGCTGCACGCGATCATGCAGTCGATCCACCACGCCTGCGTGCATTACGGCGAAGAAAACGGCCGGGTCAACTACGTGAAGGGCGCGAACATCGCAGGCTTCGTCAAAGTCGCCGATGCGATGCTGGCCCAGGGCATCGTCTAAGCCTGGGGCTCGATGCGCAGCACTTCGATCAACTGATCGCCGACGGGGCGCTTCCACAGCACCTCGTCACCCACCTGGGCGCCCAGCAGCGCGCGGCCCAGGGGCGAACCCCAGTTGATCAAGCCCGCATTGGCATCGGCCTGGTCTTCGCCGACCAATTGGACGCGCTGCTGTTCGTCCTGCTCGTTGGCGAAGGTCACCCAACTGCCGATCTGCACCCTGTCGGTGGACGTCGCCGGTGCCACGACCTGAGCGCTCTGTACCCGCTGGTTGAAGTAGCGCAGGTCTCGCTCAATATCGGCTTGGCGTTGTTTATCGCTCTTGGCGGACTCGGTGCTGTATTCCTGTTGCAACTGCGCAACTTTGGCCTGCAATTGCGCCAACCCCTGTGCAGTCAGGCGATTGGGCTGCTCACTGACCTGGCGCTCTACCGGCTGATCAGCCTGGGCGGCGGCGTTATCTTCATTTACAAAAGCTCGGCTCATGATGTTCTCCCTCAATGGAGCTTGGGCCATGTTCGCCGTGCGATCGTTCCCACGCGTGGGAATGCCGCTTGGGACGCTCTGCGTCCGCTTCTAACGCGGCGCGCTATTGCGAGCGATAAGCCTTGGCCGCATCCCGATCTTTTTCCTGCTGCCATTCATGCTCGCGGTCGTCCCGGCGACGGTCCTGATAGTCGCGCAACTCCTCGTTCTCACGCATGGCCTTGCACTGGCGGAAACCGTCTTCCCAGCCTTCGGCGTATTGCCGGTCCTTCAGGTAGCGCGGAACGTTCTTGCGAAACTCCCCGGTGATCACCCCGGCGGCCTGGCGACCACTGCTGCAACCGTCGTCGAAGCCATCGGCAAAGGCGGGCGGATAACCCTTTGCCAGCAAATCCTGATGGGTTGTCTGGCAGCCCGACAGCCCAACCACCGCCCACAGCATGACCGCATACCGCCACATGGCGAACTCCCTTGCCGATCTACGGCTGATAGAGCAAGTCTAGAATGGGATTTGTCAGATGTATGTGAAAGGGGCGTCGGCGGGATGTGGGGTATTCGAAATTTTCTGGCTAGGCACAAACCAAATGTGGGAGGGGGCTTGCCCCCGATGAGTGACTGTCAGCCACTGCATCTGGTGACTGAGCCACCGCTATCGGGAGCAAGCCCCCCCCCCCACATTTTGATGTTTGTCCGGCTTGAGTCAGTAGTGGTACCACTTCACTTCGAGCATCACTTCATTCACCGGTGTCGACAAGTGGCTGTATTCGCGCTGGGCGCTCAAGCGCAGGCCCAGGTTGCGCGACAGTTCCCACTGCTGGTTCAGGCTGATGCTGCGCCGTACTTCACCATTGGTGAAGAAATCCCCCTTGGCTTCCAGGCTCAGGTTGCCCAGTGGGTTTTTCCACAACACGCCGGTGTTGAACCCGGCCGCCGGGGAGATGGCTTCGCTGAAGTCATTGTTGTGTTCCACGCGCACGGTGCCGAGGGCGAAGCCGAGCATGTCGTCGCTCAGCTGCCAGGTGCCGCCGGCGCCGCCGTTGACGTGGGCGACCAGGGTTTCGTCGTCATGCTTGCCCGGTACGCGCTCCAGGCCGCCGGTGACTTGCCATGACCAGGGTTGCAGCAGGGCGTTGCGTGGGGTCAGGGAGCGGATGGTGGCCAGGTCCAGTTGCTGCAGTTGCCAGTGGTTGCCTTCGTACTGGCGCAGTTTCATCTGCAGGATCTCGATCTGTGCGCCCAGGGGGAAGCCTTCGGCGTTGTCGTTGAGGTCGTGATAGGCCATGCGCAGGCCGTATTCGCCGAAGGCTTTGTCGCCACGGGTGCCGATGCCAGCTTGCCAGGTGCGCGACTCGTGACCGTTTTCCGGCAGGCCGGGCGGGGTGATCTTCAGGTCTGGCGCAGGGTTCTGGTTGATCGCGCGCAGCAGTTCAAAGCTGCGCTGGGAGCGTTCGGTGTCGCGTTCCAAACCGTTGGCGCGGTAGCGGCCGAGGCGATAGGCGGCATCGATGATCAGCGCCTGACGCTCGCGGGGCAGGGCTTTGAAAGCCGGCGCCTGCAATTGCTTCTGGTCGTCGCTGATGCTGAGCACCCATTGCTGCTCATCGCCATCCAGCGGTTTGGCACGCTCGAGCAGTTCGCGTTCACGGGAGGGGCGATAGTCGATTTTCTCCACCAGGCCCGCGTCTTTCACTGCCTTGACGGTGTCGGTGGGGATCGCAGTCAGCGGGAACTGCTCGGTCAGGCGCAGGCCGGGGCGCGCCACTTGCAGCAGTTCCAGCAGGCGGTAGGAGCAGTTTTCATCGAAGAAGAAATAGTCGAACTGGATCTGCTTGAGTTCCCACACGTGTTCGACCATGCGCTTGGTCTCGACTTCGGTGAGGTTCAGGCGGTATTCCCACAGGTCACGGTTTTCCAGGCTGCGGTATTCGGAGAGTTTTTCCTGGTAGGGCACCAGGGCGAACAGGCCGGGGTAGCCGCCCATCAGGCCCTTCCAGGCATACAGAATGCTGTTGTCCGAGCCTTCGATATAGGCGCCGAAGTTGATCGCGTAACTGAGCAGCGCTGTGTTGTTGCTTTGCACGTCGGCCTGGTCGATGCGCAGCAAGGTGTGGCCGAACATCGACGACGGGCTGTTGAGGTACGCCGCCGGGAAGATCATCACCGCGCTGTGGGGCGCGACGTCGTTGAACCATTGCTTGAATTCTTTGCAGTCCACCGCCGGCAGGTCGGTCAGTTGCAACTGGTCCTTGAGCCAGCGGGTGCGTGCGGGGTATACGCATTGGGCGTGTTTTTCACCCAGGCTGGCCGGCGCGTACAGCGCTTCCACGGTGGCCTTGAGTTCGGCGTCCGGATGGTGCGCGCCATCGGCGGCGAGGAAAAACTTCTTGTCGCTGACGTAGCTGCGCCAGCCCTTGATCTTGCCGGTTTCGTAATGGCCCAGGGATAACCAGAAAGGGTCATTGGCCAGTTGCTGCAAACGTTGATCGTCGAGGTGCGGTGCCGCATGCAGCGGGGCGCAAGCGAAGAAAGCCAGGCAAGCGAGGCGTTTGAGCATGGGGGCTACTTAAGTCGGACTGAAAAAAAGACCCAAGGGGGGCAGGTCGAAAAAATAAAACCCGCGCCTCGAAAGGCGCGGGCAGGTCGAGCTTAAGCCTGGGTAGCGTATTTCGCCAGACGGGCATCACTTTTCAGTACGGCAATGGTGTTGTTGTGCACGTCGTCAGCGGTCACGTCAGCCTTGCTGAAGATCTGCTGGAAGTGCTCGTGGGTCACGGCCGCGAAGTGCTCGCGGTCTTCCGGTGCCACGCCCAGTACCACGGCGTAGGTGGTCAGCGCTTCGCCGTTACCCTTGGCCATGTCTTCGGACAGCTCGTTCATCATGCCATTCATGGCAATCCACGACTTGCCGCCGTAGGTCAGTGCGCTGTTGGTGCTGCAACCGTTGGTGCCCGAGGTCATGCCGAAGGTGGCGTTACCCGAGGTGCCGTTAGTGGTGGAGGCCAGGAAGTGGGCCGGTGTACCGCGCTGGCCTTCGAACAACATGTTGCCCCAACCGCAGTTCGGGCCACCTGGTGATTCTGCCATTGCGTTGAGGGAGACGACGGTGAAGAGAGTACCAAGAAGGATCCGTTTCATAGCTTTGTTCTCTTTGTGTGCAAACCAATGGACAAGGGTTCAGGCGCTTCGCAACGCCCTAGGGGCCAGTTATTAGTCCAACCCGCGCAGTTTGGAGTTTAGGCAGGTTCCAGGGGTTCCGTGATTTTTTATAAAACATTCGGTCTTGAACGTTTTTTTTGTACGGCGCGGGTGCTGTCTACGCTTTCCCAAAAGCGCGCCTTGCCAGAGCGCGCAACCGAGAGCCAGAATGCCCCCATCTGCCCCGCCTGATGTAAGGAAGCCCGATGCCTGATCCTGTTGCTGCCAGCTTGCGCCTAGCGCCCGAAGCGCTGACTCGCCCTTTCTCCGCTGAACAGTTCAGCTTCTCGACCACCAATGATTTGGAGCCCTTTCGCGGTGTGCTTGGCCAGGAACGTGCGGTTGAAGCCTTGCAGTTCGGCGTGGCGATGCCACGTCCCGGTTACAACGTGTTTGTCATGGGCGAGCCGGGTACCGGTCGCTTCTCGTTCGTCAAACGTTACCTGAAGGCCGAAGGCAAGCGCCTGCAAACCCCGTCGGACTGGGTGTATGTGAATAATTTCGATGAGCCGCGCGAACCGCGCGCCCTGGAATTGCCAGGCGGCGGCGCGGCGGCGTTCATCGCCGATATCAACGGATTGGTCGACAACCTGGTGGCGACCTTCCCGGCGGTGTTCGAACACCCGACTTATCAACAGCGCAAAAGCGCCATCGACCGAGCGTTCAACCAGCGTTACGACAAGGCTCTGGACGTGATCGAGCGCCTGGCCCTGGAAAAGGACGTGGCGCTGTACCGCGACAGCTCCAACATCGCCTTCACCCCGATGCTCGATGGCAAGGCCCTGGATGAGGCTGAGTTCTCGCAACTGCCGGAAGTCGACCGCGAGCGCTTCCACACGGATATTTCCGAGCTGGAAGAGCGCCTCAACGAAGAGCTGGCGAGCCTGCCGCAGTGGAAACGTGAATCAAACAACCAACTGCGCCAGTTCAACGAAGAAACCATCACCCTGGCCCTGCAGCCTTTGCTCGCACCGCTGTCGGAAAAGTACGCGGAAAACGCTGCCGTCTGCGGTTACCTGCAGGCCATGCAGGTGTACCTGCTCAAAACCGTGGTCGAGCAATTGGTCGACGATTCGAAGACTGATGCCCAGGCGCGCAAACTGCTGGAAGAGCAGTACTGCCCGAGCCTGGTGGTTGGTCATGCGGTCAATGGCGGCGCACCGGTGGTGTTCGAGCCGCACCCGACCTACGATAACCTGTTCGGCCGTATCGAATACAGCACCGACCAGGGCGCGCTGTACACCACGTATCGCCAACTGCGCCCAGGCGCGTTGCACCGGGCTAACGGTGGTTTCCTGATCCTGGAAGCGGAAAAAATGCTCAGCGAGCCGTTTGTATGGGATGCGCTCAAGCGTTCCTTGCAGTCGCGCAAACTGAAGATGGAGTCGCCGCTTGGCGAACTGGGTCGCCTGGCCACCGTGACGCTCAACCCGCAAATGATCCCGTTGCAGGTCAAGGTGATCATCATCGGTTCGCGTCAGCTGTACTACGCGTTGCAGGATGCCGATCCGGACTTCCAGGAAATGTTCCGGGTACTGGTGGACTTCGACGAAGACATCCCGATGGTCGATGAAAGCCTGGAGCAGTTCGCCCAGTTGCTCAAGACCCGCACCTCGGAAGAGGGCATGGCGCCGCTGACGTCGGACGCGGTAGCGCGGCTGGCGACCTACAGCGCACGCCTGGCCGAACATCAGGGCCGCTTGTCGGCGCGCATCGGCGATTTGTTCCAGCTGGTCAGCGAGGCGGACTTCATTCGCCACCTGGCTGGCGACGAAATGACCGACGCCGGGCACATCGAACGTGCGCTCAAGGCCAAGGCCACGCGCACCGGTCGCGTGTCGGCGCGCATTCTCGACGACATGCTCGCCGGGGTGATCCTGATCGACACCGCCGGTGCCGCCGTGGGCAAGTGCAACGGCCTGACGGTGCTGGAGGTCGGTGATTCGGCGTTCGGCGTACCGGCGCGGATTTCCGCCACGGTGTACCCCGGCGGCAGCGGGATCGTCGACATCGAGCGAGAGGTCAACCTCGGCCAGCCGATTCACTCCAAGGGCGTGATGATCCTCACCGGTTACCTGGGTAGCCGTTACGCTCAGGAATTCCCGCTGGCCATCTCGGCGAGCATCGCGCTGGAACAGTCCTACGGTTATGTGGATGGTGACAGCGCCTCCCTGGGCGAAGCCTGCACCCTGATCTCGGCCTTGTCGAAGACGCCGCTCAAGCAGTGCTTTGCCATCACCGGCTCGATCAACCAGTTTGGTGAAGTGCAGGCGGTGGGTGGGGTCAACGAGAAAATCGAAGGCTTCTTCCGCCTGTGCGAAGCGCGCGGTTTGACCGGCGAACAGGGCGCGATCATTCCCCAGGCTAACGTGGCCACGCTGATGCTCGACGAGAAGGTATTGCAGGCCGTGCGCGCTGGGCAGTTCCATATCTACGCGGTGCGCCAGGCGGATGAGGCGCTGAGCCTGCTGGTGGGCGAGGATGCCGGTGAGCCGGACGCCGAAGGGCAGTTCCCGGAAGGCACGGTCAATGCCCGCGTGGTGGAGCGTCTGCGTGCGATTGCGGAGATGATCAGCGAGGAAGACTTGAAGGAAGCGGAAAAGGAACTGGCACAGCAGGCGTTGGCCGAGGCCAAGCCAAGCTGATTTCTTAAGGCCACCCGGGTCAAAAAATGTGGGAGGGGGCAAGCTCCCTCCCACATTTAGATTTGTGAATGCCATTAAATTGACGACGCTTCGGAGCACCGCGCCGTTGGTCCCTACAACCTTGGTTTGTCGCGTTTTTCTTCTATTCTCAGCATTAGGGATATCCACAGGAGTCGCAGGATAGAAACAGCCTCGCCTTTGCGCTGGGGCTGAACGCCGATCTACCGAGGGTCGCCGCCATGCCGCGCAACCTTTGCCTTACCCGCCAGTGCCTGGGCCTGCAAACCCGTATCGAATGCTCCATTCGCCCTCTCGCCGGGGAAAACGGGATGTGGACGTTATTGTTTGCCGCCGGCATGTCGGGCGAACAGCCTTCCACCGTCAAGTCTCAAGGCCCGTTCCACGGGCCCTTCGTGGCAGAAACCATGTTGGGCTCCATCGTCGATAGCCTGACCCTGCACGGCTACGAGCAGTTGGACGAACCGCAGATCTGGTGCCTGCACCTGCAGGCCCATCTACGCCAACTCAACGGCGGCCAGGAGCAATTGGCCCTGTAATCGCGGGCTATTTGCTTTCCGGTTTGTCCAGCTTGACCTCGAAGCCGTATTGCACGGTGTCGAGGTCGGTGCGCTGGTAGCTTTCCAGGGTGGTTGGTTGGCCGTAGAAATAATGCACGTCAAACATCGCGGTGCCGTATTCCTCGGCGCGGTGGCTTACGCCGAGAATTTCTTTGAGGTAGTTGCCGCTGCTGTCCTTGGCGTAGAAGCGCCAGCTGTCGGAGGGGAATGCGCGCTGGTCGACGATCAACGCGTTGTCCTTGAGCGACAGGCCCTTGGGCAATTGGGTGATATCAATCGAGGCCTTCTCGATGGTGGCGAGGAACAACGGCACTGAGCCGACCACGAACGCCGGGGTTTCCGGGAACAGGTTGAGGTCGTAGGTCAACGTGCCATTTGCCGCATTCAACTCAAAGGCCTCGGTCGGCAGCTCGATGGGTTCGCCGCGCTCGCCTTTATCGTCGGCCGCGAAAAAGGTGATCGGCGCATCGCTGTTGTTGCGCTCGGCGCCGACCAGGTCGTCGTTGAAGGTGAACGGGTGGTCGAACACGACTTTCGCGGCACTGGCGTCTTCGGTCGATTGGCTGATGGTGACGCTGCTTTTTAACTGTTCTTCGGTCATCGACGCGTCTTTGAGCCAACTGGCGGCAGCGTCGTCATACACCGTGACCGGCATCGGCAACGGTTGCACGGTTTGTTGCAGGCTGTTTTTGTCGAAGCGCATCACCGGCAGGTCCAGCTCTTTGCGGGTCACCGTGGTCTTGGAAAAATCCAGTACGTTGACCTGCAGGGTGTCGAGCAATCCGTTGAAGTACACCTTGGCGTAATGGCTGTTCTGTTTGTGTTCGAAGGCTTTTTGCGCGTCGGTGAGTTGTTTTTCGAACGCCTCGGACCAGGCCTTCTGCTTTTGCATCTCGGCCAACTGTTTCTCGTAGAAGGCCACTTGCGCGGCACTTTCGTTGATTGAGCCTGAGCGGGTCAAAAACTGGCCGGTGCCATCCCGTGCCTGCACCAGCAGAGGGTTAGGTGAGTCGTCGCCCAGCTCGGCGGCCAGGGGCTCGCTGTTGGTCAGTTCGAGTTCGGCGTAATTCTTCTCAAGCGAGAGCAGGTTCAGGGTGATGTTGCCCTCGGTACGCGGGTGCCCCACGTCCTTTTTCGATAAGTCGAAGGCCAGCACCTTGCCTGGCGCGGCGACTTCAATCGTACCTTTCAGGCTGACGGGCTGCGGCTGGCTCTTGTTTTCGGTCTCGATGCCCTCGATGAAGGGGTAGGTTACCGTCAGGTCGTCGGGGTTGGTCAGGTTGGAGCTGCTCGGGCTGAGCTGGATGCCGGGATCGGTTTCCGACCACTCAGGCTGGAAGGGAATGACTTTATTGTTGCTCAAGGTCACCGACTGCCATTCCAGGCCATGGGGAAAGGGGAACTGATCAGGGGCGTTGAACGTGAACGGGAAGACCGGCTGCAAGTCCGTGAGGTAGTCGGAATGGGAGGCCCTGCGCAACACGAACAGGCCATTGATGTAGGTGTCCACCAAAGCCTGGGGCGTGGGGTAGTGCTTGAGCAGGGCCAGGGTGTCTTCGCCGTATTCGGCTTCGATGGGCTTGGCGGCGAGCTTGATGCGGGCGCGTTCCAGCAACAGCAGCGAGCCGCCGAGGTCGGCGATGGCGTCGCGCAGCTTGGGGTCTTGGATGGTGTCGAGAGACTGTTCGAACTGGCTGGTTTTCTCTTCGAGGGTGGCCTGCTTCTGCTCTTCCTTGGGGGAGCAGCCGCTGGTCATCAGCAACGTCGCGAACAGGCCGAGCGTGGCCAAAGGGGATCGCACATCCATCATCAGAGTCTTCCTGTCCGACATCATCGAGCCGAGTTGATGGGCTCGACACTATCAGAAAAATTCTCTTACAGATGCCACTTTGGCTGAGTTTTCTCACGGTGACAGGTGCCGGGCGGCGGCTGGTATACTCGGCGCCATTTTTAGCCAAGCTGTGTGAGATTCAATGGAACGTTTTATCGAAAATGCTATGTACGCCTCGCGCTGGTTGCTGGCGCCCATCTATTTCGGCTTGTCCCTGGGATTGCTGGCGCTGGCGCTGAAATTTTTCCAGGAAGTGATCCACCTGCTGCCGAGCGTGTTCTCGATGGCCGAGTCGGAGCTGATCCTGGTGCTGCTGTCGCTGATCGACATGGCCCTGGTGGGCGGCTTGCTGGTGATGGTGATGATTTCCGGCTACGAGAACTTCGTTTCGCAGCTCGATATCGATGAAAGCAAGGAAAAGCTCAACTGGCTGGGCACCATGGACTCTTCGTCGCTGAAGATGAAAGTGGCGGCGTCCATCGTGGCGATTTCCTCCATCCACCTGCTGCGCATCTTCATGGACGCCAAGAACGTCGATCCCCAGCACCTGATGTGGTACGTGATCATCCACATGACCTTCGTGATCTCGGCGTTCGCCATGGGTTACCTGGACAAGGTCACCAAGCACTGATGACCCGCGCCGGCCTTACTGCTCGACGAAGTAGTAAGGCTGGCGGTTGACCGACATTTGCTTGATCACCGTTACTTGATGATCCAGTCGGTCGGTATGGTCCAGCAGCGCAACGTTGCCGGGCCTGGCGCTGAGAAATGCGCGCAGTTGGGGCTCGGTCTGCAAAATCGGCAGATAGGCCTGCAGATAAAACACGCTGGCACCGGCAATCCGCTCGTTGGGTTGGAACAGCGCCACCTCTTTACCTGCGTCTTGCAGGCTCTGCACCTGACTGATCACCGGCACGAATGATTGGCGCACATCGGCTTTCGGCGCAAACCAGAAAGCTGCGCTCAGGTAGCAGCCGACGGCCAGGCTGAACACGGCGCCGATGATGCGTCGGTGGTAGCGGTAAAGCGCTGGTTTGTGTGCTCTTACCCAGTCCAGCAGCACCTGCGCATATTCTGCAGCCAGCACGGCGGCAGCCGGAGTTAGCGCCATCAAGTAGACGGTGCGTTTGCTTGAGGCGAGTGTCAAAAGGGTGAACTGCGCCACCAGCCATACGCTGAAAAACAGGCGGTAGCGGTTGGTCAGCAGGCTTTTGCGAAAGTGCCAGAGGCCCAGGTACACCAGGATGTTCCACGGCAGGAAGGCCTCCGGCAGTTTAGCCAGGTAATAGTAGAACGGCTCGTAATGCCCGGCTTCGACAAACGAGCCGCTGAAGCGTCCAACACTGTTGGTCCACAGCACCTCCCCCACGGCCTGCATGCCGCCGCGCTGAAACAGAAACCCCAGCCAGATCAGCAGCGGCACCAGGGCCAGCAGCGTGAACAACGCTGGCTTGAGCCAGTCGCCGACACGCAGGCGTTTATCCATCAGGCTGGTGCAGGCCAGGTAGACGAAGATCACGATCCCCGGCATCGCCAGGCCCAGCACACCCTTGCTCAACGTGGCGATGACCATCCCCGCCGTAAACAACGCCCAGGCCCAAGCCGTGGAACCGTTGCGCTCGGACTCGGGGCGCATCGCCTGATAGAACCCCAGCAACGCGGCAGTCACCCCCAGGCTGAGCAACGAATCCTCGCCCACCCCGCGCACATTGCCCCAGTAACTGGCCATGGTCGCCAGGATCAACGCAGCGCTGAACGCCAGCGTCGTTGGCCGCCCGAACCGGCGCAGCATCCCGTAAAGCAGCATCACGCTGAACAACCCGGCAAAGGCTGACGCCAGGCGCACCGCCCCGGTGCTCGGGCCAAACACACGAATCGCCCCGGCATCCAGCCAAAGGCTCAGCGGCGGCTTTTCCAGGAACGGCTCGCGGAACAGGCGCGGCACTACCCAATCATTGTCCAAGTGCATGGCCATGGCGATCCCGGACACCCGGGCCTCGGTGGAGCCTTGCAGTTCATGATTGCCCAGGGCGAAGAAAAACAGCAGACCAGCGAGCAAAAGCAGCAGGGGAACGGGACGCGTCATGGAGTGGCTACCGGGCAGGGGACCGCTCGGGGGAGCGACCATGGCTGCCCGCCAGTATAGGGATGGGTTTCTTAACGATTCGTGAACGAGTGTGGGGTTTTTGTGCGGTCGGGCTAAACCGTGCCCTTGGCGGCAAACAACTCCCTGGCGTGCGCGAAACACTTCTCCGCGATGGCCGAGCGTGGTTCGGTCTTGCGCATCACCATGCCCAGTGGCGCGAGCACGCTGGCGTCCGGCAGTTGGATAAACGCCAGGTTTTCAATCGGGCTCTCCAGGGCGCTGTCCAACGGCATGATTGCGCAGCAAAAGCCTTCATGGATCGCCTGGAACAGCTGGTAGGTTGAGTCGCTTTCAAGAATAGGCTGGGGATCGAGGCCGCGGCTGCGAAAGCTCAGGTCAATGGATTTTCGATAGTGCATGCCTGTGCTGATCATCCCCAGGGGCAATGCGGCGGCGTCTTCCCAGCTCATTTCGCCGCCTTCGAAGTGGAAGTGGCGTGTGTCGTACAGTAGGCCGACACGGGTCTGGCCCAGTTCGAAAAAATCCAGGTAGTTGGGGTTTAGGTGGTCCAGGTAACACACACCCAAGTCCAGTTGATTGGTGCCCAGCGCTTCGATGATCTTGTCCGAACTCATGGACGTCAGGCTGAACTTGAGTTCCGGGAAGGTATGGGACAGGCCCTGGATATAGCTGATCGGGTTGAAACCGCTGAGCGGCACCAGGCCCAGGCGCAAGTTACCCACCAACTGGCCGCGGCACGCCGCCGCTTCGGCGAACAGCCCGTCATGGGCGGCAAGCAGGGTTCTGGCCCAGGCCAGCACGCGTTCACCGGCCTCGGTAAAGCCTTCGAACCGCTGGCCCCGAGTGACCAGCTCCAGGCCCAGCTCATCCTCCAGATTGCGCAGGCGCATCGACAGGGTCGGCTGGGTGATATGGCAGCGTGCGGCAGCCTGGCCGAAGTGGCGGGTTTGCTCCAGCGCGATCAGGAATTTGAGTTGCTTTATGTCCATCAAGGCACCTGCCAGTCAGCCGTCACGATTAGACAGCCATTGTTTAGGCGCTTTAGCCTCATGGCAATCGATTGATGGCGGCCTGCTGGAGAAAGACAGGAGCGTAACGTCAAATGCGTTGGGTGTACGGCTTCAATTCAATACACAGTCGACGGGTTCAAGGACCGGCGGCAGTTCTGTCGCGCCGTTGGCGTGCAGCACTTCGCGTTCGATCGTACGCACGATGGCGTTGCTCGGCAGATCGTTCTCGTCGTAGCCGAAGGGGTCTTCCAGCTCGTCGCCAATCGCGTCCAGGCCAAAAAATGTGTAGCTCACGATGGCGGTAAATACCGGCGTCAGCCAACCCAGCGGTTCGGCCATGGCGAAGGGCAACAAGATGCAGAACATGTAGCTGGTGCGGTGCAACAGGAGGGTGTAGGGGAAGGGCAGCGGGGTGCTTTTGATGCGCTCGCAGATGGTTTGCGTGCGAGTCAGGTTGCTCAGGTGCCCGGCCATGAGTTGATAACGCCATTCGCTCAAGGCGCCGGATTCCACCAGTGCCGAACACTGTTGAGTCACGCGGCCGACAATGCTTTCCGGGATATTTGGAGCATTGGCCGACGCCAGCCTGTCGATCCAGGGCGCTGCCGCGTCGGGCTCGTCTTCATGGCGCAGCCTGGCGTTCAAGGCATGGGCGAATCCGCACAGGTTGCGCAAGATCTCGCTGCGCTGGCGAGCGTCCTGGATTACCTGGGTTTCCCGGATCATTGCGCGTATATCCATCACCATCGCGCCGAGCGCTTTGCGCCCTTCGTACCAGCGGTCATAGCAGGCGTTGTTGCGAAAACTCATGAAGATCGAAAGCGACAAGCCCAGTAGCGTGAACGGCGTGGCGTTGACCTTGGAGAAATAGGCTGGATGAAGGGTTTCCACCAGCACGATCACCGAGGCCAGCAGTGTCACCAGCAGGCTGCGCAGTGCGATGCGCCGGGCCACGGAGCCCTTGAGCGAAGTCAATACACCGATCAGGTTGGGTTTGGCTCTGACGATCATGAGGGTAGCCTTCTGCAATGGGATGGAACCGGGTCGGTCAGCCGCCCGTCATGTTCATGAAGCGCACTACCTGCACGTCGTCATTGAGCGCGAAGGTGTGCCGATACGGTTTGAGTTTCATCGACTCGACAATCGCCTGCTCCAGCCGTTCCGGTTCGCCCGGATAACGCCGCAGCACCTGCTTGAGATCAACTGAATGCTCATTGCCCAGGCACAGCAAGAGCCGGCCTTCAACGGTGAGGCGCACGCGATTGCAAGTGCCGCAGAAGTTGTGGCTGTGGGGTGAAATAAAGCCCAGGCGAATATGCGGCGCTTCGGCCAGGCGCCAATAGCGCGAAGGCCCCTGGGTCGACTCTGCCGAGTCGATCAGCGTGTAGCGTTCGGCGATACGCTCGCGCACTTGCGCACTGGAATAGAACGCCTCGGCACGGCTGTGTTCGCTGATGACGCCCAACGGCATCTCTTCGATAAAGGACAAATCCAGGCCACGGTCGATGGCGAAGGCCACGAGGTCGTTGATCTCGTGGTCGTTGCGACCTTTCATCACCACGCAATTGAGCTTGGTGCGCTGAAAGCCCGCGGCATTCGCGGCATCGATACCGGCGATGACCTTGGCCAGGTCACCGGTGCGCGTCAGTTCCCGAAAACGCTTGGGGTCCAGGCTGTCGAGGCTGATGTTCAGGCGCTTGAGCCCGGCATCGAACAGCGGTACCGCGAGTTTGCCCAGTTGCGAACCGTTGGTGGTCATGCACAACTCGCGCAGACCGGGGAGCGCGGCGATGCGCTGGCACAGCTCCACCACGCCCTGACGAACCAAGGGCTCACCGCCGGTCAAGCGGATCTTGCGCGTGCCCAGCGCGACGAAACTTTGCGCCAAGTGATACAGCTCTTCCAGCGACAGGATCTGCTGGCGCGGCAGGAACTCCATGTCTTCGGCCATGCAATACACACAACGGAAATCGCAACGGTCGGTTACGGACATCCTGAGGTAGTCGACCCGGCGCGAAAAGCTGTCCATCAGGATTTGATCGGTCACTAAAAACCTCGGCGGCGACGTTGGGTTATATACCCAGGCGCTTCAGGCTAGAGGTGTTCTCTGCGAGCGTCTAATCACTCTTAGCAACCGGTTGATCGATGGGGTCTATGAGCGGTCAACTGACGGTTTTATTCAGCTTTTTAAGCATGGAACGCTCTGAGGTTTTACAGGCTCCAAACCAGACAGGCCCTCGATAGCGTCGGATCAAGGAGAGAGAGATGTCAGAACGTATTGATAGAGACCATCCCGTTAAATACGTGACGCAAAGCGGTGTCACCGTGATGATTGGCTTCAGCTGGAGCCCAGGGCTTGATATTCCTGTGGGTGCCCGGTTGACCTTGCCAGGCGAGGAAGCCCGGCCGGCGTACGTGGAAGGCGACCTTTGGCAGAGTTATGAGCAGGCGGTTGAAGGGGCGCAGGAGGCGGCGGAGCGGTGGGTCAAGTCTCCGCTTCGATGAGAGGCTTGGTCGGTTAGGGTTCAATAGCGTACCTGTGGCGAGGGAATTTGCTCGCCATAGGTATGGATTGGTCGCTCAACTGACAGGGATGTCTTTATGGATTTGCGCCAAGTGATTGTGTAGTGAATACCTGAGTGTCCAGCATCCGCTCCAGCAGTAACTCACCCAGCACGATCAGTTGCTGAGCACCCAGCAGCTTTTGGCGGTGCGAGCCTTCCAGTTCAAAGGCCAGATCGGTGGTCATGGCGTTCAGCGAGGCGAGGGTTTCACTGGCTTGGATAAGGAGGGTTTCGGCGGGGATGTCTGGGGCGAGGGTGAAGAGGGTTGTTGGGGGATTGGGGGTGATTTTTTTCATGACTGAAACTCCTTGATTGATGGAGTCGCCAGACATCGCTGCTAAACGAAAAGGGTGGCGACTGTACGCGGGTTAGCAGACCAGGAATCAAGGAACCCGGCGCACCCGAAGATGCCCCACGCACAGCCGCCATAACGCAATCCAGCGGATGCTGAAAGCATCGCTTGAAAGGAAGGTGGCTTTGCAGGCCTTGATATTAACCGAGCTGCTAAACCCGGTCGCTGATTTTGCAGCGACTGGAGGAGATTAGCGGGGTGGGGGGTGAAGGGGGAGTTCATTGAGGGCGTTACTTCTCGTGGGAAAATTCTGAAGGTCTGTCAGTTGGGCTTTTAAACCCCTAGAAACAACAAGCCCCGTACAAGGCGGGTTTTGTCGATGCATCAAATTGGTGGGCCGGGGGAAAGCTGAAAAGCTTTCTTATCTTATTAATATATAAAGAATAATAATCTTAAATTTTTGCTGGAATACCAATTGGAATACCGCTCTACCGGGCGATACTCACTACGATCGGTGGTATGAGTTCGCGAGAGCGGAGCTGACGTTAAGAAAGGATGTAAATCTCAAATATCTTGTAAGAAACTTCCTCATTTTTGGTAGGCTTTTGCCATCAGTCTAGAGGAAATGGAATGCCCGCAGTCATAGTTGAAAACGACACATCGCAATGGCAAGACGAAACCGGTGCTGTCTATCACTTCCCCAAGCGGTACCAAGCCTGGCTTGCTGAAGGAACCGAAGTGATCTATTACAAAGGACGCATCAAGGACAAAACCTTTGCTTCTGTCCGCCTCAGCGCCGATCCGCATTATTTTGGTAGGGCACGCATCGGCAAGGTCTACGCAGACCGGAGGAGTGATAAGGGTGACCTTTTTGCTTTGATCGAAAACTTCACTCCGTTTGAAGGCGCTATCCCCTCGAAAATTAACGGAGTGTACCTAGAGACGATCCCCGCTACTCGAGTGAACAACTATTGGCGTGACGGGGTTCGGTCTATTTCCCAACTGGATTACGATGCAATCCTAAGTCATGCGAAGCTCCTGTCTTCCCAGGCTGACCAGGTCGCACCAAATTTCGAAGGCGATCTATTGACCTTTGAATCGGCCAACGAAGGCAGCAAATTAAGTTACTTTGGAACCCGCTACGAGCGCCGGAAAGATCTGAGGGTGAAGGCCATGGCTATCCACGGCCTTGACTGCAAGGCATGTGGCTTTGATTTCGAACAGGCATACGGCGAGCACGCGAAGGGGTTCATTCACGTTCACCATATAGTGCCGATTTCGGACTTTGGTGGTGAGAAAGCCGTGAATCCTGAGACTGACCTCGTTACGTTGTGCGCGAACTGTCACGCGGTAGTCCATCGCAAGCGGCATATGACCCTGAGCGTTGATGAGCTGAAAGGAATGCTGCGCGTGCGATGGGTAATCGAGCCTTAGTTTTCTACTGTGCTCAACCTACGTTCTGTTGTGAGGCTGAACCCTGGATAGTTACATCCTACCGGCGGGCTAGCCGTTACTGTGCCTGGCAAGTCGGCTCTCAAAGTATTGCGCGGTCTCCTGATCAGTACAGTATAGGTAGCAGCCTTTCATCCCACGAGTCATCAATGTTCGATACGTGTTTTTGATGATCAGGTCTGTATCTTGCTGCGCCAGAGCAGGTTGCTCCTTCATCAACTTCTTCCAGCCACGAATCGATTTGTCGTTCTTATCTCGCTCATGCGGCGACGTTACCACCTGCCCATCACGCACGACCAGATCTGGTCCGATGATCACTCCAATATAATCAACTTCCAGCCCTTGGCAGGTGTGGATACAACCGACCTGTTCAATGGAATTCTCAGCGATGATCCACAAGCTGCCATCCTGATCCAGATTCCATTGGCGTGCGTAGTCATTGCCGATAACGATGTCATTGGCCTTGGAGTCTTTCTTGCTGAGCCAAGGCCAGCAATAGCCCGCGACCACACGAGCCTTGTTTCCATGGTTTTTCTCGTCAATGGCGTCATGCAGCGCCTGAGGTGAGTCGAATACCTTGAACTCGTACTCCGAGGTGTTGAGCGTCGGATTTGCTGTCGAGCGAATGCCAAGCATGTCATCCAGCCATGCCATGTAACCGTCAGAACCACTGCAGCGAAACTGTGAAGACAGCACATATTCCTCGACCACAGCACCCTTGGCTTTGGCAAAGGCGCGTATTGCCTGCTTGCTGCCTATGTCGCTCAGGGTCACACGCTGGTCTTCATCGATGAAGAAAATTGAGCATTTCGCTGATTCAATCAGCTCCTTGATCTGGTTTTCTCCAAGGTTCCCATAAAGCCCGCTTTTCTCATTCAGCCGGTGAGCTTCGTCCACGATAAGCGCATCGAATGTGTTGGGCTCAGTGTCGATGAACGCCCCAGAGCCTGAAAAAAAATTCGAGAAATGGCTGCGTTTGATGGTGCCAACCAGTTTGCTTTCGTAGACCTTGCGTGGGGCGGCATTCTTCGAGACATATTTGCTTAACAGCCTCAATTCTGTGAGCCTCACCAGTAAATTGATAGCCAGAACGGTTTTCCCGGTGCCCGGCCCCCCCTCAATGATCAGCACCTTTGGCGCCTGGTCCGAGGCTTCGCTTGCTGCCGCAAGCGCTGATTCAAAAATTGCTTTTTGATCGTCAATCAATACGAACTCTGGCTTGCCTGTCATCAGCCCTTCGAGGGCTTCGGCTAGCGCTTTGGACGGACGGATTTTCCCATCGGACAGTTCGTAGAGAACCTCTTTATTGTCGCCGTGAGCAATATGCTTTTTCAGGAAGCTTCTGAGTTTGGTGAGCTCATCCGGCCCTTTCAGGAACAGTGGGGCTTTGCTGATGTGGGGCTCGTAGTGAGCTGAGTCGATGATGCCGTCGCTGACGTAGTTATGAAGGTAGGCACACGGACGGATCTCGATGCTTTTGTCATACACCGCCTCGTTGAAGCCCTCCAGCAGCGCGGCGTATGACCATACTTGATAGGACGGGTGAATGGTCTCAACGAGGCCGCCACCCAATGCCGTTTTGACGATGGCATCCTTGGTAGTGGCGCTGGCCTTGCTCCATTGCTTCAATTCGATCAAGACGGCTTTTTTTGCCTGATTTTCGTCGCGACCGGTGAGCAGAAAATCGATTCGCTTCGACGACTGCGGAATGTGCAGCTCAATGGCCAGGCCCGCGTCGCTCGGCAGGCCTTCATCCCTAAGGACCTTGGCCATATACGTTAGAGATCCTTGCCACGACCTGATTTCCGACCTGCCAACGGTCTTGCCGGTGGCTTCCTTGAAATGCCTGAGGATCACCTCCTCAATGTCATCGTTATCGTTGTCTTTAAGAAATTGCTGTTTGGTCGCAGCGTAGACGATCACTGGCTGTCCTTAGATTCGAGTTGTTCAGAGTCGGTCGTACTTTTTGCTGCTGCTTTTGGCTTTATCCACGGGGTACTTCTGGCCGTTCGAGGCGAGTTTCCGTGTCACCGCCTCGTTGAGGTCGATGCCGAGCACGCTGCTCAGGCGAACCAGGTACATCAGTACGTCCGCCAGTTCGTCTTTTACGGCTAGGCCGATTTCGGGATCTTTAGCTACGGAGAGCGAATCGGCATCGCTCATCCATTGGAAAATCTCGCACAGCTCTCCTACCTCGCCAGTGAGCGCCAAGATGAGATTTTTTGGGGAGTGGAACTGATGCCAGTCGCGATCATCTGCGAAACGCTGAAGAGATGCGGCAAGCTTCACTACGTCAACCAGTGGCACGGATGAGCTGTCTGAGTCACTCACGGGGGCTATCTCTTGTGTATCAGTGGGGGCAAAAAATGTGTAGGAAATCCGATACTGGATTGTAAGAGTTTTTCTGCTCTCGCAGAATTTTTTGTATTTTTCTTACATGTTATCTGCTGGTAAGAATTGCTTGCAGTGGGGGCTACAAGCGCAGAAAGGCGGGAGCTTCTAGAGGTGCCCAGTGGGTTGAAATCCGCCGGCTCTAAGGTTTGTAAGACGAGAGGCTTATGAAAAAATGACGGACATTGGTCGTTGTTCAGAGTGACGTTGCTGCGTTGCGTGTGAGCCAGTCAGTACGCCAGCCAAGAACAACTCCATATCAAATGGCTTGCTCATGTCCGTCCACCAATGTAGGCAGCGACTACTCGATCCGGTCGTGCCCCAGCTCATAGCTGATTTGCCTTTGAGCTTCACGATCAAGGCTCCTGTCTGCCACGCAACATTGGCCGCCGTTGATCTGCGCTGCAAACCGTCACCGTCGGTGAGGACGTAATCCTTGGACGGGGGTTTGACTCCTTTGAGCCGTCGATCGGAGAGGCGGAGTTTTTGAGCAGGCATGAGATTGTCCTCAGGCTCTGATTTGGTATTCCAAAGATCAGCAACGGATGGCCTGGAATACCGTTTGGAATATCCGAATGGCTGGAATTTAAAAAATATCAGAAGACCGCAAAAGCGCTGGAAGCCCCGTATTTACTGGATTCCAGGCACAAAAAAAGACGTCCGTGGACGTCTTTAGATGATTATTTGGTGGAGCCGGGGGGATTTGAACCCCCGTCCGCCAGTACTCCGCTGTCGGTACTACATGCGTAGCCGTTTCTATTAAGTTAACCCTCAGCGACCCGAAGGGCAGGGTGCTTTGGGCGAGTTGTGTAAGTTTTAGCCGCTTCGTCCACAACGTACTGCACGGCGATTCTGTTCTATATGACAATCACTTTGGGTTTACAGACATCCCCTGGTGATTGCTGGACCCGAAGGTACCAGAAGCTCAGGATCTAAGGCTGCTTACGCAGCGAAAGACAATTCCTGGCCGTAGTTTTCGTCATTGGCAACTATAAGAAGTTGCAACAGTGGATTTACGAGTTCTGTTACCAACTCGGCATGCACCTAAAGTTTCGCGACCGGCGTCGAATCCTAAACGGCCCCGTGCTTGTAACTCGTTGTTTCTTAGTGAGTGACAAGCCTGTGTAGTGTACGCCAAACCTTCGCGGAAGGCCAACCCGAAGGTCGGCCCTATCGCTTACTGACCGCCTTTGTCGCTGTTCTGCAGGTCTTGCAGGGCCTTGGAGGTGATTTCGATGCACTTCTTGTGGTCACCGGCGGCACTGGCTGCTTTCGCTTGGGAGACGGCGGTGTCGATTTCGCCGCTTTTGCCGCTGGTGTCGGTGGCGAGCAGCGCTTTTCCGTTGTTGATTTTGTCCAGGTTGATCTGGCACAGGTCTTTGTCATTGGCCGCAAAAGCGGGGGATGCCAGCATCGCAGCGGTAACGAACAAGCCAGCAAGAGCGGAACGCTTCATCGGGTATCTCCTTGCGCAATAGGGCTCGACGCTGCTGGCGTTGCGGGCTTGCCAGCGACATCACGGATGAGCCTCGTTGGTCGAGGCTTATGCAGATGACTACGCCGGCGCGCAAGGGTTCGGTTTTTTTGCAAGGTTAATGGGCGCGGGCCTGGGTGACGCGGTCCACGAGGTACACCAGCCCGTGGTAATCAATGCCGCCGTGCTGGCTCAGGCCGATTTCGCAGGTGCGGCTGGTGGAGATGCCTTCGCTGCAATGCTGCACCGCGTCCTTGAGGGTGCGCAGTGAGTGGGCGTTGAGTTCCGGCGTGGTGAAGCCTTTGTCGCCGGCAAAGCCGCAGCAGTGAATGCCTTCGGGGATGACGACGGTTTTGGCGCAGCGTCGGGCGAGGTCGATCAACGCCTGGCTTTCACCCAGGTGTTGGGTGCTGCAGGTGACGTGCACGGCGATGGGCGCTTCCTGCGGGGTGAAGTCGAGGCGGTCCATAAGGTGGGTGCGGATAAAGCGTACCGGGTCGTAGAGGTCCAGGCGTGTCTCGCCCAGGTCTTGCACCAGGCGCAGGGTGCACGGGCTGGTGTCGCAATAGATCGGGTCGAGGCCGCCACGGCTGGCGTGGAGCAGGGCGCCGATCAGTTCCTGGCGCTTGTGTTCGGCCTGTTCGGCATAGCCTTTGGAGGCGAAGGGTTGGCCGCAGCACAGGCTGTCCTGATGGTCGGGAAACACGACTTGGTAACCGGCTTTTTCCAGCAGGCTGCGGGTTTTGTCGTACAGCGACATTTGCTCTTTATCACCCGCCGCCGGGCCCATGGCACGTGAGACGCAGGCCGCCAGGTAGACCACCCGTGGTCGCTCGTCGTTGACGGCCGGGCTGAAGCGAATGGCTTTTTCCGGTTGCGGCATGGCGTTGGTCCATTGCGGAATCTGCCCCTTGGACAGGCTGGTCAAGCTGGCCGATAACTTCGCCAGGCGCGGCGCCCCCAGCAGCATGCGGGCGCCATTGGCAACATGCAGGGTAAAGCGCGCACCTTGCAACGCCGTGGCGAAATGGGTGGCGAGCCATTCGGCGGTTTTCGTACGGTTGGCGTCGCGGCTGCGCAGTTTTTTCACCAGGTCGCCGGTATTGATGCCTACGGGGCAGCGTTGGGCGCACAGCCCGGTTGCGGCGCAGGTGTCGATGCCCTGGTAGTGGTAGGCCGCTTCCAGTTCGGTGGTGTCGATGCCATCGCGTTTTTTAGCCTGGATGTCGCGCCAGATCACGATGCGTTGGCGCGGGCTCAGGGTCAGTCCCTTGGACGGGCACACCGGTTCGCAGAACCCGCATTCAATGCACTTATCCACAAGCTCATCGGCGGCGGGCAGGGGCTTGAGGTGCTTGAGGTGAATCTGCGGGTCATGGCTGAGCACTACGTCCGGGTTGAGGATGCCGTTGGGGTCCAGCAGGCGCTTGAGCTGCCACATCAGTTGATAGGCATCACTGCCCCATTCCAGCTCGACAAAGGGCGCCATATTGCGACCAGTGCCGTGTTCGGCTTTCAGTGAGCCGCCAAACTCAACCGCCACCAACTGTGCAACGTCGTCCATGAACGCCTGATAGCGTGCGACCTCGGCGCTGCTGTTGAAGCCCTGGGTGAATACGAAGTGCAGATTGCCTTCCAGGGCGTGTCCGAAAAGGATGGCTTCGTCGTAGTGATGTTTGTCGAACAGTTCGATCAGGCGGTTAACGCCAATCGCCAGTTGCTCGACCGGGAAGGTGACGTCCTCGATGATCACGGTCGTGCCGGTTTTGCGTACGGCGCCCACGGCGGGGAAGGTGTCTTTGCGGATCGCCCAGAGCCGAGCGTTTTCCTGCGGGTCTTCGGTGAAGTCGACTTGTTTCTCCACGGGGAACGAGGCCAGGGAGGCCATGATCAGTTCCCGTTGCTCATGAAGTAATGACGGCGAGGCAGCGCGGGATTCGATCAGCAGCGCGCAGGCATTTTCCGATAGATGCTGTACGAAATCTGGCATGCCCGGCTTGTTCTGTACCGAGCGCAGGCTGCGCCGGTCCAGCAACTCGACCGCCGAGACCGGTTGGGTTTTCAGCACGGTTACTGCATTGCAGCAGGTCTCGACGTCCGGGAACACGATCAGCGCCGAGGCTTTGTTCGGGTGGTCGACCACTGTGTCGTAGGTCACCGCGCTGATAAAACCCAGCGTGCCCTCGGAGCCCACCAGCAAATGGCTGAGGATATCCAGCGGGTCATCAAAATCCACCAGGGCATTGAGCGACAGGCCTGTGGTATTTTTCAGACGGTATTTGTGGCGGATCTTTGCGGCCAGTTCGGTGTTTGCCCGCGTCTCGCGGCCCAGTGCTGCCAGGCGATCAAGCAGCGCGCCATGAGACTGGCGGAAGGCTTGGACGCTGGCGGAGTCTTCGGTGTCCAGGCGGCTGCCGTCGGCCAGCACCAGGCGCATGCCGGCCAGGGTGTGGTAGGTATTTTGTGCCGTACCGCAGCACATGCCACTGGCGTTGTTAGCGACGATGCCGCCGATTTTGCACGCATTGATCGACGCCGGGTCCGGCCCGATCTTGCGCCCGAATGGCGCAAGCCAGGCGTTGGCCTGGGCGCCGATGACGCCGGGTTGCAGACGGATCTGCGTGCCTTGCCCGCGTATTTCGCGGCCATTCCATTGGTCTCCCAGCACGATCAGCACCGAGTCGCTGATGGCCTGGCCGGACAAGCTGGTGCCCGCCGCGCGGAAGGTTACGGGGACGTGATCGCGCTGGGCCAGTTGCAGCAGCGTGACGACCTCGTCTTCAGACTCAACCCGAATCACCAACTGTGGGATCAATCGGTAAAAGCTGGCATCGGTGCCGAAGGCGAGGGTGGAAAGTGCATCGTCAAAACGACGATCTTTCGGAATCAGTTGTGTGACGTCGCTCAGGAATCCAGCAGGCAGGCTCATCGGTCCTCCAGAAATAGCTGACGCCGGCATGGTTGTCCGGCGTCGATTCTTACCCTATTACGTGCGCGTCTCAGTGCACCAGCATACCGGTGAACCAATACGCCTGCGCCAAGGTGATCAGCCCGACGAGGGTGGCAAAAAACAGGCTGTGCTTGAGGGTGAAGCGGAACAGGTCGGATTCTTTGCCCACCAGGCCGGTCGCCGCACAGGCCACGGCGATGGATTGCGGCGAGATCATCTTGCCGGTCACGCCACCGCTGGTATTTGCTGCGACCAGCAAGGTGTCGTTGACGCCGATCTGGTGTGCGGTGGTGGCTTGCAACGAGCTGAACAGGGCATTGGACGAAGTGTCCGAGCCTGTCAGGAAAACCCCAAGCCAGCCGAGGAAAGGCGAGAAGAACGGGAAGGCAGCGCCAGTGCCGGCCAGGACCAGGGCCATGGTGGACGACATGCCCGAGTAGTTGGTGACAAAGGCGAAGGCCAACACCATACCGATGGACAGGATCGGCCAGCGCAGCTCATAGAAGGTTTCTTTTAAAGTGGTAAGACCAGTTTTTAGGTCTATCTTCAGGACGATCATCGAGATCAGCGCGGAGAAGAAGATCGCGGTGCCGGTTGCTGAGATCGGATCCAGCTTGAATACGGCCGGGATGGCGGTGGGGTTGGTGACGATCGGTGCGACTTTGATCACCAGTTGGTCCAGGTGCGGGATTGCAAAGTTGAACACCCAGCTGTACATCGAGCCGCCCGCGGCAAACATGGCCTTGAAGGGTTTGAGGGTCCAGAGGGTGACCAGCACGGTGAGGATCAGGAAGGGTGACCATGCCTTGAAAATCTGCCCCAGGCTGTACGGCGAAACAAGGGTGCTGCGTGGCAAGCCGAAGCCGCCGGCGCTGGCGGTAACCGCAGTGCTCAAGGTGGCACCGGCAATCTGCGCGCCGGCGGTGCGCTTGGGTTGCCAGACTTTCAGGAACAAGGTCAGGGCGATCAGGCTGGCCAGTGCCGAAGTGATGTCTGGCAGTTCCGGGCCGATGAAGTTGGAGGTGAAGTACTGGGTGACGGCGAAGCTCAAGCCCGCCACCAAGGCTGCGGGCCAGGTTTCGCGAACGCCGCGCAAACCGTCCATCATGAACACCAGCCAAAAGGGCACGAACAGCGACAGCAGCGGCAGTTGGCGGCCGGTCATGGCGCCGATCTTGAAGGCGTCGATACCGGTGACTTGGCCTGCAACGATGATCGGGATGCCCAGCGCACCAAAGGCGACTGGCGCGGTGTTGGCAATCAGGCACAGGCCGGCGGCATAGAGTGGGTTGAAACCCAGGCCGACCAGCAGCGCGGCGGTGATGGCCACGGGCGCGCCGAAACCGGCCGCACCTTCGAGGAAGGCGCCGAAGCAGAAGCCGATCAGCAGTACCTGCAGGCGTTGGTCGTCGGTAATCGACAGGACCGAGCTGCGGATGATCTCGAACTGACCGCTCTTGACGGTCAATTTGTACAGAAATACCGCGGCCACGATGATCCACGCAATCGGCCACAAGCCATAGGCAAAGCCGTAGCCTGCGGCGGCCAGGGCCATGTCTACCGGCATCTGGAAGGCGAAAATGGCGACCAGGATCGACAGCGCGAGGGTGATGCTGCCGGCCACGTGCCCCTTGAGGCGGAACACCGCCAGGGCCAGGAAGAAAAATACGATGGGAATAACGGCTGCTAGCGCGGATAGACCGAGACTGCCCAGAGGGTTGTAGAGCTGTTGCCAGGTTTGCATATGGGGTGGCCCCTGATTGTTGTTGTTTGTATGGCTTGGTTAATTGGTAATACCAATTTACAGTCGCTGTGGGCTAGGTTAAGAGGCTTGGTGGGGGTGTGTCAATTTGCCGCCCGCAAAACTTTGGTCGTACCCAGGGCGTTGATTGCTCTGATCGGCTGAATCGAGGGCGTTCTGATAGGTGCCGCGAGCGCGGCGATAGGCCAGAATAGAGGCCCCGGCGAGTGGTCGGGATGGCGGAGAGTGGGTTATGGGGTTTGATCAGGTGCGTCAGCGCCGTTTGTCTGACGATATTGTCGAGCAGCTTGAGGGCATGATCCTTGAGGGCACGTTGAAGTCGGGCGAGCGTTTGCCGGCCGAGCGCGCTTTGGCTGAACAATTTGGCGTGTCGCGTCCTTCGTTGCGCGAAGCGATCCAGAAGCTTGCGGCCAAGGGGTTGTTGGTCAGTCGGCAGGGCGGCGGCAATTATGTCGTGGAATCGCTCGGGTCGACCTTTAGCGACCCTCTGCTGCATTTGCTGGAAAACAATCCTGAAGCGCAGCGGGACCTGCTGGAGTTTCGCCAGACGCTTGAAGCGTCCTGTGCTTATTACGCGGCGTTACGCGCAACGGAAGTTGACCGCGAGCGGCTGACGGCAGCTTTCGAGGCGCTGCAGGATTGTTACGCGCGGGTCGATGAGGTGAGTCGAGTGGAGGAGGGCGCCGCCGATGCGAGGTTTCACCTGGCCATTGCTGAGGCCAGTCATAACGCCGTGTTGCTGCATACTATTCGCGGGCTGTTTGATCTGCTCAAGCGTAACGTGGTGACCAACATTGGCGGCATGTATCAGCAGCGCACCGAGACCCGCGACATGCTGATCAGTCAGCATCGAGATCTGTACCTGGCAATTATTGAAGGGCGGGCCGAGCAGGCGCGGGAGATTTCAACACGTCACCTGCTGTATGTGCAGGAAGTGCTGGAGGAGGTTCGTCAGGAGGTTCAGCGCGTAGCCCGGGCGGAGCGACGCAAGGGCCTGTAGCCTCGGGCGAGTTGCCCGAAGCTACATTGTCACAAGGTTATTCTTCCTTGCCCTTGTTGCGCACCGCGCGATGCAATTCGCGATTGGAGTCGCGCTCGCGTTCGGTATCGCGTTTGTCGTATTCCTTCTTGCCCTTGCCCAGTGCGATTTCGCACTTGACCAGGTGCTTGCTCCAGTACCAGGACAAGCAGATGCAGGCGTAGCCTTTCTGTTGCACTGCCGCAGCGAGTTTTTCCAGCTCGCGGGCATTGAGCAACAGCTTGCGCGTGCGCACCGGGTCGGCAATTACATGAGTGCTCGCGGTGGTCAGCGGGGTGATATGACTGCCAAGCAGCCAAGCCTCGCCATCCTTGAGCAGCACATAGCTGTCGACCAGCTGCAGCTTGCTGGCACGCAGACTCTTTACTTCCCAGCCGGCCAGGACCAGACCAGCCTCGAACCGATGTTCGATGAAGTAATCGTGTCGCGCTTTTTTATTTTGCGCGATGGTCCCTGTGGGGTGTTTCTTTTGTTTAGCCATAGGGGCGGCATTATAGGGAGTTGCGAGCGTGTCGGCTACGGTCAACCTGCGTGCTTGAGCGTGTTGGACGAATCCCGGACAATACGGGCAGTTCTTTGGTTTTTTTCTCTCGCGGATCTGGCTGTTCTTTCGCGATGTTTGCCCGCTCAGCTGTGGAAATAACGCTCACATGACGACGCATATTCAACGTTCGGCCCTGCTGCCCTATCCCGCGCAGGCGCTCTATGACCTGGTCAACGACGTGGCGCGTTACCCGGAATTCCTGCCGTGGTGCTCCACTGCCGAGGTTTTGGAGAGCGGTGACGAGCACATGGTCGCCAGTGTCGGCGTAGCCAAGGGTGGGCTTAGCCAGCACTTTGTTACGCGAAATGTGCTGGTACCTGGGAAATCCATCGAGATGAATCTGCAGGAAGGGCCGTTTACCCAGTTGCATGGCGTATGGGTATTCAAGGCGCTGACGGACAAGGCCTGCAAGATCAGCCTGGATCTGTCTTTCGATTATGCGGGCCCTATTATACGGGCGACGTTGGGACCTTTGTTCAATCAGGCGGCGAATACGCTGGTGGATGCGTTCTGTGAGCGAGCCAAGCAGCTGCATGGTTGAGATTGAGGTGGTGCATGCCGCCGTTGATCGCCAGGTTTTGCTAGGGGTGGCGGTTCCGGTGGGCACGAGCCTGATGGCGGCGGTGCGAATGTCGGGGATCGCTGAGCAATTTCCCCAGTTGGTGCTGGCTGAATGCCCATTGGGGATCTTCGGTAAAGTCGTTGCGAACGCCCATGTGCGTGTTGTGCAGCCGGGTGACCGAATCGAAATCTACCGGCCGTTGCTGGCAGACCCCAAGGAAGTGCGCAGGCAGCGTGCGGCCAAAGCGGCGAAGGCCCGGCAGCAAAACTCCTAAACCACCAGACAGCAAAAAGCCCGGCATGCCGGGCTTTTTGTTGGGTGTAGCCTTGTTACTGCGGGCTGGTGTCCAGAGGCTGTGGCGTCGGGACTGGCACGGTTTCCACGCCATCGACGTCTTTCTGGATCTGGTCCAGCAAGGAGCCTGGCTTGGCCGGCACCTCGGATTTCGGCTTCTCGGCTTGCTGTGCAGGGGCGGTCACGCTGGTGCCGCTGTCCTTGCCCAACAGGGCTTCATCGCGGCTTACGCCAGGCATGAAGTCGCCGGACAGGCTGACAAGCTGGTCATTGCCATTGAAGATGACACTGACGCGCTCCTGCTGGCGCTCACCGCCGCCAGGCTGGATGCTGTAGAGATAATCCCAGCGATCGGCATGGAAAGTGTCGGTCAGCAGGGGATTGCCCATGATAAACCGTACTTGCCGTCGGGTCATTCCCGGGCGTAACTGGTCTATCATATCCTGCGTGACGACATTGCCCTGCTGGATGTCGATTTTGTAAACCCCGGGGAATGAACAACCGGCGAGTGCGAGCAGTCCCACAAAGGTGAAACTGGTTAGCAAGAGCTTGGTGTTTTGCATCGGTGGGCGACTTCCACTATCTTGGCTGGGACAACGTAAACGCCGATCATACCCGTATTAAGAGAAGCTGCGAAGCAGCATCCGCGAGAAAGCTAACCATGGTTGAAAATAGCGAACTACGCAAAGCCGGTCTCAAAGTGACTCTGCCCCGAGTCAAGATTCTACAAATGCTCGATTCTGCCGAGCAGCGCCACATGAGTGCCGAGGATGTTTACAAGGCGCTGATGGAGTCTAATGAAGACGTTGGCCTGGCCACGGTTTACCGTGTCCTGACCCAGTTTGAAGCCGCAGGACTGGTGGTTCGTCATAATTTCGACGGCGGTCATGCAGTGTTTGAATTGGCCGATGGCGGGCACCACGACCATATGGTTGATCTGGATACCAATGAGGTTATTGAGTTCACCAGCCCTGAGATCGAAGCGCTGCAGCATAAGATCGCTGAGGAGCATGGCTTCGATTTGGTCGACCATAATCTGGTGCTGTACATCCGTAAGAAAAAGTAAAAATCGACGCAGATTCGCTCTGTGAAACGATTGAAGGCGACCCTAGGGTCGCCTTCGTGCTTTATATAAGAAGCAAAATGCTCGCCTCAAGCCTTCGCGGCGACGACCATTTTCTTCGCGTGAGCCAGAGATTCCTTGGTCAAATCAATACCGCCGAGCATTCGCGCCACTTCTTCCACGCGCTCGGACTTGTTCAGCTTGGAAACCGCCGTGCGCGTCGCGTCGCTGCCTCGCACCTTGTGCACGAACAAATGCTGATGCCCCTGGGCTGCCACTTGCGGTAGGTGGGTCACCGTAAGCACCTGGCCACGATCCCCCAGGCGTCGCAACAATTGGCCAACAATCTCCGCTGTCGGCCCGCCAATGCCAACGTCCACTTCATCGAACACCAGCGTCGGTACGCGCGAGGTTTGCGCGGTGATGACCTGGATTGCCAGGCTGATCCGTGAAAGCTCGCCGCCGGAAGCGACTTTTGCCAGGGCTTTGAGCGGCTGCCCCGGGTTGGCACTGACCAGGAGCTCCACCTGTTCCAGTCCATGGGGTTGCAGCTCATTGCTGGTGTTGGCGTTTAACTGGATGGTGAAGCGGCCACCGGGCATGCCCAGGCGCTGGATTTCCTGCTCCACCGCGCCGGCCAGGCGGGTAGCGGCCTGCTGGCGGAGGTCGCTCAGCTCGCGTGCCTTTTCCTGGTAATGGCGCGCGAAGGAGGCGAGTTCTTCGCCGAGGCGTTCAATGGACTCGTCGTTCGCGTTCAGTGTCTCGATTTCGTCCAGCAATTTTTGCTGCATCGCCGCCACTTCAGTGGGCTGGATCCGATGCTTGCGCGCCAGGGTGTAGATGGTGTCCAGGCGCTCTTCTATTTCCTGCAGGCGTGCCGGGTCGGCATCGAAATGATCGAGAAAGCGGTTCAGCTCACCGACCGCTTCCTCTACCTGGATCTGCGCGCTGGTCAACAAAGTAGTGGCTTCAGTCAGCGAGCCGGATGCGTTATTCACGCTGGACAGGCGATTGAGGCTCGCCGTCAGTGCGTTAAGCACATTGCCCGAATCACTTTCGCTGCATTGCTCGACCACCTGGCGACAGATACCCAGCAGCGTCTCGGCGTTGGTCAGGTTCTTGTGTTCCTGCTCAAGCTGCTCCAGTTCGTTCTCGCCCAGGCCCAGGCTTTCAAGCTCTTCGAGTTGATAGCTGAGCAATTGATGGCGAGCGCGTTGCTCGTCGCCGGAGTTGGAAAGGCGCTCCAGTTCCTGGCGGGTCTGGCGCCAGCGCTGGGCAGCCAGTTGAACCTGGCGTGCAAGGTCGGTGGCGCCGGCGTACTCGTCGAGCAAGCGGCGATGAGTGTCGGTTTTAAGCAGGGATTGGTGTTCATGCTGGCTGTGGATATCGATCAGCAATTCGCCCAGGGCTTTCAGGTCGCCGAGGGGACAGGGCGTGCCGTTGATATAGCCACGTGAGCGTCCTTCGGCGGTGATCACCCGGCGCAGAATGCACGGCCCCTCATTGTTGAGGTCGCGCTCGGCGAGCCAGGTTTCGGCTTCGGGAATGTCCGCCAGATCGAAGGTGGCCAGGATATCGGCCTTGTCGGCGCCCGGGCGCACCACGCCGCTGTCGGCGCGGTCTCCGAGGGTAAGGCCGAGGGCGTCGAGCATGATTGACTTGCCGGCGCCGGTCTCACCTGTGATTACGCTCATGCCGCGATCCAGTTCGAGATCCAGGTGTTCAACGATGGCGTAGTTGTGTACGGACAGGTGCACGAGCATGAAGGTCGCTCCCAGGCTTTAGGTCTGGTTATTTATACAGTGTTTTGTTCTGGGCTGACAATCCTGTCGCTTAGCTCGATTTGCTTGGTTTTAGGTTTTTTTTAGCGCAATGCGCAATGACGGCGCGGGAAATGCTCCGCGGTGCACGAAAGACTTTTGGTAACGCCTGCGCCCTTGAACCTGAAAATTGTGGCCCCATATACCGGAACAGAAGCGCGAGTTGAGTTCGCGCATGATTTTGAAAGGAGAAATCTATGGCTGACGAACAGACGCAGGATACGCAAACGCCAGACGCCAATTCGGCTGCCGGCGATGAACTGGGGACTCGTGTGCAAGTGCTCGAAGAGCAACTGGCCGCAGCGCAGGATCAGTCGTTGCGTGTTGCCGCTGATCTGCAGAACGTCCGCCGCCGTGCCGAGCAGGACGTAGAAAAGGCTCACAAATTCGCGTTGGAAAAATTCGCCAATGACCTGCTGCCGATTGTCGACAGCCTGGAGCGTGGCCTTGAGTTGTCCAATCCGGATGACGAAAACATCCGCCCAATGCGCGAGGGGATCGAGCTGACCCTGAAAATGTTCCAGGACACCCTGAAGCGCTATCAGCTGGAAGCTATCGATCCGCAAGGCGGTGAGCCGTTCAACGCCGAGCACCATCAGGCCATGGCGATGCAGGAAAGCCACGACCTTGAGCCTAACAGCGTATTGAAGGTGTTCCAAAAGGGCTATCTGCTTAACGGCCGCCTGTTGCGCCCGGCGATGGTGGTGGTGAGCAAGGCTCCTGCACCCGTTTCGCCTTCTATTGATGAGCAGGCTTGAAATCCGCCGCAAGGCCCCCATTTATAAGTCAAGCGTTTAAGTGCTACCGCAGTTAGCCACAACTGCTGCGGCAACCAAATTCAAGTTTCGGGAGAGTGAATCATGGGCAAAATTATCGGTATCGACCTGGGGACCACCAACTCGTGCGTCTCGGTCATGGAAAACGGCAAGGCCAAAGTTATTGAAAACGCTGAAGGCGCGCGTACCACGCCGTCGATCATCGCTTACGCCAACGACGGCGAGATCCTGGTCGGTCAGTCGGCCAAGCGCCAGGCTGTGACCAACCCGCACAACACCCTGTACGCGGTAAAACGTCTGATCGGTCGTAAATTCGACGAAGAAGTCGTACAGAAAGACATCAAGATGGTGCCTTACAAAATCGCCAAGGCTGACAACGGTGACGCCTGGGTTGAAGTAAATGGCAACAAGATGTCTGCGCCACAGATTTCGGCTGAAGTCCTGAAGAAAATGAAGAAGACCGCCGAAGACTACCTCGGCGAGACTGTGACCGAAGCAGTGATCACCGTTCCGGCCTACTTCAACGACAGCCAGCGCCAGGCGACCAAAGACGCCGGCCGCATTGCGGGCCTGGACGTAAAACGTATCATCAACGAGCCGACCGCAGCTGCCCTGGCTTACGGTATGGACAAGGCCAAAGGCGACCACACCGTGATCGTTTATGACTTGGGCGGTGGTACTTTCGACGTTTCGGTCATCGAAATTGCTGAAGTAGACGGCGAGCATCAGTTCGAAGTATTGGCCACCAACGGCGACACTTTCCTGGGTGGTGAAGACTTCGACATCCGTCTGATCGACTACCTCGTTGACGAATTCAAGAAAGAAAGCGGCATGAACCTCAAGGGTGACCCGCTGGCGATGCAGCGCCTGAAAGAAGCTGCTGAAAAAGCCAAGATCGAGCTGTCGTCGAGCATGTCCACTGACGTGAACCTGCCGTACATCACTGCGGACGCTACCGGTCCTAAGCACTTGAACGTGAAGATTTCTCGCGCCAAGTTGGAAGCACTGGTTGAAGACCTGGTTCAGCGCACCATCGAACCTTGCCGCATTGCGTTGAAAGACGCCGGTATCGACGTTGGCTCGATCAACGACGTGATCCTGGTCGGTGGCCAGACCCGTATGCCGCTGGTACAGCAGAAAGTAACCGAGTTCTTCGGTAAAGAAGCACGTAAAGACGTGAACCCGGACGAAGCGGTTGCCATGGGTGCTGCCATCCAGGGTGCGGTATTGGCCGGTGACGTGAAAGACGTGCTGCTGCTGGACGTCAGCCCGCTGACCCTGGGTATCGAAACCATGGGTGGCGTGATGACCGCGCTGATCGAGAAAAACACCACGATTCCTACCAAGAAATCCCAGGTGTTCTCGACTGCCGATGACAACCAGGGCGCCGTGACCATTCACGTGCTGCAAGGCGAGCGTAAGCAAGCTGCGCAGAACAAGTCCCTGGGCAAGTTTGACCTGGCTGAGATTCCACCAGCACCACGTGGCGTGCCGCAGATCGAAGTGACCTTCGACATCGACGCCAACGGCATCTTGCACGTGGGTGCGAAGGACAAGGCTACCGGCAAAGAGCAAAAGATCACCATCAAGGCCAACTCCGGTCTGTCTGATGAAGAAATTCAACAGATGATTCGTGATGCTGAAGCCAACGCTGATGCGGATGCCAAGTTCGCTGAGCTGGCTGGCGCCCGTAACCAGGGTGACGCGCTGGTTCACTCGACGCGCAAAATGGTCGCTGACGCTGGCGACAAAGTGACTGCCGAAGAGAAGGCTGCAATCGAAGCCGCCGTGGTTGCTCTGGAAGCAGCTATCAAAGGCGACGACAAGGCTGCTATCGAAGCCAAGGTTGAGGAGCTGTCGAAGGTTTCCGCGCCAGTGGCTCAGAAAATGTACGCCGAGCAAGGCCAGCCGGCCGAAGGTGCTGCGCAACAAGCAGAGCCTGAAGCCAAGCATGACGATGTTGTCGATGCCGAGTTCGAAGAAGTCAAAGACCAGAAGTAACTTGGTCGCCCGGTTGACCGCTCACAAGCGGTGACTGGTAGGATGTCGCCGCGCGGGAGCTTGCTCCCGCGTTGGCGTGTCTGGGGTATGCGAATTTTTACAGTATGCGACAGCGTTCGGATGCTGGCGGTGTGATCGGGAATGCTCCTGCTTTCCGAGCAGTAAATACCGCATTTTTAGACGGGTGACCGGCTAAAAAGCAGTAATGACCAGGATCGTTGAATCGACGTGAGTTGGGTCCGGGCCTGCATAGGGGCTCAACGAGTTTGGCGAGGCTCAGGAGGGTCTGGCTGAACGTCCTTAAGAGTGCAAAGACTTATGGCAAAGCGTGACTATTACGAAGTATTGGGTGTGGAGCGTGGCTCCAGCGAGGCGGACCTGAAAAAGGCTTACCGTCGCCTGGCGATGAAGCACCACCCGGACCGTAATCCGGATAGCAAAGAATCCGAAGAAATGTTCAAAGAGGCCAATGAGGCCTACGAATGTCTGTCTGACCCCAACAAGCGTGCAGCCTACGACCAGTATGGGCATGCCGGTGTCGACCCAAGCATGGGCGGCGGCGGTGCCGGTTTTGGTGGCCAGAACTTCTCCGATATCTTCGGCGATGTGTTCAGTGATTTCTTTGGCGGTGGCCGTGGTGGCCAGCGTGGCGGCGCCCAGCGTGGCAGCGACTTGCGTTACACCCTGGAGTTGAACCTGGAGGAAGCCGTGCGCGGCACCAGCGTCAACATCCGCGTACCGACGCTGGTCAACTGCAAGCCGTGCGACGGCTCGGGTGCAAAGAAAGGCTCTTCGCCCATCACCTGCCCTACCTGCGGCGGTATCGGTCAGGTTCGTATGCAGCAGGGCTTCTTCTCGGTGCAGCAAACCTGCCCGCGCTGCCATGGCCAGGGCAAGATCATTTCCGATCCGTGCGACTCCTGTCATGGCGAAGGTCGTGTCGAAGAGTACAAGACGCTGTCGGTGAAAGTGCCGGCGGGTGTGGACACCGGCGATCGCATCCGTCTGTCGGGTGAGGGTGAGGCGGGTACGCAGGGCGGGCCTACAGGCGACCTGTACGTGGTCATCAATGTGCGCGAGCACTCGATCTTCCAGCGCGATGGCAAGCACCTGTTCTGTGAAGTGCCGATCAGCTTTGTCGATGCGGCGCTAGGCGGCGAGCTCGAGATTCCGACCCTCGATGGTCGGGTCAAGCTCAAGATCCCTGAGGGCACGCAGACCGGCAAGCAGTTCCGCATCCGCGGCAAGGGCGTTGCGCCGGTGCGCGGCGGTGGTGCTGGCGACCTGATGTGTCGTGTGGCGGTGGAAACGCCTGTCAATCTGAACCGCCGTCAGCGTGAGTTGCTGGAAGAGTTTCGCAGTTCGTTGGCGGGTGATGACTCTCACTCACCAAAAACCACGGGCTTTTTCGATGGTGTGAAGCGCTTCTTCGGCGACCTGTAAGGAATTGAGTATGCGACGTATAGCCGTAATGGGCGCTGCCGGGCGCATGGGCAAGACGCTGGTCGAAGCGGTGCAACTGCGCTCGCCGGCGTCAGGGCTGACCGCGGCGATCGTTCGCCCGGGCAGTACGTTGATTGGTGCCGATGCCGGTGAGCTGGCCTCGCTGGGTCGTATCGGCGTTTCGTTGTCCGGCAACCTGGAGCAGGTGGCGGACGAGTTCGACGTGTTGATCGATTTCACGCTGCCTGAGGTGATGCTGAAAAACCTCGCGTTCTGCCGTAAGGCCGGCAAGGCGATGGTGATCGGTACTACGGGTTTGACGCTTGAGCAGAAGCAACTGCTGGTGGAGGCGGGCAAGGATATTCCGATCGTCTTCGCCGCCAACTTCAGCGTCGGTGTGAACCTGTCGCTCAAGCTGCTTGATCTGGCGGCGCGCGTGCTGGGAGATGAGGCCGATATCGAGATCATCGAAACCCATCACCGCCACAAGATCGACGCACCGTCGGGTACAGCGCTGCGCATGGGCGAGGCGATTGCCGATGCGCTGGGTCGCGACTTGTCAAAAGTGGCGGTGTACGGCCGCGAAGGCCATACCGGTGCGCGTGCACGTGACACCATTGGTTTTGCAACCGTGCGCGGTGGCGATGTGGTGGGTGACCACACCGTGTTGTTCGCCACCGAGGGCGAGCGCCTGGAAATCACACACAAGGCGTCCAGTCGCATGACGTTTGCCAAGGGGGCGGTACGTGCCGCGCTCTGGCTGGAAGGTCGCGAGGCGGGCCTCTATGACATGCGTGATGTGCTTGATCTGCACTAATCAGTAGCTTAAACAGGGCCTCAAGCTTATGCTTAGGCCCCGTTTTTACCCGCTAGGCGACGCCCTGTCGCATTCTCCTGCCTTTAAGGCTCATTAGCGGTGGACCAAAAAAGCCTTTTTCTGTAAGCTACAGCTTTAGTGTGTCCACTAAAAGCGCGCAGAATAATTCAGTGAAGAAGCGGGGTGACGTGTCCATACGTCACTCCGCTTTTTTACAACCTGCGATCGCCCTTTCAGGCTTTATTTACGGGAGGTCTTCTTGACTAAGCCAGCCATACTCGCCCTTGCTGATGGCAGCATTTTTCGCGGCGAAGCCATTGGAGCCGACGGTCAAACCGTTGGAGAGGTAGTGTTTAACACTGCCATGACCGGCTATCAGGAAATCCTTACCGATCCTTCCTACGCCCAACAGATCGTTACCCTGACCTATCCGCACATCGGCAACACCGGCACCACGCCGGAAGACGTCGAGTCTGATCGTGTCTGGTCGGCCGGTCTGGTGATTCGCGACCTGCCTCTGGTTGCGAGCAACTGGCGTAACACGATGTCGCTGTCCGATTACCTGAAAGCCAACAATGTTGTGGCGATCGCCGGTATCGATACGCGTCGCCTCACGCGCATCCTGCGTGAAAAGGGCTCGCAGAACGGCTGCATCATGGTCGGTGACAATATTTCCGAAGAGGCGGCGATTGCCGCAGCCCAAGGTTTCCCTGGCCTGAAGGGCATGGACCTGGCGAAAGTCGTCAGCGTCAAAGAGAAGTACGAGTGGCGCTCCACTGTCTGGGACTTGAAGACCGACAGTCACGCGACCATCGACGCTGCCGAGCTGCCCTACCATGTAGTGGCCTACGACTACGGCGTCAAATACAACATCCTGCGCATGCTGGTCGAGCGTGGCTGCCGCGTCACCGTGGTGCCTGCACAGACCCCGGCCAGCGAAGTGCTCGCGCTGCAACCGGACGGTGTGTTCCTGTCCAACGGCCCGGGTGACCCTGAGCCGTGCGACTACGCCATCCAGGCGATCAAGGAAGTGCTGGAAACCGAGATTCCGGTATTCGGTATCTGCCTGGGCCACCAGTTGCTGGCCCTGGCCTCCGGCGCCAAAACCCTGAAAATGGGCCACGGCCATCATGGTGCCAACCATCCCGTACAGGATCTGGATACCGGTGTTGTGATGATCACCAGCCAGAACCACGGTTTTGCGGTGGACGAAGCGACCTTGCCGGCTAACGTGCGCGCCATTCACAAGTCGCTGTTCGACGGTTCCCTGCAGGGTATCGAGCGCACCGACAAGAGCGCGTTCAGCTTCCAGGGCCACCCTGAAGCCAGCCCGGGCCCGAACGACGTAGCGCCGCTGTTCGACCGTTTCATCAATGAGATGGCCAAGCGACGCTGACTGAGCGGCGTGCGGGCGGCCCCTGACTTCGGTGGCCCCCGCAGGCTCTTCAAGGATTGTTCAAGACGGCTTGCCGACTGACCTGCGGATTTGAGTGACAAACCCATGCCAAAACGTACAGACATAAAAAGCATCCTGATTCTCGGCGCTGGCCCGATCGTGATCGGCCAGGCCTGCGAATTCGACTATTCCGGCGCCCAGGCCTGTAAAGCCCTGCGCGAAGAGGGCTACCGCGTCATCCTGGTGAACTCCAACCCGGCCACCATCATGACCGACCCGGACATGGCCGACGCCACCTACATCGAACCGATCAAGTGGCAGACCGTTGCCAGGATCATCGAGAAAGAGCGTCCGGACGCGTTGTTGCCAACCATGGGCGGCCAGACCGCACTGAACTGCGCCCTGGACCTGGAGCGCGAAGGCGTCCTGGAAAAGTTCGGCGTAGAGATGATCGGTGCCAACGCCGACACCATCGACAAGGCTGAAGACCGTTCGCGTTTCGACAAGGCCATGAAGTCCATCGGCCTTGACTGTCCGCGCTCCGGTATTGCCCACAGCATGGAAGAGGCCAACGCGGTCCTCGAAAAGCTGGGCTTCCCCTGCATTATCCGTCCGTCCTTCACCATGGGCGGCACTGGTGGCGGCATTGCCTACAACCGTGAAGAGTTCGAAGAAATCTGCGCCCGTGGCCTGGATTTGTCTCCGACCAAAGAGCTGCTGATCGACGAATCCCTGATCGGCTGGAAAGAGTATGAGATGGAGGTTGTCCGCGATAAGAAGGACAACTGCATCATCGTCTGCTCCATCGAAAACTTCGACCCGATGGGCGTGCACACCGGTGATTCGATCACCGTGGCTCCAGCGCAGACCCTGACGGACAAGGAATACCAGATCATGCGTAACGCCTCGTTGGCGGTATTGCGTGAGATCGGCGTTGAAACCGGTGGTTCCAACGTTCAGTTCGGCATCTGCCCGGACACCGGTCGCATGGTCGTGATCGAGATGAACCCGCGTGTGTCGCGTTCTTCGGCGCTGGCATCCAAAGCGACTGGCTTCCCGATTGCGCGTATCGCTGCCAAGCTGGCGATCGGTTACACCTTGGACGAGCTGCAAAACGAAATCACGGGCGGCGCCATGCCGGCGTCTTTCGAGCCGTCTATCGACTATGTCGTGACCAAGCTGCCGCGCTTTGCCTTCGAGAAATTCGCCAAGGCTGATGCACGCCTGACCACCCAGATGAAATCGGTCGGTGAAGTCATGGCGATCGGCCGGACCTTCCAGGAGTCCTTGCAGAAAGCCCTGCGCGGCCTGGAAGTCGGTGTTTGTGGCCTGGACGAAAAGCTCGACCTGAGCAACCCGGAAAGCATGAGCATCCTCAAGCGCGAGCTGACCGTGCCGGGTGCCGAGCGTATCTGGTATGTGGCGGACGCCTTCCGCGCCGGCCTGAGCGTCGAAGATATCTTCGGCATGAACATGATCGACCCGTGGTTCCTGGTGCAGATCGAAGATCTGATCAAGGAAGAAGAGAAGGTCAAGACCCTCGGTCTGTCGTCTATCGACCGCGACCTGATGTTCCGCCTCAAGCGCAAAGGCTTCTCCGACCAGCGCCTGGCCAAGCTGCTGGGTGTGACCGAGAAGAACCTGCGTACCCATCGCCACAAGCTGGATATCTTCCCGGTCTACAAGCGCGTTGACACTTGCGCAGCCGAGTTCGCTACCGACACCGCGTACATGTACTCCACCTATGAGGAGGAGTGCGAAGCCGCGCCGTCGGGCCGCGACAAGATCATCATCCTGGGCGGCGGTCCGAACCGTATCGGCCAGGGCATCGAGTTCGACTATTGCTGCGTACACGCCGCCCTTGCACTGCGCGAAGACGGGTATGAGACCATCATGGTCAACTGCAACCCGGAAACGGTTTCCACTGACTACGACACGTCCGACCGCCTGTACTTCGAGCCGGTGACGCTGGAAGACGTACTGGAAATCTGCCGCGTCGAGAAGCCAAAAGGCGTGATCGTCCAGTACGGCGGCCAAACCCCGCTGAAACTGGCGCGTGCCCTGGAAGCGGCCGGCGTGCCGATCATCGGTACCAGCCCGGACGCCATCGACCGCGCCGAAGACCGCGAGCGCTTCCAGCAGATGGTTGAACGCCTGAACCTGCGTCAGCCGCCAAACGCCACCGTGCGCAGCGAAGACGAAGCCATCCGCGCAGCCAGCAAGATCGGCTACCCGCTGGTGGTGCGTCCGTCCTACGTACTGGGCGGGCGGGCGATGGAAATCGTCTACGAAGAAGAAGAGCTCAAGCGTTACCTGCGTGATGCAGTGAAGGTGTCCAACGACAGCCCTGTGCTGCTCGACCACTTCCTCAACTGCGCCATCGAGATGGATGTGGATGCGGTTTGCGACGGTACCGACGTGGTCATCGGCGCGATCATGCAGCACATCGAACAGGCTGGCGTTCACTCCGGTGACTCCGCGTGCTCGCTGCCGCCGTACTCGCTGCCTGCGCATATCCAGGACGAAATGCGCGAACAGGTCAAGAAGATGGCCCTGGAGCTGGGCGTGGTCGGCCTGATGAACGTACAGTTGGCGCTGCAAGGCGAAGACATCTACGTCATCGAAGTCAACCCGCGTGCCTCGCGTACCGTACCGTTCGTGTCCAAGTGCATCGGCGTGTCCCTGGCCATGATCGCTGCTCGCGTGATGGCGGGTAAGACCCTGAAGGAAATCGGCTTCACCAAGGAAATCATCCCGAACTTCTACAGTGTGAAAGAGGCGGTGTTCCCATTCGCCAAATTCCCTGGTGTGGACCCGATCCTGGGCCCGGAGATGAAGTCCACCGGTGAAGTGATGGGTGTGGGCGATACCTTCGGCGAAGCGTTTGCCAAGGCGCAGATGGGTGCCAGCGAAGTGCTGCCGACCGGTGGCACTGCGTTCATCAGCGTGCGTGATGACGACAAGCCACTGGTTGCGGGCGTGGCTCGTGATCTGATCAACTTGGGCTTTGAAGTCGTGGCTACCGCCGGGACCGCCAAGCTGATCGAGGCTGCCGGCCTGAAAGTACGTCGCGTGAACAAGGTGACGGAAGGCCGTCCGCACGTGGTCGACATGATCAAGAATGACGAAGTCACGCTGATCATCAACACCACCGAAGGTCGTCAGTCGATCGCGGACTCCTATTCCATTCGTCGTAATGCCCTGCAGCACAAGATCTACTGCACCACCACCATCGCTGCAGGCGAAGCTATCTGCGAAGCGCTCAAGTTCGGTCCGGAAAAGACCGTGCGCCGCTTGCAGGATCTACACGCAGGATTGAAGGCATGAGCATAACCAAATACCCGATGACCGTTCAGGGCGCTCGCGCCCTGGAAGAGGAGCACGCCCATCTGACCAAGGTCGTACGTCCAAAGCTGAGCCAGGACATCGGTACGGCCCGCGAGCTGGGTGACTTGAAGGAAAACGCCGAATACCACGCTGCTCGCGAGCAGCAGGGTATGGTCGAGGCGCGGATCCGTGATATCGAAGGCCGTATGCAGAATGCGGTGATCATCGACGTCACGACCATCCCGCATACTGGCAAGGTGATCTTCGGCACCACGGTGGAAATCGCCAACGTCGAGACGGATGAGCGCGTTGTCTACCAAATCGTGGGCGAAGACGAAGCTGACTTCAAACTCGGCAAGATCTCTGTTGGTTCGCCGTTGGCCCGCGCCTTGATCGCCAAAGAAGAAGGCGATGTGGTTGCCGTGAAAACGCCGAGCGGCGTGATCGAGTACGAGATTGTCGAAGTTCGTCACATCTGAAACACGGCGCCCGCTTCGCGCGGGCGCCATGCTTTGGCAGCTGTCCCAGATGCTTTGGGTCGGTGGCCTGTGGTTGTTGCACATTGGCGTGTTGCCGGCGCTGGGTTTGATAGGCCTGGCACCGTTGCTGATCGATGAGGTCGACGGACTGCTGAGTGCGTTGCTGGTGGGGTTTTCCGCAGCGTGCGTGACGCTCCAGGCGCTGGTGCTGGTCAGGGCTGAAGGCTTGGAGAGTTTGTGGCGGGATATTCGCGGCCAACTGCTGTTGATGGCGCTGTATGCGTGCGCAATGTATTGCATTGTGCATGTGTGGCTACCGCAAGCGTTGCGCTGGCAGTTATTCAGCTATCTTGTGCTAGGGTTTTCTGGCTTGGTGCTAGCGATACAGCCTGCGCTGGGATGGAGTGGCGGGGCGCGCAAAGCACGCCCTTGACCCTTGTCATCATTTGAAGCGATGAACGTTCGACAATTGCTTGTTGACGTTGAAGTTCTTGCGATGCAGCAGCGCCATCTTGCCGATAACCTGAACCAGGTCCGCTTTGCCAACCTTGCACAGTTCTGCAACGGCGGCCAGACGCGCTTCGCGATCAAGGATATTGACCTTGATCTTGATCAGTTCATGATCATTGAGTGCGCGTTCGAATTCGGCTAACACACCTTCAGTCAAACCGTTGTCTGCCACCATCAGAACTGGTTTCAGATGGTGGCCAATGGATTTGTACTGTTTCTTCTGCTCTTGAGTGAGCGGCATAATCTGACCCCTGCGTCTGATCTTGTAAAAAGCGGCGGCCAGTTTACCCGAGCGAGTCCGGGACCGCCCAGTTAATCACGACCCGTTTTATTTTCGAGGTGGCCCGTGGCCCGTTCCAAAACCAGCCTTAAGTGGCTACAAGAACATTTCAACGATCCTTACGTCAAAAAGGCGCAGAAGGACGGCTACCGTTCCCGGGCCAGTTACAAGCTGCTGGAGATCCAGGACAAGGACAAACTCATCCGGCCTGGCATGAGCGTTATCGACCTCGGCGCGGCTCCCGGTGGCTGGTCCCAAGTGACCAGTCGTCTGATTGGTGGGCAGGGCCGCTTGATCGCTTCCGACATCCTGGAAATGGACAGCATCCCGGATGTGACCTTTGTTCATGGTGACTTCACCCAGGACGCCGTGCTGGCGCAGATCCTCGATGCTGTGGGAAATTCCCAGGTAGACCTTGTGATTTCCGACATGGCCCCCAATATGAGTGGATTACCGGCTGTTGATATGCCGCGCGCCATGTTCCTGTGCGAGTTGGCGCTGGATCTGGCGGGACGGGTGTTGCGCCCGGGGGGTGATTTCCTGGTCAAGGTCTTCCAGGGCGAGGGTTTTGACGAGTACCACAAGAACATCCGCAAGCTGTTTGACAAGGTGCAGACGCGCAAACCTGACTCTTCCCGGGACAGGTCTCGTGAGCAATACCTGCTGTGCCGCGGCTTTCGCGGCGTGGAAGGCGCGGCGAGCGAAGAGCGTTTTTGAGGAATTCGAGGAGGGCGATAGGTTTTTTTATATCGCTTTCGTCACGAAGCTTTACGAATATTGTGTAGTCAAAGTTTCACAAAGGGTTACAGACGGCGCCTGCCAGTGGTGTAGGTAATGTAGTAAGTTAGGCCGGTGAATATCATGCGAAGCGCGCGCCAGTAGCGGAGCTTGCTTCAGAGGGTAGTTAATTGAACGATATGGCAAAGAATCTGATCCTGTGGTTGATCATCGCGGCTGTCCTGGTGACGGTGATGAACAACTTCTCCAGCCCTAACGAGCCGCAGACCCTCAACTATTCCGACTTCATCCAGCAAGTTAAGGATGGCAAGGTCGAGCGCGTAGCGGTTGATGGCTACGTGATTACCGGCAAGCGTGTCGATGGCGATAGCTTCAAGACCATTCGTCCGGCCATTCAGGACAACGGTCTGATCGGCGACCTGGTGGACAACAAGGTCGTTGTGGAGGGCAAGCAGCCTGAACAGCAGAGCATCTGGACTCAGCTGCTTGTAGCCAGCTTCCCGATCCTGGTGATTATCGCCGTGTTCATGTTCTTCATGCGCCAGATGCAAGGTGGCGCGGGAGGCAAGGGCGGGCCGATGAGCTTCGGCAAGAGCAAGGCGCGACTGCTCTCGGAGGACCAGGTAAAAACGACCCTGGCCGATGTCGCCGGCTGCGACGAAGCCAAGGAAGAAGTGGGCGAACTGGTCGAGTTCCTGCGCGATCCGGGCAAGTTCCAGCGCCTGGGTGGGCGTATTCCTCGCGGTGTGCTGATGGTTGGCCCGCCGGGTACCGGTAAAACCTTGCTGGCCAAGGCGATTGCCGGCGAAGCCAAGGTGCCGTTCTTCACCATTTCCGGTTCTGACTTTGTCGAAATGTTCGTCGGCGTCGGTGCCAGCCGTGTTCGCGATATGTTCGAACAGGCGAAGAAGCACGCGCCCTGCATCATCTTTATTGACGAAATCGACGCCGTTGGTCGCCATCGTGGCGCTGGCATGGGTGGCGGTCATGACGAGCGTGAGCAAACCCTCAACCAGTTGCTGGTAGAGATGGATGGTTTCGAGATGAATGACGGGATCATCGTCATTGCCGCAACCAACCGTCCCGACGTATTGGACCCTGCGCTGCTGCGTCCGGGCCGTTTCGACCGTCAGGTGGTCGTGGGCTTGCCGGATATCCGCGGTCGCGAACAGATCCTTAAAGTACACATGCGCAAAGTGCCGATGGGCGACGACGTGGCTCCGGGTGTAATTGCCCGTGGTACGCCAGGTTTCTCCGGTGCCGACCTTGCCAACCTGGTGAACGAGGCTTCGTTGTTTGCGGCCCGTACCGGCAAGCGCATCGTTGAAATGAAAGAGTTCGAGCTGGCCAAGGACAAGATCATGATGGGCGCTGAGCGCAAATCCATGGTCATGTCCGAGAAAGAAAAACAGAACACCGCTTATCACGAAGCCGGCCACGCCATCGTGGGTCGCGTTGTGCCTGAGCATGACCCGGTCTACAAGGTGTCGATCATTCCGCGCGGTCGTGCGCTGGGCGTGACCATGTTCCTGCCGGAAGAGGATCGTTACAGTCTCTCCAAGCGCGCGCTGATCAGCCAGATCTGCTCGTTGTACGGCGGTCGAATTGCAGAAGAAATGACTCTGGGCTTCGACGGGGTAACCACTGGCGCTTCCAACGACATCATGCGTGCCAGCCAGATCGCACGGAACATGGTGACCAAGTGGGGTTTGTCGGAAAAACTCGGTCCTTTGATGTATGCAGAGGAAGAAGGCGAGGTATTCCTGGGGCGTGGCGGTGGCGGTCAAAGCGCCAGCTTCTCGGGTGAGACAGCCAAGCTGATCGACTCCGAAGTGCGCAGCATCATTGACCAATGCTATGGCACGGCCAGGCAGATCCTCACCGACAATCGTGACAAGCTGGACGCGATGGCGGATGCGCTGATGAAGTACGAGACCATTGATGCCGATCAGATCGACGACATCATGGCCGGACGTACGCCTCGGGAGCCTCGCGATTGGGAAGGCGGTTCGGGTACCTCGGGCACTCCGCCAGTGGTGCAGAATGAGCGTCCTGAAGCCCCAATCGGCGGCCCTGCAGCTGACCATTAAGGTTTGAAATGATTTTCGCGTCGTCCTCCACCCGGTTGCCTTGCGGCAACCGGGTTCTTGATTTGGCCCATACGCATGTCATGGGCATTCTGAATGTCACTCCAGACTCATTCTCCGATGGCGGCCGCTTCAGCCAGCAGGATGCCGCGTTGCGTCATGCGCAGGCGATGGTGGCTGCCGGCGCGACGTTGATCGATGTCGGCGGCGAGTCAACGCGGCCTGGTGCTCGCGCTGTTTCTCCTGTGGAGGAGCTGGAGCGAGTGGCGCCGATTGTCGAGCGCATCGCCCGTGAGTTGGATGTGATCATCTCGGTGGATACGTCGACGCCTGCGGTGATGCGTGAAACCGCGCGCTTGGGCGCGGGCCTGATCAACGATGTGCGTTCGCTGCGGCGTGACGGTGCTCTCGACGCGGCTGCGGCAACGGGTTTACCTGTTTGTCTGATGCATATGCTGGGTGAGCCCGGCAATATGCAGGATAATCCGCATTACGACGATCTTGTCGGTGAAGTGAGTGGGTTTCTTGCCGACAGGGTCGCTCAGTGCGTATCTGCGGGTATTTCGGCGGAGAAGATCATCCTCGACCCGGGGTTTGGCTTTGCCAAGACCCTGCAACATAATTTAAGCCTGTTCAAGCATATGGAGGCTCTGCATGCCCTTGGTCGGCCGCTTTTGGTCGGTGTTTCGCGCAAGAGCATGATAGGGCAGGCCTTGAACCGCCCCGTTGGTGAACGCTTGTTTGGCGGCCTCGCGCTCGCTGCGCTGGCCGTGACCAAGGGCGCTCGTATTTTGCGTGTGCATGACGTTGCCGAGACGGTAGACGTGGTGCGCATGATTGCCGCTGTAGAATCAGCCGAATAAGAATGATGGAGCACTTATGACTAAAAAATATTTTGGCACCGACGGTATTCGTGGTCGGGTCGGCGAATTTCCGATCACTCCTGATTTCATGCTCAAGCTGGGTTGGGCGGCAGGTATGGCGTTCCGCAGCATGGGCGCGTGCCGCATCCTGGTAGGCAAGGACACGCGTATTTCGGGCTACATGTTTGAATCCGCACTGGAAGCAGGTCTGTCCGCTGCCGGCGCCGATGTGATGCTTCTGGGCCCCATGCCGACGCCGGCGATCGCCTACCTGACGCGTACCTTCCACGCTGAAGCCGGTATCGTGATCAGCGCATCGCACAACCCGCATGATGACAATGGCATCAAGTTTTTCTCGGGGCAGGGCACCAAATTGCCTGACGAAATCGAGCTGATGATCGAAGAGCTGCTGGATGCGCCGATGACAGTGGTCGAGTCCAGCAAGCTGGGCAAGGTTTCGCGTATCAATGATGCCTCCGGTCGCTATATCGAATTCTGTAAGAGCAGCGTTCCGAGCAGCACCAATTTTGCCGGGCTGAAGATCGTCGTCGATTGCGCCCACGGTGCGACGTACAAGGTGGCGCCGAGTGTCTTCAAAGAGCTTGGCGCACAGGTAACCGTACTGTCCGCTCAGCCTAACGGTTTGAACATCAATGACAACTGCGGCTCCACACATATGGAGCAGTTGCAGGCTGCGGTTCTTGCTGAGCATGCGGACCTGGGCATCGCATTTGATGGCGATGGCGACCGTGTGCTGATGGTGGATCACACCGGCATGATCGTGGATGGCGATGATTTGCTGTTCATCATTGCTCGTGACTTGCATGAGCGTAACAAGCTGCAGGGCGGCGTCGTTGGCACCTTGATGAGTAACCTCGGGCTTGAGTTGGCCTTGGCAGAACTGGGCATTCCCTTCATTCGCGCCAATGTCGGTGACCGTTATGTGATTGCCGAGCTGCTGGAGCGTAACTGGCTGGTGGGTGGCGAGAACTCCGGGCATGTTGTGTGCTTCCAGCACACCACGACGGGCGACGCTATCATCGCGGCACTGCAGGTGCTCCTGGCCTTGCGTCGTCGTGACGAAAGCCTGGCACAGGCGCGACAGGCGCTGCGCAAGTGTCCGCAGGTGCTGCTTAATGTGCGTTTTTCCGGCGGCGAAAATCCGATCGAGCACCCTTCTGTCAAAGAAGCTTGCGAGCGCGTGACTCAGGCGATGGCTGGGCGTGGGCGTGTGTTATTGCGCAAGTCTGGCACGGAGCCTCTGGTGCGCGTCATGGTCGAGGGCGAGGACGAAATACAGGTTCGCAGCCATGCCGAAGACCTGGCAAAACTGGTAACTGAAGTTTGCGCCTGAATTCGGCTTGCCAGTGATGATGTGGTTGGGTAACATCTGCGCCCACTTTGACCGACGGGGTACAGCATGCGTCGCACTATGGTAGCTGGTAACTGGAAGATGCACGGTACCCGCGCCAGTGTCGCTGAGCTGATCAATGGCCTTCGTCACTTGGCCTTGCCTAGCGGTGTTGATGTAGCGGTGTTTCCGCCTTGCTTGCATATCAACCAAGTGGTTGATGGCTTGAAAGGCAAGTCGATCCAGGTCGGCGCGCAGAATTCTGCGGTGGAACCCATGCAAGGTGCGTTGACCGGTGAGATTTCACCGAGTCAGCTGGTTGATGCAGGTTGTTCCTATGTGCTTGTCGGGCACTCCGAGCGTCGTCAGATGATGGGCGAGCGTGATGGGACCCTCAACCGCAAGTTCGCAGCGGCACAGGCTTGTGGCTTGATTCCAGTGTTGTGCATAGGGGAAACCCTTGAGCAGCGTGAATCGGGCAAGACTCTTGAGGTTGTCTCGCGTCAGCTGGGCAGCATCATCGAGGAGCTGGGTGTTGGTGCGTTTGCAAAAGCGGTCATTGCTTACGAGCCGGTCTGGGCCATTGGCACCGGGCTGACTGCTACACCGCAACAGGCGCAGGATGTGCACGCAGCCATCCGCGCGCAGTTGGCGGCAGAGAATTCTGAAGTCGCACAAGGTGTGCGTCTTCTATACGGCGGCAGCGTGAAGGCGGCCAATGCGGTCGAACTGTTCGGCATGCCGGATATCGATGGGGGGCTCATTGGTGGAGCTTCCCTGAATGCAGATGAGTTCGGTGCGATCTGTCGCGCCGCGGGAAACTGAAAAAATGCTGGAAACAGTCGTAGTCGTTTTTCATCTGTTGGCTGCCCTGGGCGTAGTTGCCCTGGTTTTGTTGCAACAGGGCAAAGGTGCGGATGCTGGTGCGTCTTTCGGTGCAGGTGCTTCAAATACTGTGTTCGGAAGCCAAGGTTCCTCTACCTTTCTTAGTAAGTTTACTGCTATACTTGCCGCAGGTTTCTTCATAACCAGCTTGGGGTTAGGTTACTTTGCTAAAGAGAAAGCTCATGTGCTGACTCAAGTAGGTTTGCCAAACCCAGCGGTGTTGGAAGTACCAAAAGCAAAACCGGCTTCTGATGATGTCCCGGTGCTTCAAGAGCAAAAGTCGGCTACTCCAGCGACTGACGTACCTCCAGCTCAAGAGCAGAAGTAAGAAGGGTTGTAAGCGCTGTATTGCCGAGGTGGTGGAATTGGTAGACACGCAACCTTGAGGTGGTTGTGCCCATAGGGTGTAGGGGTTCGAGTCCCCTTCTCGGTACCAATTATCAGGAGAGCCCGCTGTTGCGGGCTTTCTTGTAGGTGGAAGGTTACATTGACCCTGCAAGGGATCGGTCGTATACTTCCGCCCCAGCTTTGTCGCGGGGTGGAGCAGTCTGGTAGCTCGTCGGGCTCATAACCCGAAGGTCGTCGGTTCAAATCCGGCCCCCGCAACCAGTTTTAGCGGAGCCCCTTTTAAGGGGCTTTTTGTTAGCTGGATACTTTCAACGCCGCTGTTCGACGGCGTTTCAAGGATGGGCGTTTCGCCCATTTTTTTATTTTGCACAGCATGCACATACATGCACGAGGGGGTTCAGGTGTCGAGCAAGCTAGAAGAGTTGCAGGCCTTGCTGGCCCCGGTGGTCGTGGCCCTAGGCTATGAATGCTGGGGTATTGAGTTTTCGGCTCAAGGTCGCCACTCAATGTTGCGCGTTTATATCGATAAAGAGGGCGGTGTGCTGGTGGACGATTGTGCCATCGTCAGCCGTCAGATCAGCGGTGTGCTGGATGTTGAAGACCCAATCTCCGTTGAATACACCCTCGAAGTTTCCTCGCCAGGCATGGAACGCCCACTGTTCACTATTGATCAGTTTGCAAAATTTGCCGGTGAACAAGTGAAGATCAAGCTGCGATCGCCTTTTGAAGGGCGACGCAACTTTCAGGGCCTTCTGCGCGGTGTAGAAGAGCAGGACGTCGTGGTGCAGGTAGAAGACCATGAGTTCCTGTTGCCGATCGATATGATCGACAAGGCCAACATTATTCCCAGTTTTGACTGAGACGCGGATCCCGCGGATCCAATGGCTTGCGAAAGGCGAGGCGTACGATGAGCAAAGAAGTACTGCTGGTTGTTGAGTCGGTATCCAATGAAAAGGGCGTACCGGCAAACGTGATTTTTGAAGCGCTGGAGCTGGCCCTGGCCACTGCTACCAAAAAGCGTTTCGAAGATGAAGTTGATCTGCGTGTGGAAATCAACCGCCACACCGGTGCCTATGAGACTTTCCGTCGCTGGACGGTCGTTGAAGAAGCCGATCTTGATGATCCGGCGATTGAAACCTGGCCGAGCAAGGTTGCGCAAACGCATCCGGGCGCCAAGGTCGGTGATGTCGTTGAAGAAAAGATCGAATCGATCGAATTCGGCCGTATCGCTGCACAGACCGCCAAACAGGTCATCGTGCAGAAGGTTCGCGAAGCCGAGCGTGCTCAAGTCGTTGACGCCTATCGCGAGCGCCTGGGGGAAATCATCTCCGGCACCGTGAAGAAGGTCACCCGCGACAACGTGATCGTCGACCTGGGTAACAATGCCGAGGCACTGTTGGCCCGTGAAGACATCATTTCTCGCGAAACCTTCCGTGTCGGCGTTCGTCTGCGTGCGCTGCTCAAGGAAATTCGCACCGAGAACCGCGGCCCTCAGTTGATCCTGTCGCGTACCGCGCCGGAAATGCTGATCGAGCTGTTTCGCATTGAAGTGCCGGAAATCGCCGAAGGCCTGATCGAAGTCATGGCGGCGTCCCGTGACCCGGGTTCGCGCGCCAAGATCGCGGTCCGCTCCAAGGACAAGCGCATCGACCCGCAAGGCGCGTGCATTGGTATGCGCGGTTCGCGCGTCCAGGCAGTGTCGGGCGAGTTGGGCGGTGAGCGTGTGGACATCGTCCTGTGGGACGATAACCCGGCGCAGTTCGTGATCAACGCCATGTCGCCGGCTGAAGTGGCGGCAATTATCGTTGACGAAGATGCCCATGCAATGGACATCGCCGTTGGCGCAGACAATCTGGCTCAGGCCATTGGTCGTGGTGGTCAGAACGTGCGTCTGGCCAGCCAACTGACCGGTTGGACCCTGAACGTGATGACCGAATCGGACATCCAGGCTAAGCAGCAAGCTGAAACCGGCGATATCCTGCGCAACTTTATCGAAGAGTTGGAAGTCGATGAAGACCTGGCTCAGGTGCTGGTAGATGAAGGCTTCACCAGCCTGGAAGAGATTGCCTACGTACCGTTGGAAGAAATGCTCAACATCGACGGCTTTGACGAAGACACCGTCAACGAGCTTCGCGCTCGGGCCAAGGATCGTTTGTTGACTAAAGCCATCGCTACTGAGGAAAAGCTGGCAGACGCCCATCCGGCCGAAGACCTGCTCTCGCTTGAGGGTATGGACAAGGATTTGGCGATGGAACTGGCGGTGCGCGGCGTAATTACCCGCGAAGACCTGGCCGAGCAGTCTATTGACGATCTGCTCGACATCGACGGCATTGACGAAGATCGTGCCGGCAAGTTGATCATGGCCGCCCGAGCCCATTGGTTCGAGTAATTAGGCGCGGCCTGAGGAGAGAAGTGCATGACGCAAGTCACGGTGAAACAACTGGCCGATGAGGTCAAAACACCGGTAGAGCGCCTGTTGCAGCAGATGCGTGAGGCAGGTCTGCCGCACACCGCCGCCGATGAAGGTGTGAGCGATAGTGAGAAGCAGTCTTTGCTGACTCACTTGAAGAGCAGCCACAAGGCGAAAGTGGAAGAACCGCGCAAGATTACATTGCAGCGCAAAACCACCAGCACCCTGCGTGTTGCGGGTAGCAAGAGCATCAGCGTTGAAGTACGCAAGAAGAAAGTCTTCGTACAGCGCAGCCCGGAAGAAATCGAAGCCGAGCGCAAACGCGATCTTGAAGAACGTCGCGCAGTAGAAAATGCTGCTCGTCAGAAGGCTGAAGAAGAAGCCAAGCGTCGCGCCGAAGAAGAAGCGCGTCGCCAGCCTGCTGCTGCGCAACCTGCTAATACTGAAGCGGTTGCCGCTCCTGTTGAAGCTGTGCGTGAGGCCGCTCCGGTGGCTGCCGCACCTGCTCCTGCAGCAGACGCCCGCAAGCGCGATGAACCTCGTCGCCCGGACAAACCACGTGCCGACGATAACAATCGTCGCGGTGGTGGTGGCGATGGCGAGCGTAAAAACGCTCCGCATCGTGCCTCGGTCAAAGAGAAAGCGCCTGCTCCACGCGTTGCCCCACGTACCACCGACGAAGAGAGCGATGGCTTCCGTCGTGGTGGTCGCGGCAAGGCCAAGCTGAAGAAGCGCAACGCCCACGGTTTCCAGAGCCCAACCGGCCCTGTCGTGCGTGATGTGCAGATCGGCGAGACCATCACTGTTGGCGATCTCGCCAATCAGATGTCGGTCAAGGCTGCTGAAATCATCAAGTTCATGTTCAAACTGGGTACCCCGGCGACCATCAACCAGGTGCTTGATCAGGAAACTGCTCAGCTCGTGGCTGAAGAGTTGGGCCACAAGGTGACCCTGGTCAGCGACACCGCCCTGGAAGATTCCCTGGCCGAGTCCCTGAAGTTTGAAGGCGAGACGTTCTCCCGCGCGCCAGTTGTGACCGTAATGGGTCACGTTGACCACGGTAAGACATCCCTGCTCGACTACATCCGTCGTGCCAAGGTAGCCGCTGGCGAAGCCGGTGGTATCACCCAGCACATCGGTGCGTACCACGTTGAAACCGAGCGCGGCATGGTCACCTTCCTTGACACCCCAGGTCACGCCGCGTTTACCGCAATGCGTGCCCGTGGTGCCAAGGCGACTGACATCGTGATCCTGGTCGTTGCAGCGGACGATGGCGTGATGCCGCAGACCATTGAAGCTGTCCAGCACGCCAAGGCCGCTGGTGTTCCACTGGTTGTTGCAGTGAACAAGATCGACAAGCCGGGCGCCGATCTCGATCGCATCCGTAGCGAACTGTCGGTTCACGGCGTGACGTCCGAAGAGTGGGGCGGTGATACGCCGTTCGTTTCGGTCTCGGCCAAAGTCGGTACTGGCGTGGACGAACTGCTTGAAGCGGTCCTGCTGCAGGCTGAAGTACTCGAACTGAAAGCAACTCCGTCGGCTCCAGGTCGTGGTGTTGTGGTTGAATCGCGTCTCGACAAAGGTCGCGGCCCGGTTGCGACCGTATTGGTTCAAGACGGTACCCTGCGCCAAGGCGACATGGTGCTGGTCGGTTCGAACTATGGCCGTGTGCGTGCCATGCTCGACGAGAACGGCAAGCCAATCAAGGAAGCCGGTCCTTCCATCCCTGTCGAGATCCTCGGCCTGGACGGTACCCCGGACGCTGGCGACGAGATGAGCGTGGTTGCCGACGAGAAGAAAGCCCGTGAAGTGGCTCTGTTCCGTCAAGGCAAGTTCCGCGAAGTCAAACTGGCTCGTGCTCACGCCGGCAAGCTGGAAAACATCTTCGAGAACATGGGCCAGGCAGAGAAGAAGACGCTTAACATCGTCCTCAAATCTGATGTACGTGGTTCCCTCGAAGCGTTGAACGGCGCCTTGAACGGCCTGGGTAACGACGAAGTGCAAGTGCGCGTTGTCGGTGGCGGTGTCGGTGGTATCACCGAATCCGACGCCAACCTGGCACTGGCTTCCAACGCTGTACTGTTCGGCTTCAACGTGCGTGCCGATGCTGGCGCTCGCAAGATCGTCGAGCAAGAAGGCCTGGACATGCGTTACTACAACGTCATCTACGACATCATCGAAGACGTCAAGAAAGCCCTTACCGGCATGCTTGGCAGCGACGTCCGGGAGAACATCCTGGGTATCGCCGAGGTGCGTGACGTGTTCCGCTCGCCGAAATTCGGCGCGATTGCCGGCTGCATGGTTATCGAAGGTACCGTGTACCGCAACCGTCCTATCCGTGTGCTGCGTGAAGACATCGTTATCTTCGAAGGCGAGCTGGAATCCCTGCGCCGCTTCAAGGATGACGCTTCCGAAGTACGTGCCGGCATGGAATGCGGTATCGGCGTCAAGAGCTACAACGACGTCAAGCCTGGCGACAAGATCGAAGTCTACGAGAAGGTCCAGGTTGCTCGCAGCCTCTAACTCGCGCACTTCCGGAGCCACGCCGCGTGTGGGCATGCAAATGCCCCGCGCAGCGTACGGACTCTAAACGCAGCGCCCGGTCTGGCTTTTGTCAGGCCGGGCGTTTGCCGCTTTCAGACCCCACGGGTTTCACCGTGTGGCAGCAACAGGTAACAAGACATGGCAAAAGAATACAGCCGTACCCAGCGTATCGGTGATCAGATGCAGCGCGAGCTGGCCCAACTGATCCGTCGCGAAGTCAAAGACCCGCGCGTTGGCCTGGTCACCATCACCGCCGTTGAAGTGAGCCGTGACGTGGGTCACGCCAAAATCTTCATCACCGTGATGGGCCAGGACAACAGCGAAGAAATCGCGCAAAGCATCAAGGTGCTCAACTCCGCCGCAGGGTTCCTGCGCATGCAGTTGGCCCGTGAAATGAAGTTGCGCAGCGTTCCGCAGTTGCATTTCCACTACGACGAAAGCGTCGTGCGTGGTGCACACCTGTCGGCATTGATCGAGCGCGCCGTGGCTGAAGACAGCCAGCATCCGTCCACACCTGAAGACGCCAAGGAGTAAGCGGTGGCTCAGGTCAAACGTATCCGTCGTAACGTCAGCGGCATCATTCTGCTCGACAAGCCCATTGGTTTTACCTCCAATGCCGCTTTGCAGAAGGTTCGCTGGTTGCTCAACGCCGAGAAGGCCGGGCACACCGGCAGCCTCGACCCGCTGGCCACCGGCGTGTTGCCGTTGTGCTTTGGCGAGGCGACCAAGTTCTCGCAATACCTGCTCGATTCCGACAAGGGTTACGAAACCCTGATGCAACTGGGCAAGACCACCACCACGGCGGATGCTGAAGGTGATGTGCTGCAGGTTCGCGATGTGACCGTTGGTCGTGCCGATATCGAAGCGGCCTTACCCGCTTTTCGTGGGCAAATCAGCCAGATACCGCCGATGTACTCGGCGCTCAAGCGTGACGGGCAGCCTCTTTACAAGCTGGCGCGTGCGGGTGAAGTGGTGGAGCGTGAACCGCGTTCTGTTACTATTGCCCGGCTGGAATTGCTCGCCAGTGAAGGTGACACTGCCCGATTGGCAGTGGACTGCAGCAAAGGCACCTATATCCGTACCCTGGTGGAGGATATTGGTGAGCAGCTGGGCTGCGGCGCATATGTTGCCGAACTGCGACGTACACAGGCCGGACCTTTCACCCTGGCCCAGACGGTCACGCTGGAAGAGCTCGAAGCGGTGCACGCTGAAGGCGGTAACGAAGCGGTTGATCGCTTCCTGATGCCATCAGACAGCGGTTTGCTGGATTGGCCATTGCTGCACTTCTCGGAACACAGCGCGTTCTACTGGCTCAACGGCCAGCCGGTACGCGCTCCGGATGCCCCGAAGTTTGGCATGGTGCGAGTACAGGATCATAACGGTCGCTTTATCGGTATCGGTGAAGTGAGCGAAGACGGGCGCATCGCGCCGCGTCGACTGATTCGGTCAGAATGACCGAACGAGTGTGGCTGTTAACAGGCATGGTCAACACTCATTTTTAGATACAGGGATTTGTCCCTGGCCTGTTGAAACCATCCTTTGGGTGGTTTCCTGAAAAAAGGATTGCCTCATGGCTCTCGACGTTCAAGAAAAAGCACAAATCGTAGCTGACTATCAGCAAGCTGTTGGTGACACTGGTTCGCCAGAAGTGCAAGTTGCACTGCTGACCCACAACATCAACAAACTGCAAGGTCACTTCAAGGCCAACGGTAAAGACCACCACTCCCGTCGTGGTCTGATCCGCATGGTAAACCAGCGCCGTAAGCTGCTGGACTACCTGAAAGGCAAGGATCTGGGTCGTTATCAGGCTCTGATCGGTCGCCTGGGTCTGCGTCGCTAATCAGCGATTGCGCTAGAGGTTGGTTGTCTGCCGTGTGTCAGTGGGATTCCCGCTGGCCCATGGCAGGCTCCCAGCCTCAAGTTTTATCTGGATACACGTTTTACCCCTGGACAAGGGTTGGGCCGATTCCCGACATTGCCCAAGAATTTCGCAAGAAAACAAGTTCCCCAAGAGCCACAAAGAAGGTAGGACACCGTGAACCCGGTTATCAAAAAATTTCAGTTCGGTCAGTCGACCGTTACCCTCGAGACAGGCCGTATCGCCCGTCAAGCCTCCGGCGCAGTGCTGGTTACCGTTGACGACGACGTTACCGTACTGGTGACCGTGGTTGGCGCCAAGACCGCTGACCCGAGCAAAGGCTTTTTCCCTCTGTCCGTTCACTACCAGGAAAAGACTTACGCTGCCGGTAAGATCCCTGGCGGTTTCTTCAAGCGCGAAGGCCGTCCTTCCGAGAAAGAGACCCTGACTTCCCGACTGATCGACCGTCCGATCCGTCCGCTGTTCCCAGAAGGCTTCATGAACGAAGTGCAGGTTGTCTGCACCGTCGTTTCCACCAGCAAGAAGACCGATCCGGACATCGCTGCGATGATCGGTACTTCGGCTGCACTGGCCATTTCCGGCATTCCTTTCGATGGCCCGATCGGCGCAGCTCGCGTTGCGTTCCACGAAAGCACTGGCTACCTGCTGAACCCGACTTACGAGCAGCAGAAAGCTTCGAGCCTGGACATGGTCGTTGCGGGTACTTCCGAAGCCGTATTGATGGTTGAATCGGAAGCCAAAGAGCTGACCGAAGACCAGATGCTGGGCGCTGTGCTGTTCGCTCACGACGAGTTCCAGGTGGTGATCAACGCCGTTAAAGAACTGGCTGCCGAAGCCGCCAAGCCAACCTGGACCTGGGCTCCTGCGCCTGAAGCCACCGCACTGCTGGGCGCTATCCGCGCAGAATTCGGCGCTGCTATCTCGGACGCCTACACCATCACCGTCAAGGCCGACCGTTACGCTCGCCTGGGCGAGCTGAAGGATCAGGTCGTGGCCAAGCTGTCCGGTGAAGAAGGCCAGCCTTCCTCCAGCGAAGTCAAAGCGGCTTTCGGCGAAATCGAATACCGCACCGTTCGCGAAAACATCGTAAACGGCAAGCCTCGTATCGACGGTCGCGACACCCGCACCGTTCGCCCGCTGAACATCGAAGTCGGCGTTCTGCCGAAGACTCACGGTTCGGCGCTGTTCACCCGTGGTGAAACTCAGGCATTGGTTGTCGCGACCTTGGGCACTGCCCGTGACGCACAGCTGCTGGACACCCTGGAAGGCGAGAAAAAAGACCCGTTCATGCTGCACTACAACTTCCCTCCGTTCTCGGTGGGCGAGTGTGGTCGCATGGGTGGCGCTGGTCGTCGCGAAATCGGTCACGGCCGTCTGGCCCGTCGCTCGATCGCAGCGATGCTGCCGGCCGCCGATGTATTCCCTTACACCATCCGTGTGGTGTCGGAAATCACCGAGTCCAACGGTTCCAGCTCCATGGCTTCCGTTTGCGGTGCTTCCCTGGCTCTGATGGACGCCGGTGTGCCGATGAAGGCGCCGGTTGCCGGTATTGCCATGGGTCTGGTTAAAGAAGGCGAGAAGTTCGCCATCCTGACCGACATCCTGGGCGACGAAGACCACCTGGGCGACATGGACTTCAAAGTAGCCGGTACCGCCAAAGGCGTCACCGCGCTGCAGATGGACATCAAGATCAAGGGCATCACCGAGGAGATCATGGAGATCGCCCTGGGCCAGGCCCTGGAAGCGCGCCTGAACATCCTCGGCCAGATGAACCAGATCATTGGTCAGTCGCGTACCGAGCTGTCGGAAAATGCTCCGACCATGATCGCGATGAAAATCGACACCGACAAAATCCGTGATGTTATCGGTAAAGGCGGCGCGACCATTCGTGCGATCTGTGAAGAAACCAAGGCTTCGATCGATATCGAAGACGACGGCTCGATCAAGATCTTCGGCGAAACCAAGGAAGCGGCTGAAGCGGCACGTCAGCGCGTCCTGGGTATCACCGCCGAGGCCGAGATCGGCAAGATCTACGTCGGTAAGGTTGAGCGCATCGTCGACTTCGGCGCCTTCGTCAACATCCTGCCGGGCAAGGACGGTCTGGTTCACATCTCCATGCTGAGCGACGCTCGCGTTGAGAAAGTGACCGACATCCTGAAAGAAGGCCAGGAAGTGGAAGTGCTGGTACTGGACGTGGACAACCGCGGCCGTATCAAACTGTCCATCAAGGACGTAGCAGCAGCCAAGGCTTCGGGCGTTTAATCACCCCGCAAGCTTCACGCTGAAAAAAGGACTCCTCGGAGTCCTTTTTTTATGGGCGAGAGAAAGTGAAGCAGAATCAGCCGTTTAGCCCACCCCAAAAGCCGCAACTTGCATGCAGGCACGATGCGCTTCATGCAAGTTGCACGATTCCGAAAATTCAAGTGTTTTATAAGTCGTTGTTTTTTAACGGGTTATTTCGGTATGGCGACTTGGCACACTGCCTGCACTATCCCTGTTAGCGCTGCAGCACTAAGTTTTTATGAACTGCAGTCTTTCAATAAAACAGGAGTTACTCGTATGAAGAAGTTCGCTCTCGCTACTGCTACCGCTCTGACTCTGGCCATGGGTGCTAACGTAGCCTTTGCTCAGACTTCCCAGGCCCCTATGACTTTGGCGGCCGGTGAAGCTACCCACGCTAAAGAAAGCGTTTCGGATACTTGGATCACCACCAAGGTTAAAGCTGACCTGCTGACTGAAAAGGGCATCCCAGGTTCGGACATCAAGGTTGAAACCAACAAAGGCGTGGTTTCCCTGTCCTCGGACGTCGCTATCTCCGACTCGCAGAAAGCCACTGCCGTAGCGATTACCAAGAAAATCAAAGGCGTGACTGCTGTTTCGGCAGACGGCCTGCTGGCTGGCGGTGCTACCAAGGCTGACGGCATCGACAAAACCAAAGGCGCAGCGGCTGATGCCAAAGGCGCCACCAGCGACACTTGGATCACCACCAAAGTGAAGGCTGACCTGGTTACCGAGAAAGGTATTCCTGGCACCGACATCAAGGTAGAAACCAACAAAGGCGTAGTGTCCCTGTCGTCCCCTACCGCTGTGACTGCTTCGCAGAAAGAAACGGCTGTGGCGATCACCAAGAAAATCAAAGGCGTTAAAGCTGTATCCGCTGATGGCCTGAAAGCAGAGTAACGCACAGGTTTCGTCTGAACCGGATAGCGGCGGCTTAGGGTGAGTTAGATATCCACCCGATGCACCTCTGGAGTTCATGCGACCGACCACACGGATGTGGTCATTACAGGCCCCGGCACTTGTGTCGGGGCCTGTTCTATTTGGGCGCCATAATTTGCCGGCCAGGCAAGCAATTACAAATGTGGGAGGGGGCTTGCCCCCGATAGCGGTGTAATAGTCGACACATCATTGACTGACCTACCGCTATCGGGAGCAAGCCCCCTCCCACATGGGGTTACTCGGCATCCAAGTGCATCGGCGTAACGACTCGACCATCCTTCTCAGCCTGCCCCAACTGCGCATCAATGAAGTACACGCGGTCGTCCTCCAACTGAGCCTTATCCACCAGATAGTCCTTGATGGTACTGGCTCGGTCTTGACCCAGTTGGCGCAGAAGCACGTCGCTGCCACTCCAGAACTTGATCACGCCATCCTTGAGCTTGGCGGTGCGTTCATCGTTGCCCAAGTCTTTCCACTCGGCCGGTGGCTGTTGCTTCAGACGGGTGCGGTAGATGCCTTCCAGCAACGGCGCCTTTTCCTTCTCGGGCACGACAAGCAGTGATGCCTGAGCCGGGACTTTATCGCCGCGACGTTGCAGGATCTTGTAGTAGTTGTACTGGTATTCACGCTCAAGCCGTTGCGCAGCCAGGAATGGACCGTCACTGCTGGCTGCGGCGGTGCCCTCGATTTCCAGGCGCAGGGCAGGGCGTTCCTTGAGTGCCTTGGCGAGCGTGTTAAGGGCACCCTCGGCGTCTTTATTCAATTCACTAGAGCCGGCTGCGAACGATACGTTACCCAGGTCTTCTGAACCCCCGCCAGTGACCAGCCCGCCAATAAACTTGAAGGGCGCCGTCGCGGCACGCACCACCAGGTTACGCAGGGTTTGCCACACAATCGGCATCACGCTGAACTGCGGGTTGTTCAGGTCCCCGGTCACCGGCAGCTCGATGGAAATCTTGCCGTCGCTGTCCTTGAGCAGGGCAACCGCCAGGCGAATCGGCAAGTCCACGGCATCGGCGCTGTCGACTTTCTCACCCAGTTGCAATTGCTCGACCACCACCTTGTTCTCAGCCTTCAACTGGCCTTTGGTGATCATGTAATGCAAGTCCAGGTTCAAGCGACCTTTGCGGATGCGAAAACCCGCGAATTTGCCCGAGTACGGCGTCAGGGTGGTCAACTCGACACGTTTGAAGCTGGTCGCGATGTCCAGCGCCGCCATCGGGTCGAACGGGTTCACGCTGCCCTTGATGGTCACCGGCGCGTAGCGGTCCACCTTGCCCTTGATGTCGACGCTGGCCGGCTTGGCCTGGCGACTGTCGATGGTGCCGATCTGCCCGTTGAGCTGTTGAATCGCAGTGGCGAAATTGGGCGTGAGGCTGAAGTCGGCAAAATTGGCCGAGCCGTCGTTGATCGCGATCTGGCCGATGCGGATACCCAGCGGCTTGTCTTTGCTCGCTGCCGGCTTGGCAGAAGACTTGGCACCGTTGTCGGCGGGCTGTGGAATCAGCAGATCGTCAATGTTGGTGGTGCGGTCGTCGTTGATCATGAAGCGCGCATAGGGTTGCAGCAGGTTGACCTTGTCGATCGACAGGCTGTCGCCATGCTGGTAGTTGACGCCTTCGAGCACCAGGCGCTGCCACTTGAGGAAATCGCGCGACTTGAGGGTGTCGAGCGTATGCAACTGGTCCACCTGCGCGCGGCCGGTGACCTGAAGGGCCAGCGGCTCGGTGCCTTTAAGGTTGACATCCAGGTTGCTGCCCAGCATGCCGCTGCGCAGTTCCAGGCGGATGAACGGGCTGATATAGGATTGGGCGACGCGCAGGTCGATGTCCTGGGTGTTCACTTTCAGCTTGGCGCTGACCGGGTTGAGGTTGACCTCGCCGGTTGCCTGAATCTTGCCTTGCTTGCCCAGGCCGGTATCGACCTTCAAGGTAAAAGGGCTCTGGTTGAGGCTGTCGAAATTCTGCACGTCGACGTTCAACGGGCCCAGCTCCAGTGCTACTGCTGGCTTGGCCTGACGGTCGGCCAGGTGCACCTGATAGTTGCGCAGTTGCACGTCCTTGAGCAGCACTTGCCAGGGTTTGTTCGGCACGGCCGGTTTCGCTTCAGGCGAATCGGCGGTGGCGGGCGCAGAGGCGGGCTCCGGCGGCTTGGCCGGTTTGTTCGGTTGGCTGGCGAACAGCTTCTGCCAGTCGAGCTGCCCGTCGGCTTCACGGGCCGCCCAGGTTTCCAGTTTGTTGCTGCGGATCTTGCCGATCACTACCTTCTGCTTGGCCAGGTCTACCGTGGTCTCGCTGACATCCAGGCGTTCCAGGCGTGCCAATGGCCGGCCATCCGGCGCCTTGATCGCAAAGGGCGCGATGCTGGCAGCGGTGTTGGTCAGGTTCAGTTCGGTCTCTTTGGCCAGGCTGAAGGTGTAATCGGTGCTGAAATTGAGCACACCGTCCTCAAGCACCAGCGGCAAGGCGTCGCGCACATACGGCCACCAGGCTTTCATTTTGCCGTCGGTGACTTTCAGTGAGCCTTGGGAGGTGATCGGCACCAGGCTGAAATTGCCTTTCCAGTCGATCTGCCCGCCTGCGGGGCCAGCGGCCACCAAGGTCATGTCGGCGTTATCTTCGGGCAAGGTGCTGAGGTTTTTCAGCTCGAAGTCGAGTTTGTCGTAGAGAAATTCGATGGGTTCGCTGGGGCGCAGGTCCTCGAAGTGCACATAGCCGCCCGCCAGCTTGATGCTGTCGATACGCAGCGGGAAGGGCTTGGCGTCGGGATTGGTCGGGGTTGGCTCGCTCGCAGGCAATTTGAATAGCTGCGCCAGGTTCAATTGGCCGGATTTGTCGAAGAGCAATTCGGTCTTGGGTTGTTCCAGTTGCACATCGGCCAGGTGCAGGGCGCGGGTCCACAGGCTGTCGATCTGCAGGTTGGCATAGAGGCGCGCGAAACCCAGCTGTTCTTTGCCCGGGTCACCAATTTTCAGGCCCCATAGCGTCAGCTCCAGGCTGAACGGGTTGAGTTCGATACGCTCGATGCGTGCCGGCACCGTCGCGTAATTGGCCAACTGCTGGTTGGCAATGCGAAGGGCAATGCCGGGCAGAATCAGGAAGCCCAGCAAGCTGTACAACGCAAGGGCGGTCAACAAGGCGCCTAGGGCGCGGATCAATCCTTTGGGCATGGGTGACGCCATCTATGTCGAACGAGAGTGCCTTGGAGTATGGCACGTGATTTCGGTTCCGAAGAACAGCGGGGCTTGGGAAGCTTCCTACAATTGCAGCATCAGGGTCTTCAGTGGAGGTTGCTGGTCTTTCGATGGAAAGTCCGCTCCCGGTGCCATAACCTGCCAATCGCGTACCGGGCGACCGGCTTTTTCCGCGCAACGCAGCACCTGTTCGCGCCAGTCATCCATGCTCACTTTCGCCAGGTTGTTGCAGCAAATGAGTACGCCATTCTCGGCGGTTGCCAACAGTGCCGGCTTGAGCAGGCTTTGGTAGTCGCGCAACAGGTCGACGGTGCCGAAGGCGCTTTTGGCCCAGGCGGGAGGGTCGAGCACCACCAGGTCATACTGGCGCTGTTCCAGGCGCGGGTAGCTGGGCAGTTTCTGGCCACGGCGCTGAGTGATCGCGAGGCCGGCCAGTTGGCGAATGGCTGGAAAGTAATCGGACTGTACGAATTCCATGGTCGGCAACTGCGGGTTGAGCAGGCCGTTCTCGCGACCGACCGCCAGGTTCCCCTCGGCAAAGTCCAGGTTGCAGACTTCGCGCGCGCCACCGGCCGCTGCGCTCAAGCCGACACCACAGGTGTAGGCGAACAAGTTCAGCACGCTTTTACCGGCGCTGTGCGCCTTGACCCAGCCGCGGGTGTTGCGCAGGTCGAGGAACAGCAGTGGATCCTGCCCCGCATGGCGCCCGCGGACACGGTAGCTGAGGCCCCATTCGTGACCGACCAGGTCCTCCAGTGCGGCAGGCTCGGCGCGGTAGACGGTGTCTTCACGGTCGATCCGCGAATTGCCACGGGAGCGGTCGTTGTAGACCAGCAGCAACTCCAGGCCCATGTAGTGGTTGATCAGTTGGTGCAGGTCCAACAGATCAGCGCGCTCCAGGGATTGGTGGAAGCTTTGCACCAATAATTGCGGGCCGTAGCGATCGATCGTCAGGCCGCCGGCGCCTTCCTGGCTGCCATGGAACAGCCGGTAGCAATCGGTACCTTGGGCATGCAGTTCACTGATCAGGTCTTGGCGATGATCGAGGGCGGCGCGCAGCGCCTGGTTCAAGGGAGTCATGGAGCGCGCCTTGCTTGCAGGTAAATGAGGACAATTGCGGTCGCGCAGTTTAACAGCCCCGGCCTGAACAGGCCGGGGGTTATTTCGAGGCTATCGGTTCAGGCGTTCCTCGATCAAGCCGTCCACGACGCTCGGGTCGGCCAGCGTCGAGGTGTCGCCCAGGCTGTCCAGCTCGTTGCAGGCGATCTTGCGCAGAATCCTGCGCATAATCTTGCCGGAACGGGTTTTCGGCAGGGCGGGTGCCCACTGGATCAACTCCGGCTTGGCGAAGCTGCCGATTTCCTTGCTGACCAATTCCAGCAGGTGCTTTTTCAGTGCATCGCTGGGTTCGACGCCGTTCATTGGCGTGGCGAAGGCATAGATGCCCTGGCCTTTGACGTCGTGGGGGTAGCCGACTACTGCGGCTTCGGCGACCTGGTCATGCAGGACCAACGCGCTTTCGACTTCGGCCGTACCGATGCGATGGCCGGATACGTTGATGACGTCGTCGATCCGCCCGGTGATCCAGTAATCGCCGTCCTCATCGCGCCGCGCGCCATCGCCCGTGAAGTAGTAGCCGGGGTAGGGTTTGAAATAGGTGTCGATCATGCGCTGCGGATCGCCGTAGACGCTGCGAATCTGCCCCGGCCAGCTGGCTTTGATCGCCAGCACGCCACTGCCGGCGCCGCTGATTTCCTGGCCTTGTTCGTCCAGCAACACCGGTTGCACGCCGAACATCGGCTGGGTGGCGCAACCTGGCTTGATGCGCTGGGCGCTGGCCAGCGGGCTGAGCATGATGCCGCCGGTTTCGGTCTGCCACCAGGTATCGACAATCGGGCAGCGCTGTTCGCCGACCGCGTTGAAGTACCAGTCCCACGCCTCTGGGTTGATCGGCTCACCGACACTGCCCAGCAGGCGCAAGCTGGCGCGGGAAGTGCTCTGCAGTGGGGCATGGCCTTCACGCATCAAGGCGCGCAATGCGGTGGGCGCGGTGTAGAAAATATTCACCTGATGTTTATCGATGACCTGCCAGAAGCGCGAGCTGTCCGGGTAGCTCGGCACGCCCTCGAACATCAACGATGTCGCCCCATTGGCCAGCGGGCCATAGACGATGTAGCTGTGGCCGGTGACCCAGCCCACATCGGCGGTGCACCAGAACACCTCGCCCTCCTGGTAGTCCAGCACGTACTTGAAGGTCATCGCCGCTTGCAGCAGATACCCGCCAGTGCTGTGCAACACGCCCTTGGGTTTGCCTGTGCTGCCGGAGGTATAGAGAATGAACAGCGGGGCCTCGGCGTCCATTGGTTCGGGCGGGCAGTCGTCGCTCGCGGCATCCACGGCTTGTTGATAGTTGAGGTCGCGGCCTTCGCTCCAGTTCACGCTTGCGCCGGTGCGTTGTACTACCAGTACGGTGCTGACGTTCGGGCAACTGGCCAGTGCCTTATCCACGTTGTGCTTCAGTGCTACCGACTTGCCACCGCGTATGCCTTCGTCGGCGGTGATGACCGTGCGACAGTCGGCGTCCAGTATGCGGTCGCGCAGGGCGTCGGGCGAGAACCCGCCAAACACCACCGAGTGCACCGCGCCGATGCGTGTGCAGGCCAGCATGGCGTAGGCCGCTTCCGGGATCATCGGCATGTAGATGCACACCCGGTCGCCTTTGCTTACGCCACGGCTCTTCAGCACGTTGGCCAGGCGGCTGACGTGTTGATGAAGTTGACGGTAAGTAATGGTGGAGGATTTTGTCGGATCATCGCCCTCCCAGATGAAGGCCGGCTGATCGGCACGCTGTGCCAAATGGCGGTCGATGCAGTTGTAGCTGACGTTGAGCTGGCCACCGGCAAACCATTGCGCGGCACCCGTGCTGATGTCGGCGCTATGAACGGTGTGCCAAGGCGTTATCCAATCGAGGAAGCCCTTGGCCTGGTCGGCCCAGAAGGTGTCCGGCTGTTCGAGGGATTGGCGATAGAGGCGCTGATAGTCCGCTTGACTGAGTTGCGCAGCCCGACGGACGGCATCGGCGATAGGGAATTGGCTGATATCGAACATGAGCGCTCCTTATTCTTGTTTTGCGACAAGTTATAAAGATGCACCCTGAGGTGGGAGGGTTCAAGGCCAATGTCCGAACGGACATTGGCCTTGCCATACCTGGATCAGCCGCGGTGACGACCGCGGAAGTAGTTGATCAGGCCCTGGGTCGAAGCATCCTCGGCCGAGGTTTCTTCGGCGCCGGTCAGGCGGTTGTAGACGCCTTTGCCCAGCTCCTTGCCCAGCTCCACACCCCATTGGTCGAAGGCGTTGATGCCCCAGATAACGCTTTGCACGAACACCTTGTGTTCATACATGGCGACCAACGCACCCAGACGACGTGGGCTGATGCGCTCGACCACGAGGGTGTTGCTCGGGCGGTTGCCCGGGATCACCTTGTGGGGCGCCAGTTTCTGCACCTCGGCCTCAGGGATGCCTTTTTCGCGCAGCTCGGCTTCTGCTTCTGCGCGAGTCTTACCGAGCATCAGTGCCTGGCTCTGGGACAGGCAGTTGGCGTACAGCCACTGATGGTGGTCGGACACCGGGTTGAAACTCACGATCGGCACGATGAAGTCGGCCGGGATCATTTGGGTGCCTTGGTGCAGCAACTGGTGATAAGCATGTTGCCCGTTGCAGCCCACGCCGCCCCAGATGACCGGGCCGGTGTCGGTGGCGACCGGCGTGCCGTCCTGGCGCACGCTCTTGCCGTTGGATTCCATGTCCAACTGCTGCAAATGTTTGGTGATGTTACGCAGGTAGTGGTCGTACGGCAGGATCGCGTGGCTCTGCGAACCCCAGAAGTTGCCGTACCACACGCCCAGCAAGCCCAGCAGCACCGGCATGTTGGCTTCGAATGGAGCGTTCTGGAAATGCTGGTCCATGGTGTAGGCACCGGACAGCAGTTCCTTGAAGTTGGACATACCTATCGCCAGCGCAATCGGCAAGCCAATCGCGGACCACAGCGAGTAACGCCCGCCCACCCAGTCCCACATCGGGAAGATGTTTTCTTCGCGGATACCGAACGCCACGGCCGCTGCGTTGTTGCTCGACACGGCGATGAAGTGGCGGTAGAGCTCGGCTTCCGAACCGCCCTGCGCCAGGTACCAGGCGCGGGCGGCCTGGGCATTCTTCAGGGTTTCGAGGGTATTGAAGGATTTGGACGAGACGATGAACAGGGTGGTCTCGGCGCGCAGCTTCATGGTCAGCTCGTGGAACTCGCTGCCGTCGATGTTCGCCAGGTAATGGCAGCGCACGCCTTTGTGGGCGTAGGACAACAACGCTTCGGAGACCAGCTCCGGGCCGAGGAACGAACCACCGATACCGATGTTCACCACGTCGGTGATCGGCTTCTCGGTGTAGCCACGCCACAGGCCATCGTGAATGCGGCCGACCAGGTCAGTGATCTGGTTCAGCACCTTGTGCACGTCCGGCATGATGTTCACGCCGTTGACCGACAACTTGTCACCGACCGGGCGGCGCAGGGCGGTATGCAGCGCCGGGCGGCCTTCGGAAGAGTTGACTGGCTCGCCGGCATACAGCGAGTTGATCGCATCTTTAAGACCGACCTCGTTGGCCAGGCCCACCAGCAGGTCGCGGGTTTCGCGGGTGATCAGGTTTTTCGAGTAGTCGAGGAAAAGCCCGCAGCTGCTCAGGGTGAATTCTGAGAAACGCTGGGGGTCGGCATTGAACGCCTCGCGCATGCTGAAATCCTGCATGGCTTGGCGATGTTGATTGAGCGCTTGCCAGGCGGGCAGCGCGGTAACGTCATGAGGGGTGCGGTAGTACGCCATCGCTGCGGGTTTCCTTTTTATTACGGGGACTGCCTTTTAGGACACTTCGAAATCCGGAACATCCAGTCTTTTCACTGGCCACGGGTTCCAGACAGCGCTAACCATACGCGCAGGGCGATTACATTAAACCTAGCGTGTCGATATGTCTTGGCTTTGTCTGCGCTGTAGCCGGTACTTTTTTATACCGGCACAGCGTTCAGGGCAATCGGCGAGGTGTCAGGAGGGGTCAGTCGAGGTTCAAATGCAGATTGTCGATCAGGCGAGTCGCGCCCAGATAGGCGGCGACCAGGATCACAATGTCCCGATCTTCTGGCGTGGCTGGGCGAAGGTGCACGCCCTGGCGCACTTCCAGGTAATCCATGCGCAAGCCAGCGGCTTCGATCTGCTGGATGTGCTCGGCGCGCAGCCTGGCAAAATCATGCTCACCGTTTTTGATGGCGGCGGCGATCTGGCTGAGGCTGCGGTACAGCACGGGCGCAATCGCGCGTTGCTCTTGGGTGAGGTAACCGTTGCGCGATGACAGCGCCAGGCCATCGGCTGCGCGTACGGTCGGTTCGCCGATGATCTGGATCGGCATGTTCAGGTCATGCACCATGGCGCGGATCACCGCCAGTTGCTGATAATCCTTTTGGCCAAAGACGGCCATATCCGGCTGCACCATGTTGAACAGCTTGCTGACCACCGTGGCGACGCCTTCGAAATGCCCGGGACGGCTGGCCCCACACAGGCCTTCGGACAGCTGAGGCACGCTGACGCGGGTTTGTCCGGTCATGCCGTCGGGATACATTTCCTCGACCGTTGGCGCAAACAGCAGGTTGCAGCCGGCTTGCAACAGCATCTCCTGGTCGGCGGCGAGGGTGCGCGGGTATTTGTCCAGGTCTTCGCCGACGCCGAATTGCAGCGGGTTGACAAAAATGCTCGTCACCACGAAATCCGATTGCTGCGCCGCCTTGCTCACCAGGGTGGCGTGGCCATTGTGCAGGTTGCCCATGGTCGGCACAAAGCCGATGCGCTTGCCGGCGCTGCGCGCGTGGGTCACGGCGGCGCGCAGTTCGCGTAGGGTTTTAACGGTGTTCATGCAGAGAATCCGTGTTCAGTGCCAGGGAAGGTCACAGCCTTGACTTCGCTGACGTAAGCGCTCAGCGCGGCGTGAATGCTGGGCTGACCAGCCATGAAGTTTTTCACGAACTTGGGCACGTGGCCGCTGATCGACAGGCCGAGCATGTCGTGCAGCACCAACACCTGGCCATCGGTGGCGGAGCCGGCACCGATGCCGATCACGGGTACCTTGACGGCCTGGGTGATTTCGGCGGCCAGTTCACTGGGTACGCACTCCAGTAGAATCATCGCGGCGCCAGCTTGCTCCAGGGCAATGGCATCAGCGCGCATCTGGCGTGCCTGGGCTTCATTGCGGCCCTGCACCTTATAGCCGCCCAGAAGGTTGACCGACTGCGGGGTCAGGCCCATGTGCGCACAGACCGGTACGCCGCGCTCAGCCAGCAGACGGATCGACTCGGCGAGCCAGACGGCACCTTCGACCTTGATCATGTGCGCGCCCGCCTGCATCAGTTTGCCGGCGTTCTGGAAGGTCTGTTCGAGCGTGGCATACCCCATGAACGGCAGGTCGGCGATGATAAATGCACCGTCGTTGCCACGCTTGACGCTGGCGGTGTGGTACGCGAGCTCGTCGGTGGTGACGGGTAGCGTGCTGTCATTCCCTTGAAGAACCATGCCCAGGGAGTCGCCTACCAGCAACACCTCGACCCCGGCCTGGCAACTGGCGTGGGCGAAGGTAGCGTCATAGCAGGTCAGCATGGTGATTTTTTCACCCTTGAGCTTGAGGCTCTGCAAGGTGGTCAGGGTAATGTCTGGCATGAAAAGGGTCCTCGTTCAGGCGCTTGGAAACAGCGAGTAACGCGCGTGAGTCTTCGTTTATACAGGCGCACCGTCTTGAGAGCAGTGCTTATAAGGCCTGGATTGCGCCCTTTAGCGCCGGGTTGGCGGCAGCGGGACGCCTATAGTCGTGAGGAGGACACGGGAAGTCAATTGGATGTGTTACCGCATTGTTACGATGGCGGTGTTACCGCTGTTACTAACGCGATTGTAGGAGCGAGCTTGCTCGCGAAGAACCCACAGGCACTGCGTTTAATCAGGCTGGGCGAGTGATCGTTGACGATTTTCGCGAGCAAGCTCGCTCCTACAGAGGTAGGCGTTCCAGGCCGACGAATGGGCAGGCTGCCAGCAGTTCACTCAGCGTTTGGCCATCAGGCAACTGAAAATCGGCAGGCACCAACTCAGCCAATGGATAAAGCACGAACGCCCGCAGGTGCATCTGATAATGCGGCACCTTGAGGCGCGGCTCATCAATCGGCCGATCACCGAATAACAGAATATCCAGATCGAGGGTACGTGGCCCCCAGCGCTCAACGCGCTCGCGGCCCTGGTCGTTTTCGATGGTTTGCAGCGCATCGAGCAGGGCCAGCGGCGCGAGGGTGCCGTCCAGGGCTGCAACCGCGTTGGTGTAACGCGGTTGGCCGGGAAGCAGGGAGTCGCTTTGGTAGAAAGCGGATACACCGGCGAGTGCAGTGCCGGGCAGGTGCGCTAAGGCGTCGATAGCGCTGCGCAGTTGCTGCGCCGGGGCAGCCAGGTTGCTGCCCATGCCGATGTAGATACGTTCCACGTTTATTCGCCCGTTGCGCCCGAGGCATCGGCGGCGCTGCGCTTGCGCTTGCTGGTACTGCGGCGGCGCTTCTTCGGCCCTTCACCGGTGCTGTCGCCTTTGCTGCCGAGTTCACGAATCATCTCGCGGCGCTGGCTGTCATTGGCGTCCTGATAGTCGGTCCACCATTCACCCAGGCCGTCGGTCTGCTCGCCGGCGCTTTCGCGCAGCAACAGGAAGTCGTAGCCGGCGCGGAAACGCGGGTTCTCCAGCAACAGGTCGGCGCGTTTGCCGCTGCGGCGCGGCAGGCGCTCTTGCATGTCCCAGATTTCGCGGATCGGCAGGGTGAAGCGCTTCGGAATGGCGATGCGCTGGCACTGCTCGGTGATCAACTCGTGGGCGGCTTCCTGCATGGCAGGGATCGGCGGCATGCCACGGTCCTGCAGGCGCAGTACGCGTTTAGGCAGGGCCGGCCACAGCAGGGCGGCAAACAGGAACGCCGGGGTGACCGGCTTGTTCTGCTTGATGCGCAAGTCTGTGTTGATCAACGCTTCGCTGATCAGGGTGTGGGTGTACGTCGGGTTGTGTTCCAACGCCTCGGCGCTGGCCGGGAACAGTGGATCGAACAACTGCAGGTCGACGAGCATTTCAAAGGTGTCGGCGGCGTAGCCCGACAGGAACAGCTTGAGCACTTCTTCAAACAAGCGTGCCGACGGGATTTCCCGCAGCATCGGTGCCAGCTCGCGAATCGGTGCGGCCGTATGTTTTTCGATACCGAAGTTGAGCTTGGCGGCGAACCGCACGGCGCGCAGCATGCGCACCGGGTCTTCCTGGTAGCGCTGCGTCGGGTCGCCGATCAGGCGGATCAGGTTGTTGCGGATATCGTGTACGCCGTTGGCGTAATCGAGGATGCGCTCGCTGACCGGATCGTAATAGAGGGCGTTGATGGTGAAGTCGCGGCGTTGCGCGTCTTCTTCCAGCGTGCCGTAGACATTGTCACGCAGGATGCGCCCGCTTTCGTTGCGGGAAGACTGATTGGTGTCTTCCTCTTCATCGTTCTGCGGATGACCGGCGCGGAACGTCGCGACTTCGATGATTTCGCGCCCGAAATGGATATGCACCAGCTTGAAGCGACGGCCGATGATCCGCGCATTGCGGAATTCGGCACGCACCTGTTCAGGCGTGGCGCTGGTGGCGACGTCGAAATCCTTCGGCGTGATATTGAGCAGCATGTCACGTACGCAGCCGCCCACCAGGTAGGCCTGGTAACCGGCGTTCTGCAAACGTTCGACGATGTTCACGGCATAACGGCTGAACTGAGCGCGCTGCAATGAATGCTGATTGCTGTTAAGCACTTCAGGCGTGCTGCGAATGTGTTGCGTACGACGCAAGGGAGAACGGAATGACTGGAACAACTTCTTCAGCATGGGATGCACTGTTTGAAGGAATGTTCGGCCATAACGAAGAATGACCGCATGATGGGCCGGGATTCTAGCATTTAGTCAGGGGATGGTGTAGGAACAAGCTGCAGGCGTTGCGCCATAAGCGTTTGAAGGGCAATCCAGAGGAATCTATCGGAAACTACAAGGGGAGCCGAAGCTCCCCCAGAAGTAGTTGCGTGCTCTATTTTTATTATGGGTTTCGGGCTTCTTGTTTTTGTTGATCGCCCTCGCCATGAAGCTTCACCTTCATGACACTCCCAATCGGGAGTCAAGAGCAAACGGATTGCTTTGGTCGCTGTGTTGCTGATCTACGATCCAACCAGTTCAGGCTCTGCCTTAGGGCAGTTTTTGTTGTTCTCGGCCTGGTTGCGGGGCAAGCCCCAATGCAACGCCTCTCCAAAAGAATCAGTTAGCTGCGCCTCCGCCGTGTTGTTTTTGTTATGCGTGAGTCGATTCGTCTTATTTTTATTGTCTTGTACAAAGCTTGTTATTGTTTTTGTACTAAGCATATAGCAGGGTGCGTGCCAACTTTTGCGCCGCCCAGCAAAATCAGGGGTCCAAGGCGATTCTCGGCTTTTGACGGACGAAAAAAAGCCGGGGCTTCGTTACCGTAAGCCCCGGCTTTTGTTACGCGCAATGTCCGCGGTAACAGTTTTTTCACATAAGCAGGTGTTACCTGTGGCGCGGGCCCTCAACTCTCGCTGGCGACACCGGTCTTGCGCCGTGGAATGCCCAGGCGCTGGCGGCGTTCCCACAGGCACTTGCGGCTTACGCCCAGCTTGCGTGCCAGTTCGGTCTCGGTCATGTGGTCCTGGTGCTCGAGGACGAAATGCTGGAAGTAGTCTTCCAGGGACAAGTCCTCCGTTGGCTCATGGCTGGTGTTGCTACCAGTACCCTGTTGCGGCGACAGGCCGATGAAGTCGTCGTCGTCCAGGTCGCTGAGCTCGATATCGATGCCCAGCAGCTCGGCGGATATTTCCGGGCTTTCTGACAGGATGACCGCACGCTCGACCGCGTTCTCCAGTTCCCGCACGTTGCCCGGCCACGAGTAATGCCGGATTGCTTGCTCCGCGTCCGGGGCGAACTTCAGGTCGGTACGGTTGATGCGCGCGCTCTGGCGCAGCAGGAACGCATTGGCGATTTCGTTGACGTCGGCGCCACGCTCCCGCAGGGCTGGCAGCTTGAGCGCAATCACGTGCAAGCGGTAATACAAGTCTTCGCGGAACTGGCCGATCTTGGCCAAGCTCTTGAGGTCGCGGTGCGTCGCTGCGATCAGGCGCACATCGACCTTTTGCGATTGCACCGAACCGACCCGGCGAATTTCACCTTCCTGCAGCACCCGCAGCAGGCGCGCCTGTGCTTCCAGGGGCAACTCGCCGATCTCGTCGAGGAACAAGGTGCCGCCGTCGGCGGCTTCGACCAGGCCCGCACGCCCGGCGCTGGCACCGGTGAACGCGCCTTTTTCGTGACCAAACAATTCGGATTCGATCAGGGACTCGGGGATCGCCGCGCAGTTCACCGAGATCATCGGTGCCTTGGCGCGCTTGGACAGGTTGTGCAGGGCGCGGGCCACCAGCTCCTTGCCGGTGCCCGACTCGCCCTGGATCAACACATTGGAGTCGGTGGGTGCCACTTTGCGGATCTTGCTGTAAAGGTCCTGCATCGGCGGGCAGGAGCCGATGATGCCGATCTCGCCGTTGCTGTTGTCGACGCCCGGTTTGTCGGCGGCTTTTCCTGCTGGACGCGGCTCGGCTGGCGCACTGCTGGCCGACTGGCGGTCACGCAGGATGCGGGCCACGGCCTGAAGCATCTCGTCATGGTCGAAAGGCTTGGCGATATAGTCCACCGCGCCCATCTTCATCGAGTCCACGGCCGAGCGCAGGCTGGCGTAGCTGGTCATGATCAGCACCGGAGTGCCCTGGCCCAGCTTGATCAGCTCGGTACCCGGTGCGCCCGGCAACCGCAGGTCGCTGACGATCAGGTCGAACGTGGGAATGCTGAACCGCTCCTGTGCTTCCTGCACCGAGCCGGCTTCGCTGACCTGGTACTGATTACGTTCAAGCAGGCGACGCAAGGCAGAGCGGATAATGGTTTCGTCTTCGACGATCAAAATGTGCGGCATTGATTCAATTCTCTCGACGGTCTCAGTTCACAGCGGACGTCGCTTCGACATGACGCGGCAAGGTCACCCGGATACGGGTGCCGCGTTGGCTTTCGGTGTCAGCCGGGCTGTCGATGGTGATTTGTCCATAATGCTCTTCAACGATGGAATAGACCAGTGCAAGGCCCAGACCGGTACCTTCACCCGGGTCCTTGGTGGTGAAGAAAGGTTCGAACAATCGGTCCATGATGTTCTGTGGAATGCCGCTGCCTTCGTCTTCCACGATCAGGTCGACCGTGTGCTCGAAAGCCTCGCTCTTGACGCGTACCGCACTGTGCGGCGGGGACGCATCGCGGGCGTTGGACAGCAGGTTGATCAGCACCTGCGCCAGGCGTTGTGAGTCGCCATCGACCCAATGGTCCGGATCGCACAGGTTAAAGAACTGTACTTCGAAATTGCGCCGGTTCAAGGCCAACAGCCCAATGGCATCCTGCGCCACTTCGGCCAGGCATACCGCTTCGTCCTGATGCTGATGGGCGCCGGAGTGGGCAAAGCTCATCAGCGACTGCACGATGCGAGACACGCGCTTGGTCTGCTCGAGGATCTGCCCGCTGATCTCGGTGATTTCGCCGTCCTCCTCGCGCTCCTCGCGCAGGTTCTGCGCCAGGCAGGCGATACCGGTGATCGGGTTACCGATCTCGTGAGCCACGCCGGCGGCCAGGCGACCAATGCTGGCCAGGCGCTCGGAGTGCACCAGCTTGTCTTCGAGCATCTGGGTGTCGGTCAGGTCCTCCACCAGTAACACCAGGCCGCTGTTGCCAGGGGCCAGGGGCTCGTCAATCGCGGCCTTGTGCAGGTTGAGCCAGCGGGTCTGGCCGTCGAGGGCCAGGTGTTGCTTGTGCAAATGCTCGTCGGGCAGGTTGATAAAGCCTTGCAGCAGTTCCTTCCACGGGTCGCCCAGGGTATTGAGACGAGAGCCCACCACGCGTTGTGCGGCGATGCCGGTCAGCTCCTCCATGGCCTTGTTCCACATCAGGATTTCCTGGTCCTTGGCCAGGGAACACACGCCCATCGGCAGTTCTTGCAGGGTCTGGCGGTGGTAGCGGCGCAGGGCGTCGAGCTCGGCGGCAAGGCCGGTGAGGCGTGAGTGATAGTCCTCCAGCCGGCTTTCGATGAAGTGAATGTCTTCGGTCACGTAGTTTTCGCCGCCGGCCTTGTAGGGCAGGAAGGTTTCCACCATGTCCTGGGACACGCTGGGGCCCATCAACCCTGACAAGTTGGCTTCGATACGGTCACGCAAGCGCCGCAGGGCATAGGGGCGGCGCTCGTCGAACGGCAGGTACAGATCGCGCAGGGCCTGCTCCACTTCCTTTTGTGCGGCCTTGGCACCCAGTGGCTTGGCCAGTTGCGTGGCGAATTCCTGGGGCGAGGCTGCATGCAGCTCGCGGCGTTGCGGGCGGCGCACGTTATCTACCGCGCAGGCCTCGGCGGCGCTGGTTTCTTCGGGGCTGGCGTTGGTGAACAGCGAGATCAGGGTGAACATCAGCACGTTGGCGGCCAGCGAGGCGATTGCGGCCATGTGCCAGCTGGTGTCGTCCAGCACGTAGATCATGTTCAGCAGCGGTATGTAGAAGCCCTGCAGGTTGCCGACCAGCGGTAGCAGCATGGTCACCAGCCACACCAGTACGCCCGCCAGCAAACCGGCAATAAAGCCGCGGCGATTGGCGGTTGGCCAGTACAGTACCGACAGCACGCCCGGCAGGAACTGCAGGGTGGCGACAAAGGCCACGATGCCCAGGTTGGCCAGGTCCTGCCCGGCACCCAGCAACAGGTAAAAGGCATAGCCGGCCATGATGATCGCGACGATCAGCGCGCGGCGTGTCCATTTCAGCCAGCGGTAGATGTTGCCTTCGGCGGGCGGTTGGTACAGCGGCAGCACCAGGTGGTTAAGCGCCATCCCGGAAAGTGCCAATGTGGTGACAATGATCAAACCACTGGCCGCCGACAAACCGCCGACATACGCCAGCAGCGCCAGGGCCGGGCTGTTGGCGGCGATGCCGATGCCGAGGGTGAAGTACTCAGGGTTGGTGGTTGCCCCCAGTTTCAGGCCGGCCCAGAGAATCAGCGGCACTGCCAGGCTCATCAACAGCAGGAACAGTGGCAAGCCCCAGCTGGCGCTGACCAATGAGCGCGGGTTGAGGTTTTCGGTGAAGGTCATGTGGTACATGTGCGGCATTACAATCGCCGAGGCGAAGAACACCAGCAGCAGCGTACGCCAGGGGCCTTCCTGCAACGGCGTGTGCAAGGCGGCGAGGGCGGTCTGGTTTTGCAGCAGCCACAATTCCAACTGCTGCGGGCCGTCGAACACGCCGTAGAGCGCGTAAAGGCCAACGCCGCCAATGGCCACGAGCTTGATCACCGATTCAAAGGCAATCGCAAACACCAGGCCCTGGTGTTTTTCCCGGGTGGCGATATGGCGTGAGCCAAAGAAAATGGTGAACAGGCTGATCAAGGCGCAGAAGGCCAGAGCCACGCGATGTTGCACGGGCTCACGGGTGAGAATGCTGATGGAGTCGGCCACTGCCTGGATCTGCAGGGCCAGCAACGGCAGCACGCCGATCAACATGAAAATCGTGGTGAGCGCGCCGGCCCAGGTGCTGCGAAAGCGGAAGGCAAACAGGTCTGCCAGCGACGACAGCTGGTAGGTACGGGTGATTTTCAGGATGGGGTACAGCAACACCGGCGCCAGCAGGAACGCGCCGGACACCCCCAGGTAGCTGGACAGGAAACCATAGCCGTATTGATAGGCCAGGCCCACCGTACCGTAGAACGCCCAGGCGCTGGCGTACACGCCCAGGGACAAGGTGTAGGTCAAGGGATGGCGAATGATCGCCCGCGGAATCATTCCGCGCTCACTGATCCAGGCGACGCCGAACAGCGCAGCCAGGTAGGCGGCGCTGATCAGCAGCATCTGGGTGAGGCTAAAGCTCATCGGCATCTTTTTGGCTCTGCAGAATGAAAGTCACGACGATCAGGATCAGCCAGAGCAGGTAAGGGCGGTACCAGGCGCCCGTGGCATCGATCCACCAGTCCATGATGGCGGGGGAAAACAGGTAGATCCCGACGACCAGCAGCAGGACCAATCGATAGATGTACATGTTGGCCTCTGATTGAAGAATTGCGGCGATGGTAACGGATGGCTGGGAAGCTGCAAGCGCCTTCAGTTCAATTGCGCTTCGGCCAGCGTGAGTGTGCGAGGGATCAGTGTGGCATCCCACTGCCGGGTGCCCCAGTCCAGCAGTTCCCTGGGGCTTGCGTAAAGCAGCTCGTCCCCGGCCGGCTGGCCGAGGGCGCGCAGCGCTCTGAGCAATAACGGTGTGGCCTGGTCCGCCGTCAGCGGTGGCGAGCGGTACGACTTGCCCAGTTTGTTACCGTCCGGCTGGACGATCAGCGGCACATGCAGGTAGCGCGGCTGGCGCAGGCCCAGTAATTCCTGCAGGTAAAGCTGGCGTGGCGTAGAGTCGAGCAGGTCGGCACCGCGTACGATGTCGGTAACGCCCTGCCAGGCGTCATCCAGGACCACGGCCAGTTGATAGGCGTACAGGCCATCGCGGCGGCGGATGACGAAGTCGCCTGAATCGCGCCCCAGATGCTGTCGGAACTGGCCCTGAACACGGTCGGTAAAATGATACTCAAGCTCGGGCACGCGCAGACGGATGGCGGCATCCTGCTGCTCATGGCCGGCATTGCGGCACAGTCCGGGGTAAATCCCGTTGTAGGGTTCCAGCTGTTTGCGCGAGCAGGTGCAGGCGTAGGCCAGGCCGTGGTTGAACAGCTCGTTCAATACCTTGGCGTAGGCCTCGTGTCGCTCGCTTTGCCGAACCAGTTCGCCATCCCATTCAAAGCCGTAGCTTTCCAGGGCATGCAGGATTGCCGCCTGGGCGCCGGGTTCTTCACGGGGTGGGTCGAGGTCTTCCATGCGCATCAGCCAGCGGCCTTGATTGGCGCGGGCGTCGAGGTAGGACGCGAGGGCGGCGACCAGGGAACCGAAGTGCAGGTGGCCGCTGGGCGTGGGGGCGAAGCGCCCGATATAGGTAGAGGCAGTCATGGGCCGGATACTACTGGAAAACGGGTAAACGCCAGCAACAAAAATGGGGCGTTCGCACGCCCCATTCGTTCAGCTCAGCCGCTATTACTTGCCGACCTGTTTTTCCTTGATTTCAGCCAAGGTCTTGCAGTCTACGCAGAGGTCCGCGGTTGGGCGGGCTTCCAGGCGACGAATACCGATCTCGACGCCGCAGGATTCGCACCAGCCGTATTCTTCGTCTTTGATCAGTTGCAGGGTCTTGTCGATCTTCTTGATCAACTTGCGCTCGCGGTCGCGGGCGCGCAGTTCGAGGGCGAACTCTTCTTCCTGGCTGGCACGGTCGGCCGGGTCGGGGAAGTTGGCTGCTTCGTCCTTCATATGGTCAACCGTGCGGTCGACCTCCTGCATCAAATCCTGTTTCCACTTGTTCAGGATTTTGGTGAAGTGCTCGCGCATGGGCTCGCCCATGTACTCCTCGCCCTTTTTTTCCACATAGGGTTCGAAGCCGCCGAGGCCTTGAGTCTGCTGTTGCTTTGCTTGGGTGGACATGAATAGACCGCCTCTCACTCTTCTAATCCATTGCGCAGGATTGCAACGTCACCGACACCTGCCGGCCCTGCGGCTGCAAGCGGGCGAACTTACCAGATAGATTCGGGGTGCGCCACTCCCGGTTGTCGAGCCTGTCGCGCCGGGGTTGTAAACTACTGCGCCCCGTCGTGGCTGGCTATGTCCTGTCTGGAATGTTGATTTTAGTCGTTTTACCGGCGCTTGCCCGGCCCGTAAAGTGGGCTGGATAGGCAATAGAGCATGTTTTAACGCGGGGGTTCGGTAGAATCCGGATTTGTCCTCACCGTCTAAGGAAGGCTAATGGCTCAGCCCTACAGTGCGCGCAGTCGCGCCATCGAACCTTTTCATGTCATGGCATTGCTGGCGCGCGCCAATGAGCTGCAGTCAGCCGGCCACGATGTGATCCACTTGGAAATCGGCGAGCCGGATTTCACCACCGCCGAACCGATCATCCAGGCAGGCCAGGCCGCGTTGGCCAATGGCAAGACCCGCTACACCGCCGCCCGTGGGCTGCCCGAATTACGCGAGGCGATCAGCGGTTTCTACCAGCAGCGCTACGGGTTGAACATAGATCCGCAGCGCATTCTGGTCACGCCCGGTGGCTCCGGCGCGTTGCTGTTGGCCAGCAGCCTGCTGGTGGATCCGGGCAAGCACTGGCTGCTGGCGGACCCAGGCTACCCCTGCAACCGGCATTTTCTGCGCCTGGTCGAAGGCGCGGCGCAGTTGGTGCCGGTTGGCCCGCAGCAGCGCTACCAATTGACCGCCGACCTGGTGGCTCAACACTGGAACCAGGACAGCGTCGGTGCGCTGGTTGCCTCTCCGGCCAACCCTACCGGGACGATCCTCACCCGGGACGAATTGGGCGGGCTGTCGAATGCCATCAAGGCGCGCGATGGTCACCTAGTGGTTGACGAGATCTATCACGGGTTGACCTACGGCACCGACGCCGCCAGCGTGCTGGAGGTCGACGACGATGCATTTGTTCTGAATAGTTTTTCGAAGTATTTCGGCATGACCGGCTGGCGCCTGGGCTGGCTGGTGGCGCCACCCGAAGCAGTCGGTGAATTGGAGAAGTTGGCGCAAAACCTCTACATCAGTGCGCCTAGCATGGCCCAGCATGCGGCCCTGGCCTGTTTTACCCCGCAAACCCTGAGTATTCTGGAAGAGCGCCGCGCCGAATTTGGCCGGCGCCGTGACTTCCTGCTGCCGGCCCTGCGGGAGTTGGGGTTTGGCATCGCCGTGGAGCCGGAAGGCGCGTTCTATCTGTATGCGGATATCAGCGCGTTTGGCGGTGATGCCTTCGCGTTCTGCGGCCATTTCCTGGAAACCGAACATGTGGCCTTCACCCCGGGGCTGGATTTTGGTCGTTATCAGGCGGGGCATCACGTGCGTTTTGCCTACACGCAAAACCTTGATCGGCTACAAGAAGCGGTTGAGCGAATTGCCCGTGGCTTGCAGAGCTGGCAAGGCTGATGCGTTTTCATCCTCCCCTCGAAGAAGGTCGGCTGATCCGCCGCTACAAGCGCTTTCTCACCGATATCCAAACCCTTACCGGCGAGTTGCTCACCATTCACTGCCCGAACACCGGTTCGATGCTCAACTGCATGGTGGAGGGTGGCCAGGTGTGGTTCAGCCGTTCCACCGACCCCAAGCGTAAATTGCCTGGCACCTGGGAAATCGCCGAAACGCCCCAGGGCCGGCTGGCGTGCGTCAACACGGCACGCGCTAATCAGTTGGTCGAGGAAGCATTGCGCGCCGGGGTGATCACTGAGCTCAACGGCTTTACCGCGCTGAAACGCGAAGTGCCTTACGGTCAGGAAAACAGCCGGATCGATTTTCGCCTGGAGTACCCCGATGGGGCCGCGTTTGTTGAAGTCAAAAGTGTCACTTTGGGCTTTGATGGCAGCTCTGTGGCGGCTTTCCCGGATGCGGTGACCCAGCGCGGTGCCAAGCACCTGCGGGAGTTGGCGCACCTGGCGCGCGAAGGTGTTCGGGCCGTGCAGTTGTATTGCGTCAATTTGTCGGGAATTGACGCGGTGCGTCCGGCGGTGGAGATCGACGCGGGTTATGCCGCCGCGTTGCGCGAGGCCAAGGCCGCGGGTGTCGAGGTGCTGGCGTACGGTGTGCGCGTCACGCCTGAAGAAATCTGTGTCGAACGTGCATTGAAGGTGCTGCTGGGCAACTAGAGTTCAACCCACAGGCCGTGTTCGTCCTCGCGGCCGGGCAGGGCGGTGAGGCTTTGGCCTGCGCAGGGGCCGGCGATGCATTCGCCGCTTTCGATCAGGAACAGCGCGCCATGGGTGGCGCATTGGATCAGGCTGGCGCTGGAATCGAGGAAGCTGTCCGGCTGCCATTCCAGCGGGATGCCACGATGGGGGCAGCGGTTGATATAGAAGTAGGCAACGCCAGCGCGCCGCACGGCCAACAGTTTGCAGCCGTCGATATCAAAACCGAGGCTGCTGTCGGGCGCAAGGGCCGCGGAGGGGCAGAGAAACTTCATATCAATCCTTAAGTGCCTTGACGTGCAAATGCAAACAATTATCAAATGCCCGCTTCGCCCGTCAGCTGATCGGGTGCTCATTACGATGCCGGGTAGGGGTTATCTGTCACATTGGTGAGTACTTGAATGGCCCTGCCTTGGAAGGAAACCCTGTTATGCGCCTGAGTGCCAGTGTTATTGCGCTTGTTGCCGGACTGCTGGTCAGCCATGCGGCCCAAGCCCTGGACCTGCCGCAACGCTGGGTGAGCGCCGGTGGCGCGTTATCGGAATGGGTGACGGCATTGGGAGGTGAGTCGAAGCTGGTGGGCGTGGACACCACCAGCCAGCATCCTGCATCGCTCAAGGCATTGCCCAGTATCGGTTATCAGCGCCAGTTGTCGGCCGAAGGCATTCTCAGCCTTCGCCCAGAGGTGCTGGTGGGCACCGAAGAGATGGGCCCACCGCCGGTGCTGGCGCAAATCCGTGGCGCGGGGGTGCAGGTAGAGATGTTCTCGGCGCAGCCCGATTTACCCAGCCTGAAAGCCAACCTGCTGCACTTGGGCAAGCTGCTGGGCAACGAAGCCACGGCCGGCGAATTGTTTCGCGGCTATGAACAAACGTTGGATCAGCAGAAAACCACGGTGGCCAAGGCCCGGTTGACGCAAAAAGCCCCCGGTGTGTTGCTGTTGCTCGGGCACGCTGGCGGCAAACCGTTGATCGCCGGTAGGGATACTGCCGCCGATTGGATACTGCAACAGGCCGGCGGGCATAACCTGGCGACTCATACCGGTTACAAACCGTTCTCGGTGGAATCGCTGGCCGGGTTGAGTCCTGATGTGCTGGTATTTGCCGATCGGGCGCTCAGCGGTGAAGCGGCCCGTGCGGCGCTGTTCAAGGAAAACCCTATCCTCGCTTCCACGCCAGCGGCCAAACACGGCCGGGTGATCGAGTTGGATCCGACGCTGCTGGTGGGCGGGCTCGGGCCGCGCTTGCCGCAGAGCCTGGTGCGGTTGTCCGCCGTGTTTTATCCGGCACAGGCTGAACCCGCCCCATGACGACGTTGGTTAAACCGAAAACCCTGTTTATCGGGCTGGCGCTGTTATGTCTGCTGGCGGTCTGGCTTTCATTGGCCCTGGGGCCGGTCAGCCTGCCGTTGTTCGACACCCTCAGGGCGGCGTTGCGATTGATGGGCGTGCCGATTGAGCCCCTGGGGCTCGAGCAGGCCGAACTGATCCTGGGGCAGATCCGTTTACCACGCACGCTGCTGGGCCTGGCCGTGGGGGGTGTGCTCGCGTTGTCGGGCGTGGCGATGCAGGGATTGTTCCGCAACCCGCTGGCCGACCCTGGCTTGGTGGGCGTGTCCAGTGGCGCGGCGTTGGGCGCTGCGGTGGCAATCGTCGGGGGCTCGTTTTTTGGCGGGCTGCCGGATGCATTTGGGCCCTATCTATTGTCGATTTGTGCGTTTCTGGGAGGGCTGGGCGTCACGGCGCTGGTCTACCGATTGGGGCGGCGCAATGGCCAGACCAACGTCGCGACGATGCTGCTTGCCGGCATTGCGCTGACGGCCCTCGCCGGTTCTGCGGTGGGGCTGTTTACCTACCTGGCGGACGATGCCACCTTGCGTACCCTGACGTTCTGGAACCTGGGCAGTCTCAATGGCGCCAGCTACTCGCGGTTATGGCCGCTGCTGCTGGTGAGTGCGGGTGTGGCGCTGTGGTTGCCGCGCCGAGCGAAGGCCTTGAATGCGCTGCTGCTGGGTGAATCCGAGGCCAGCCATCTGGGCATTGATGTGGAAAGGCTCAAGCGTGAGTTGGTGTTCTGTACGGCGTTGGGCGTTGGCGCGGCCGTGGCTGCAGCGGGCATGATCGGCTTTGTCGGGTTGGTGGTGCCGCACCTGGTGCGGTTGCTCGCAGGGCCTGATCACCGTGTGCTGTTGCCTGCGTCGGTGCTGGCGGGCGCGAGCTTGCTGCTGTTTGCGGACCTGGTGGCGCGCTTGGCGCTGGCGCCGGCGGAACTGCCGATCGGTATTGTTACCGCGTTTATCGGCGCGCCGTTTTTTCTGTATCTGTTGCTGCGAGGGCGCGCCTGATGCTGCGGGTGGAAGCGTTGCAGATCCGCCGCGGGGGCAAGACCGTATTGGCGGATATCAGCCTGAAACTGCTGCCGGGCGAAGTGTTGGGTGTACTGGGGCCCAATGGTGCAGGCAAAAGTACCTTGCTGAGTGCGCTGTGCGGCGAATTGACCCCCGATCAGGGCACGGTCTGGCTGGATCAGCACGAGCTCAAGCATCTGAGCGGAGCGCAGCGCGCCCGGCGCCTGGCGGTACTGCCGCAGAGTTCGACGCTGGACTTCGCTTTCCGTGTCGAGGAGGTGGTCGGCATGGGGCGTTTGCCCCATCAGACCGGGCGAGTGCGCGATGAAGAAATCATCAGCGCGGCACTGCACGCAGCGGATATCGGGCACCTGAGTGGTCGCAGTTACCTGGCTTTGTCGGGCGGCGAGCGCCAGCGGGTGCACCTGGCCCGCGTCTTGGCGCAATTATGGCCGGGCGAAGCAGGGCAGACGCTGTTGCTGGATGAGCCGACGTCAATGCTCGACCCGTTACATCAGCATACGACCTTGCAGGCGATCCGCAGCTTTGCCGATCGTGGCGCAGCGGTGTTGGTGATCCTCCATGACCTGAACCTGGCTGCGCGTTACTGTGACCGTATCCTGTTGCTGGAAAATGGACGCCCTCATGCTCTGGATACGCCGAAGCGAGTGCTGCAACCCGAGCCGCTCAAGGCAGTGTTTGGTCTGGATGTGCTGGTGCAGTCGCATCCGGAGCGGGGGCACCCCTTGATCATCGCGCGTTGAATTCAGTTTTCACAGGCAAAAAAAGACCCGGCAAGAGCCGGGTCAAATAACCGTGATTAGCCTGATGAGGAGATAATCTGAGAGTCCGAACCAATGGTCTTTCAGTTATCGGCTGATCTCGCGACCAGTTGTGGTAATCATAACGATTCTCATTTGAGAGTCAACTACTGTTTTATCCCTCTGTGTATTTTTGTCAAAAACGCCTAGGTTTGATCGCTGGCTCTAAATCTTCTGGCGCGTCGAAAGCGCATCCAACTGACGGTTCAGCGCCTCCTTGCGCTCCGTAGGAATATCGTTCCAGTGCACATCCATCAATGCGCCTTCAATCGCATACAGCAACACTTTCGATGCCCGGAACCCGCGCGTGCGCACGGCCCGGTAAGCATCGACCGCTCCCAGCCGGCGCAGGTCGGACGCACTGTGGATGCCCGCCGCATGCAACCACTGCGCCGAGGTCTTGCCAAGATTTTTCAGGTGTTGCAGCTCATCGTTCATCAAGCCTCCTTGCGACGGCCGAATGGTGCGGTGGGTATCGTGACCAGCAAGCCTGAAAATGAGTGTAGCGCTCAGTAGGAAAAGCGTGATTCTTTGGTTTGGAACTACTCAAAAGCTTATAAGAATGGCGCTGCATGTCAGGCAGGGGAAAGCGCCCGGCAGGCTTGATGCGCAGCCGGGAGCAGGCGGTTTCGGGGTTATTTGGTGCGGTAACGCAGGCGGGTACCGAAATTCACCGACATCAGGATCTCGTCAGCCGTCAGGTCGGGTGAGAAGTACGTACCGGAAATCTGCGCATGAGCCAGGCTGGCACCTTCCAATGAGCAATCGCGTAAATCCAGCCCACGCAGGTCGGTGGAGCGGAAGTAGGCGTCGGTAAAGTCGATACCCGCAGCGTTCAGCTCACGCAAGTCCAGGCCGCGGAAGTCACCGCCGCGCATGTCGATCACGCCGTTTTCGGGGCGCTGCTGATTGAAGCCCCGAATGTCGTCTTTGTGCAGGAGCGCGTAGAGCGGGGTATCAAGAAGCTTGGGCTGACTCATGACAGGCGACTCCTGTTGGAATTATGACGCCATTATAGTGCCACTATCGCGCGGTCGTGCGCCAAAGTAGGCGACACGACCGAGAAATATTTCTTACAGGCCAGGCAAGTGCTGACGAATATGCGCAACCAACGCATCGAGGGTCCCGCTTTCATTGGTCTCGACGCGTTTGCTCAGCAGCAGCTCCTGCGCTGTCAACGGGTCACGATTGGCCTGTTGTTCTTCGACGACTACCAGCGTTGCGTCGGACGGATCGTTTTTATCGGCCTGACGTTGTGCCAACCAACTGGCGATGACGGCCTGTGGTGCATTGCAATCGAGGATCAGGAACGGGGCGCCGGTGGCTTCGGCAACGCGGGCCGCCGCGTCACGTTGTTCGCGTTTGAGGAAGGTCGCATCCAGTACCACCGGGAAACCGGCGCGAAGCACGGTGTCGGCGATTTCGTTCAGGCGTGCGTACGTTGCAGCACTGGCGTCATGGCTATAGATGCCGGCTTGCAGGGTGTTTTCCACCTGCTGTTCGCCAAACAGGCGCTTGCGCTCCACGTCCGAACGCAGGCGAACAGCACCCAGGGCCTCGACCAGGCGCATGGCGACATGGCTTTTGCCCACGGCCGAAACACCATGGGTGATCGCCAGGAAGCGCGACGGAATCGTGCTGTAGCTTTCAGCCAGGTTGGCATAATTGCGGTATTGGCGCAGGGTGGTGGCGCGTTGCACGGGGTCGGCTTCGCTTGGCATGCTGAACAGGGCCACTTTCGCCCGCACCAGTGCACGATAAGCCTTGTAGAAGTTCAGCAGCTCCAGGCCCTGATAGTCGCCGGTCAGTTCCAGGTACTGGCTGATAAAACGGCGCGCCAGGCATTTGAGGCCACGGTCTTCCAGGTCCATCGCCAGGAACGCGGTGTCGGCGTACACGTCGGTGAAGCGGAACGGCTCGTTGAATTCGATGCAGTCGAAGATCACCACATGGCCATCGATCAGCGTGGCGTTACCCAGGTGGATATCACCGTGGCACTCGCGCGTGAAGCCATTGAGCTTGCGCTGTTCCAGCAGCGGCTTGAGCCGTTCGAAGCTGCTTTCGGCCCAGGCTTGCAGGGCTTCAAGCTGAATGAGGTCGGCCTTGTCACTGAGGAACGGGCGGATCTGATCGAAGTTCTGGCGTACCGGTGCCATTACTTCTTCCGGGGTGCCGGCCGGGTGCTCCTGCGCGACCTTGGGAGCGTTGAGGTGGAAGTGCGCAATCTGCTCGGCCATTTCGTCGATGTGCGCGCTGGTGAGCTCACCGTTGGCTTGCAAGGTGCTCAACATCTGGCTTTGCGGGAACTGACGCATTTTCAGCGCATATTCGATCACCGGGCCGTCGCCCGCCAATTGCGGTGCGTCGGCCGTGCCGGTAATTGGCAACACTTCGAGATACAAATTTTCGGTGAGACGCTGGTTGAGGCGCAGTTCTTCGTTGCAGAAATGGCCGCGCTTTTCCAGGTCGGTAAAATCCAGGAACCCGAAGTTCATCGGTTTCTTCAGTTTATAAGCATAGGGGCCGGTCAGGATCACCCAGGAAATATGGGTTTCGATGACTTGAAACGCTTGCACCGGATGCGGGTACAAAGCCGGGTTTTGCAGGGCGGCAATCAGGGACTGGCTCACGGGCGATCCTTCAAAGTCTGGGAGAAATCATGGCGGGCATTATGGCCGCTACGGGCGGTCGTGCAAACCGCTGTCCGGCTCATGTTGATCATCAATAAAGTGCGTATAATCCGCCGCCATGACTCGAACCCGATCTCCCCGTTCCCGTAAAAAACCTCCTTCGCGCAGCCTGCGCCCTTGGCTAGGCTGGGCGCTCAAGCTCGGCCTGGTGGGCCTGGTAGCGCTCGCCGGCGTTGCGGTGTATCTCGACGCCGTGGTCCAGGAGAAATTCTCCGGCAAGCGCTGGACCATTCCGGCCAAGGTGTATGCACGCCCGCTGGAACTGTTCGCCGGCCAGAAGCTGAGCAAGGAAGATTTCCTCACCGAGCTTGATGCGTTGGGCTATCGACGCGAGCCCGTGAGCAACGGCCCGGGCGCGGCGGCGGTCAGCGGCAATACGGTTGACCTGAACACCCGCGGCTTCCAGTTCTATGAAGGTCTGGAAAAAGCCCAGCCGGTACGCGTGCGTTTTTCCGGCGACTACGTGGCCGAGCTGTCGTCGCTCAACGGCGCCAAGCTGCCGGTGGTGCGCCTTGAGCCGCTGATGATTGGCGGTATCTACCCGAAGAACCTTGAAGACCGGATTCTGATCAAGCTCGATCAAGCGCCTCCGTACCTGCTGGAAACCCTGGTTGCAGTGGAGGACCGCGACTTCTACAGCCACTGGGGCGTTTCGCCGAAGTCGATTGCCCGCGCGGTCTGGGTCAACACCTCCGGCGGCAAGATGACCCAGGGCGGCAGTACGCTCACCCAGCAATTGGTAAAGAACTTCTACCTGACCAATGAGCGCAGCCTGACCCGCAAGCTCACCGAAGCCATGATGGCGATGCTGCTGGAGCTGCATTACAGCAAGCAGGAAATCCTTGAGGCCTACCTCAACGAAGTCTTCGTCGGCCAGGATGGTCAGCGCGCGGTGCACGGTTTCGGCCTGGCCAGCCAGTTCTTCTTCGGCCAGCCGTTGTCCGAATTGAAGTTGCACCAGGTTGCGTTGCTGGTGGGGATGGTCAAGGGGCCGTCCTACTATAACCCGCGTCGCAACCCTGAGCGTGCGCTGGAACGCCGCAACCTGGTGCTCGATGTACTCGAGCAGCAAGGCGTTGCCACGGCCGAACAGGTCGCCGCCG